>NZ_CP010979.1:5260833-5589166 GCF_000498395.2 Pseudomonas putida S13.1.2
GGCAAGCCACTGCGTTACCACGCCGGGCAGTACCTGATGATCGAGCGCGAGGGCGGCAAGCCGGCCGCGTTTTCGCTGGCCTCCGCACCCCACGCCGGGCGTGAGCTGGAGCTGCACGTGCTGGCCCGTGAGCCCAGTGCATTGCAACTGATCGAGCAGCTCAAGCGTGACGGCCTGGCACGCATCGAAATGCCGTTTGGCGACACCCACCTGGCCGAGCTGCCCGACGGGCCGCTGGTATTGATTGCCGCCGGCACCGGCATGGGCCAGATGCACAGCCTGCTCGAGCATTGCCGAGCCAACGGTTTCAAGTACCCGGTACACCTGTACTGGGGTGTGCGCCGGCCCGAAGACTTCTACCAGATCGAGCACTGGGACGAATGGCAGCGCCTGCCCAACCTGTTCCTGCACCAGGTCGTCAGTGACCTGTGCGGCTGGGAGGGCCGTTGCGGCATGCTGCATGAGGCGGTCTGCGAGGACATCGCCGACCTCAATACGGTGCATGTGTATGCCAGCGGTTCACCGAACATGATCTACGCCACCCTCGACGCCCTGGTCGAAGCCGGCATGGATGCACACCGCATGCGTGCGGATGTGTTTGCCTACGCCCCACGCGGTTAATAACCGAAGTTGGAACAAGTGGGTATAAGGCGGTAATTGTTACCGCCTTGGCTAATAACTTTAACCGTTGCCGAAACAGTACTTCCCCAGTCGTCGGAACCGCGCATTAAAGTATTGCCCCAGGGCTTGAGTATTCCTGCATTTCTGGCCTATGGTTACTGCAAGCGCCCTTGGTACACGGCTTGGGGCCGCAGTTTGAGCGAATCTCGCTACATCTGTAGTTCACAGGGATAATGGCGGCAGCTTATGTCGGCAATTGAAAGTATGTCTTGGCAAGTTTCATATCCTCCTTCACTCGACTTTGGTCAGCAACATACTCGCGACCAGTTGTTCAACTCCATGAAGACGACCATGTCTCGACATCAGGGCGGGCCGGTGTGGCTGTTTGCCTACGGTTCGCTGATCTGGCGCCCGGAGTGCAATTCGGTGGAGCGCCAGCGCGCGCGGGTACATGGATATCACCGTGGCCTGTACTTGTGGTCGCACGAGCATCGCGGCACCCCGGAAACACCCGGCCTGGTGTTCGGCCTGGACCGTGGTGGTTCCTGCAGCGGTTTTGCCTACCGGCTGGAGGAGAGCAACCTGGACGACTCGCTGATGGCCCTGTGGCAACGCGAGATGCCGTACCCGGCCTATCGGCCGCACTGGCTCAATTGCCGGCTGGGCGATGGCAGCAAGGTACAGGCCTTGGGCTTTGTGCTGGAGCGGCATTTGCCTTGCTATGCGGGCAACCTGCCGGATACCTTGCTCAGCCAGATCCTGGCCAGTGCCAAGGGGCGTTATGGCACCACGCGCGACTATGTCGAGCAGACCTTGAATGCCTTGCGCAGCCACCAGATGCCCGATCGCAACCTGGAGGCGCGGTTCAGGCGTTGCCATAACCTGCGTGAAGTTTGAGTTTTTGGGGCCGCTGTGCGGCCCATCGCGACACAAGACCGCTCCTACAGGGATTTGCGTTGCGCTGTAGGAGCGGCCTTGTGTCGCGATAGGGCTGCAGGGCAGCCCCAGAAAAATCAATGCATCCGCACCACCAACTTACCCACAGCCTGCCGCTGCCCCAGCTTCTCGATGGCAGCCCCGGCCTCGGCCAGTGGATAAGTCTGCGACACCAGCGGCTTCAACTTACCTTCGGCATGCCAGGCAAACAGCTGCTTGAAGTTGGCCGCATTATCCTCGGGCTGGCGCTGTGCGAACGCGCCCCAGAACACCCCCAGCACCGCCGCGCCCTTGAGCAGCACCAGGTTGGTCGCCAGTTGTGGAATGCTGCCGCTGGCAAAACCCACCACCAGCAGCCTGCCATTCCAGGCCAGCCCGCGCACTGCCTGCTCGAACAGCTCGCCGCCGACCGGGTCGTAGATCACATCCACACCCTGGCCGCCGGTCAGGCGCTTGATTTCTTCGCGCAGGCTGGCTTGGCTGTAGTCGATCAGCTCATCTGCCCCGGCCGCCTTGGCCACGGCCACTTTTTCGGCACTGCTGGCCGCCGCGATCACCCGCGCACCCATGGCCTTGCCGATTTCCACCGCCGCCAGACCGACCCCGCCGGATGCGCCCAGTACCAGCAGTGTCTCGCCTGCTTGCAATTGGCCGCGCTGGCGCAGGGCGTGCATCGAGGTGCCATAGGTCATGCCAAACGCTGCAGCGGTGGTGAAGTCCATGCTGGCCGGAATTGGCATCACGTTGTAGAACGGCACCGCCACCTGCTCGGCGAACGCACCCCAGCCGGTGAGTGCCATGACCCGGTCGCCGACCTTGAACGCGCCGGCTTTTTCCCCAACCGCGGCCACCACGCCCGCGGCTTCGCCGCCGGGTGAGAACGGCAGTGGTGGCTGGAACTGGTATTTACCTTCGATGATCAGGGTGTCGGGGAAGTTGACACCGGCGGCCTGCACATCCAGCAGAATCTCGTTTTTCTTCGGCAGCGGGCTGGCCACGTCTTCCAGTACCAGATCACGCGCCGGACCCAGGGTTTTGCACAACACAGCTTTCATCGGGGCTATTCCTTTGCGGGTAGTGGCCGATAAGTGTAGGAGGGCCGCTTGCCGGGTCAACGAGCATGGCCCGCCCTGATGGGCCGGCATAAGCCCCGGCTTGGGTTTGAGCGGCGTGCTGGGTAAGCTGGCGCCAACTGTATTGAGGAGCGAATTCGTGAAAGCGTGGATCTTGATGGTGCTGGCGCTGCTGCTGCCGGCTGCGGCCATGGCCGAAGAAGCCAAGGAAGGGGCGCCCAAGGTTGCTTACATCAGCCTGAGCCCACCCTTTGTGGGTAACTATGCCCTCGACGGCGGCCCGCGGCTGCGCGTGTACAAGGCCGACGTGGCCCTGCGCGTGACCGGCGACGAAGCGGCCAAGGCGGTGAAGCATCACGAACCGCTGATCCGCAACCAGCTGGTGGCACTGTTCACCCAGCAGACCGTGGACAGCATGAGCAATGTCGAGTCCAAGGAGCACCTTCGCCAGGAGGCGCTGAAGCAGGTGCAGCAGGTGCTGGAAGCGGAAGAGGGCAAGCCGATCGTCGAAGACCTGCTGTTCAACAACCTGATCGTGCAATGAACTGAAACCTTATGAGGCCAATCGCCGCTGCAACACGGTGATAGCGGCCTCGTTACGGCGCTGGTATTCCAACCGGCAACGGAAAAAGCATTCAGGCCGAAGCGAGGTGAGCTCCGGTTGTAGGCGTTTTCTGTCTTATCTGTAAGCCCGCCAGTTTTCAGTTTCTGATGCCATAGCCACGTTAAATTGTGGCTTGTCTCCAGTTGCTCGAGAGTATTGGCGATCGCTAGACTGGACAGGTGTCAGGTCAAGTCACGGCATGGTGGTGGTCGGGAATTCCTCACCTTCACAATGAGGCCTGAGCATTTCGCGGCAGTAAGGGCTGCTGTTGGCTTCAGCCTGGGCTTCACATATCCGGCAACAGTGCCGGCTGTTGTCAGTGGTGCGCTGGATACGCAATAATCGCCCTGTTCCCGCAAGGGACTTGCGAGACTCTGTGGATCCTGGTTCAACCAGCTATTACAGAGCCGGGCAGGTAAATGGCGATGACAAGCCAACCTGTCTGTGATCAGGGCGCCGAAAGGCGCCCTTTGTCTTTGTGCCAGTTTTCCAATTTCCTGACCGGAATGATATCGCACGCCCTCATGACGCCAGGCTACGGCGAAACCGCGTCAGGGCGACGCTGAAAAACACCAGGCCGATCAGCGCCAGCGCCAAAATATCCGGCCATACCACCGCCCAGCCGGCATCCCGGAACAGGATCGCGGTACCCAGGCTGACAAAGTGCGTCGACGGCGACCCCTGCATCACCCATTGCAGCCATTGCGGCATGCTGTCCAGCGGTGTGCTGCCGCCAGACAACAACAGCATCGGGATGATCACCGGGATGGCCAGCAGGCCGAACTGCGGCGTCGAGCGTGCCAGGGTGGCGAGGAAGATGCCCAGCGCGGTACTGGCGAACAGGTACAGCGCGGTCACGGCCAGAAACAACCCCATCGAGCCGGACAGCGGCACACCCAGCGCGCCTTTCACGACCACCACCAGCGAAACCCACGTGCAGATCACCACCACCAGCGCGTTGCTGCCGATTTTTGCCAGCATGATTTCCAGTGCGGTGAGCGGCAGCACCAGCAGGTGGTCGAGGGTGCCATGCTCACGCTCGCGCAGCAGCGCGGTGCCGGTGAGGATGATCGCCAGGATGGTGATGTTGTTGACGATCTGGATCACCGCCAGGAACCAGCCCCCCTCAAGGTTGGGGTTGAACAGCGCCTTGGGGTTGATCAGCACCGGGCTTTGCACGTTGCCGCGCTGGCTGTAGTCGAGCAGCTCGCGCTCGAAGATGCGGCCGATGTAGCCGGCGCCCATGAACGCCTGGCTCATGGCCGTGGCGTCGACGTTGACCTGCAGCTCCGGCGAGCGCCCGGCCAGCAGGTCGCTCTGGAAGTTCACCGGTACGTTGATCACGAAGGTGTACTCGCCGCTGTCCATGGCCTGGTCCAGGCGTGTTGCGGGCAGCGGCACGGCGGGTTGGAACTCGGGCGGTTGCAGGGCTTGGGTCAATTTGCGCGACAGCAGGCTGTGGTCTTCGTCCACTACCGCGACGCTGGCGTTGTGTACGCCGATCACCGAGCCGGCGGCCGGCATGTAGATCGCCACGCTGAAGGCATACAGCAGGAACAGCAGCAGCACGCTGTCATGGCGCAGGCTGGTCAGTTCTTTCAAGCCCAGGCGCAGGGTGTGGTTAAGGCGCGACATGTCAGGCCTCCTGCTTCTTCAACATGGCCAGGCTCAGGCCGGTGAACGCAGCGAAGAAGCCCAGCAGGATCAGGCACTGCGGCCACAGCTCGCGCAGCCCCAGCGCCTTGGTGAAGGTGCCGACCGCGATGTCGAGAAAGTAGCCCGCCGGGAACAGCTGGCCCATCACCGCCGCTGCGCCGTCCAGCGACGAACGTGGCACGATCAGCCCGGAAAACTGGATGGTCGGCAGGCTGGTGATGATCATGGTGCCCAGGATGGCCGCGATTTGGGTGCGGGTGAAGGCCGAGATCAACAGCCCCAGGCTGGTGGTGGCCAGCAGGTAGGCCACGCCACCACAGGCCAGGGCCAGCACGCTGCCCTTGAGCGGCACGGCGAACAGCCAGCAATTCATGGCCACCAGCAGCGCCAGGTTGACCAGGCTTACGATCAGGTAAGGCATCTGCTTGCCCAGCAGAAACTCCAGGCGGGTGAGGGGCGTGGCATAGAAGTTGGTGATGGAGCCGAGTTCTTTCTCGCGGACAATGCCCAGCGCGGTGAGCATGGCCGGAATGAAGGCCAGGATCAGCGCCATCACGCCCGGGCCGATGGCATTCACGCTGACCACGTCCTGGTTGTAGCGAAAACGCGTTTCCAGGCGCACCAGGTCCTGGCGCGGCTGCGGCTGGGGGCTGGCCTTTGCCAGTTGCTCAAGGTTGGCCTGGTGCACGGCTTCCACGTAGTTGCGGCTGGTTTCGGCGCGGAACGGCATGCCGCCGTCGAGCCAGGCCGCCACCACCGGTTGGCGCCCGGCGTACAGGTCGCGACCAAAGCCGGGCGGAATCTCCAGCGCCAGTTTGATTTCCGAGCGCTGCAGGCGCTGGTGCATCTCGCGGCTGTCACGGATCGGCGCCTGTTCGGCAAAATAGCGTGAGCCCCGGAAGGCTTCGAGGTAGGTGCGGCTTTGTGGGCTCTGGTCCTGATCGTGCACGGCGAAGGCAAGGTTTTCCACATCCAGCGAAATGCCGTAGCCGAAGATCACCATCATGAACAACGCGCCTGCCAGGGCGAAGGCCAGGCGCACCTTGTCGCGCAGCAGTTCCTTGCCCTCGCGGCTGGCCACCGCCAGCAGGCGGCGCAGGCTGAAGCCCTGGCGCAGTGGCGGGGCGGCCGTGGCTGGCTGCTCCAGCACGGCGTTGTCCGTGGCTGGCGGCGCGAGCTCCTGGGCCTGCTCCAGGCAGCGCACGAACGCGTCCTCCAAAGTGTCACCGTGGTACTGGCGCTGCAGGGCATCGGGGGTGTCGCAGGCCAGTACCCGCCCGGCATGCATCAACGAGATGCGGTCGCAGCGCTGGGCTTCGTTCATGAAGTGGGTGGAGAGGAAAATGGTCACGCCCTGTTCGCGTGACAGTTCCACCAACAGGCGCCAGAAGTCGTCGCGAGCGGCCGGATCGACGCCGGAGGTCGGTTCATCGAGGATCAGTACTTCCGGGCGATGCAGCACCGCCACCGCCAGCGACAGGCGCTGGCGCAGGCCAAGGGGCAGGGCGCCGGACGGCTGGTCGGCGATAGCGGCCAGGTCGAAGCGCTCGATCAGCTCATCGATGCGCTGGGCGCTCTCGGCTTTGGGCAAGTCGAACAGGCGGGCATGCAAGGCCAGGTTCTGCCGGGTGCTGAGCTCGCCATACAGCGAGAAACTCTGCGACATGAAACCGACCCGTTTGCGCGTGGCCAGGTCACTGGCGTCCACCGGGCGCCCCAGCAGGCTGGCGCTGCCCTCGCTGGCCGGCATCAGCCCGGTGAGCACTTTCATGGTGGTGGTCTTGCCGCAGCCGTTGGAGCCGAGGAAGCCGAAGATCTCGCCACGGCCAATGGCGAAACTGACCTTGTTTACCGCTGTGAAGTCGCCAAAGCGCAGGGTCAGGTCGTGAGCCTCGATGGCGACCGGGCCATCTGTGGCCGGGCGCGGCGGGATGTGCAACGGTTGATGCTGCGCCTTGCCCGCACCTTGGTAATGGGTGAAGGCGTCGTCCAGCTTGCCGCTGGGGGTGACTGCGGCCAGTTCGTGGCTTGGGCCTGCGGCCAGCAGTCGGCCGCCATCGAGCATCAGGCAATGCTCGAACTGTTCGGCTTCTTCCATGTAGGCGGTAGCCACCAGCAGGGTCAGTTGCGGGCGCTGTGCGCGAACCTGCTCGACCAGCTCCCAGAAGCGCCGCCGCGACAGCGGGTCGACGCCGGTGGTGGGTTCGTCGAGGATCAGCAGGTCCGGCTCGTGAATCAGCGCGCAGCACAGGCCCAGCTTCTGCTTCATGCCACCTGACAGCTTGCCAGCCGGGCGCTGGGCAAAGCGCTGCAGGTCGGTGGCCTGCAACAGGTTGGCCATACGCTGTTCACACTCGCGGCGGCCCAGGCCGAACAGGGTGGCAAAAAAGCGTATGTTCTCGCTGATCGACAGCTCCGGGTACAGGTTGTTGCCCAGCCCTTGTGGCATGAACGCCACTTTCGGGTACAGCGCCGCGCGATGACGGCGCTGGCGGATCGAGCCACCCAGCACCTGCAGCTCGCCCTGTTGCAGGCGTTTGACCCCTGCAATCAACCCCAGCAAGGTCGATTTGCCCGCGCCATCAGGGCCGATAAGCGCGCAACGGGTGCCCGCAGGCAGGCTGAAGCCGAGGGTGTGCAGGGCCACCAGGTCGCCGTAGCGGTGGCGGATGCCCTCGGCCAGCAGTGCCGGGGCGTTCATTGCAGGTTGGCCGGCCAGTCCACCTCAGCCGTGCGCACATAGCCGGCGCCTGGCATACCCGGTTTTGCTTGTGGCACTGCGCCGGGGTCGGTCAGGCGAAGCTTGACCCGGAATACCAGCTTTTGCCGCTCGTCGCGGGTTTCGACCTGTTTGGGGGTGAACTGGGCCTTGGCTGCGACAAAGGCCACCTTGGCCGGCAGAGCGCGTTCGGGCAGGGCGTCCAGCACGATGCGCGCCTGGTCACCTACGGTCAGCTGGCCACTGGCGGCGGCCGGCAGGTACAGGTTCATGTACTGGTCGCTAGGGTCGATCAGCATCAGCACGCGGCCGCCGGCACCCAGCACTTCACCGGGCTCGGCCAGGCGCAGCTGAATGATGCCGTTGATGGGCGCCCGCAGGCTGCTGTCGTCGATTTCGCTGGTGAGCTGGGCGACCTGGGCTTGGGCGGCGCCGATGGCGGCCTTGATCGCTGCCAGCTGGGCGCGGGCGGCGACCACGGCGGCGTTGGCGGTGTCAAAGCGTGCCTGTTGCTGGTCGAGCAACTGTTGGCTGGCGTACTTGCGCTGGAAAATTTCGCGCACGCGCTTGAGTTCCTGGCTGGCCAGCAACAGTTCGCTTTGCCGCAGCTGCACACTTGCCTGGGCAGCGGCGTAGTTTTCCCGGGCGCGCAGCACTTCGGCTTCGGCCTGGGTGCGCTGGGCTTGCATGGTGCGGGTGTCGATACGTGCCAGCAGCTGGCCGCGGGTGACTTTGTCGCCTTCGTCGACCAGCACTTCGGCCAGACGGCCGGGGATTTTACTGGCGATCTGTACTTCGGTGGCTTCGAGCCGGCCGTTGCCCATGCTCAGGCCGTCGGGCAGCTGGTCGTGGAGCGACTTCCAGTACCCCAGCCCTGCGGCTGCAGCGAGCAGTGCGATCAGCGCGGCGGCGAATATTCTGGGGGCGTATCGGTTCATCGTTCTGCATCCTTGCGCTCATCCACACTACATCATGGCGCGGGGCCGTTCGTGGCGTGTTGATATCGGTCAAACCCTTGACCTTGGCCACTGTTTCAACGCAGCGCGACAATCACCGCCCATTGTTCGGGGGTGACCGGCATCACCGACAGGCGGCTGCCCTTTTGCACCAGCGGCAATTCGGCCAGGCCGGCCTGCTGCTTCAGCCAGCCCAGCTCCAGTACCCGTGGCAGGGTTTGCACATGGGCCACATCCACCGCGCTCCACGGGTTCTTGTCGGCCGTGGCCTTGGCGTCGTAGTAGTGGCTTTGTGGGTCCAGCGCGGTGGGGTCGGGGTATGCCGCACGGGTGATTCTGGCAATACCGGCAATGCCCGGTTGCGGGCAGCTGGAGTGATAAAAGAAGAATTCGTCACCCACGTTCATGGCCCGCAGGAAATTACGCGCCTGATAGTTGCGCACGCCGTCCCAGCGCGCTTCGCCCAGGCGGCTGAGGCCTTCGATGGAGAGTTCGTCGGGCTCGGATTTCATCAGCCAGTAGGCCATGGATGCTGCTCCTGAAAAGGTTTGAAATAACCTGTTGCACGAAACCGACAGCCGGTTGGCGTCAAGGTTTGCTTGCGGACGCAGGTTGTCGGAAAATGCGCCCCGTTTAAAGCGCGACGCGCTGGCGATACCCTGAAAATCGCCGAGCACTGAACAGTTTGCCTGGGGGGCAATCTTCGATGAATCAACGCAAAAAGCCGGATCTGCTGTGGATCCTGGTGTTCATTTTTGGCCTGGGTGTGGTCACTACCGGTTATGCGCAGGGTTTGTGGGAGCGCAAGCTGGACAACGCCTACCAGATGCCGGTCGACGCCAGCCAGCCACAACGTTGATGCCCCCCGCTGGCGCCGCTCAACGCGGTGCCAGGTACCAGCTACGGTCCGAGACCGTCCCCTGCAGCGGTACATCCCAACTGGCCTGCGCCAGCCGCTCGACTTTCTGGCATTCGTGCGCCAGCCCCAGCAGCAACGGTTTTTTCCAGGTTTGCCGACGCGCCTGGTAGGCCAGGCTGCGATCATAAAAGCCGCCACCCATGCCCAGGCGCCCGCCCACTTCGTCAAAACCGACCAGCGGTAGCAGGATCAGGTCCAGCGCCCAGACCGGCCGCTGACGCCTGCGGTCCGTGACCGGCTCGGGAATACGAAAGCGGTTGGGCTTGAGCTTTTCGCCCTGCTCGAACCGCTGGAACACCATGTGCGTGCGCGGCCAGGCGTGCAGCACCGGCAGGTAGGTGCGTTTGCCGCGACGCTGGGCTTCGCGCATCAGCAGGCCAGGGTCGATTTCGCCGTCGTTGGGCAGGTACAAGGCAATATGCCGGGCGCGGCGGAACAATGGGTGTTGCGCCAGCTGGCGGTACAGGCCGAGGGTGGCCTGGCGTTGCTGGGCAGGGGTGAGGGCGCGGCGGGCATTGCGAAGCAGGCGACGGAGCTGGGGGCGGGTGAGCGGCGCGGTGTCGGTCATGGCACGGGCGATCCCAGGATTGCTGGCCGGCACTGGAAGGTCGGCCAAAACGAATTGCCCGCCTGAGGGGCGGGCAAAAAAATTCAGGCTCCCCGGTCAGACCGCTGTCGGTGTAGCCCTTGAACCCGAAAGTTCAAGGTGGAGATTGCAGGGGGCGTTAAGGCTTTCCGTCGGGCGGACATGCACACCGGCCCCAGCGTGCAACCCCCGTGGTTGTGCGTATCGGCTCAGGGACATAACCGACTGGCGCATCCACCAGGGAGTGGCGCCAGTATACCAATCTCAGCCAATTTTGGTATCCGTGTCGTCGGACAATGCCTTATCTACCCGATCCAGCAGGTCGCGCACCTGTTCGCGGTTGGTGCCGCTGACCGGGGCATCGGTGCGGTCTTCCTGGCGGTGCAGCATTTCGTGGGTAATGTTCAATGCCGCCATGACCGCGATGCGGTCGGCGCCAATCACCTTGCCGCTGCTGCGGATCTCGCGCATCTTGCCGTCCAGGTAGCGCGCGGCGCTGACCAGGTTGTTGCGCTCCTCCGGCGGGCAGATGATCGAGTATTCTTTGTCGAGGATCTGCACGGTGACGCTATTGCTTGAACTCATGAGTCTTGCTCCAGAGCCTTGAGGCGTAAGATCATCGACTCGACCTTGCGCTTGGCGATCTCGTTCTTTTCGATGAGGTGGGCGCGCTCTTCGCGCCAGGATTTTTCCTGAGCTACTAGGAGTGCATTTTGCCGTTTTAGTTGCTCGACGCGTTCGATCAGCAACTCGAATCGGCTCATCAGTGCCTGAAGGTCGTTCTCTTGCGTGGGTTGCACTCGATTCGCTCCGTCGTTGAGTCACCTGGCGATGATGCCTCTCCCTGGGCCGCGACAGCCAGTGCCGATGGTCTTGGCGCGCCTGCCGGTGCTAGGATACAAGGTCTCCATTCTAGTCATTGCGCCGTCTGGCGCCTAGCTGCCCATGCCCAATACCCAATCGCCTTACATCGCCTTCGCCATGCTGCTCTCGAGCAATGGTCATCCTGTCACCCCGGCCGAACTGCACGGCCTTTTGATCGGCCGCAGCTGCGCCGGTGCCGGTTTCGACGCCGATGCCTGGCTGGCCGATGCCGCGCAGTTGCTGGAAACCGAGCCCGGTGACACCGTGCGCAACGCCCTGATCGGCCTGCAGGAAATGGTCAAGGGTGAACTGACCAGCGACGACATGGCCATCGTCCTGCTGCTGCCTTCCGACGACGCCGCCCTGAGCGACCGCGCCACCGCGCTGGGCCAGTGGTGCGAAGGCTTCATTACCGGCTTTGGCCTGAATGCCGGCGGCAAGGACTTGTCTGACGAAGCCAAGGATGTGCTGCAGGACCTGGTGGCCATTTCCCAGGTACAGGAAGCCCTCGAAGAGTCCGAAGACGGCGAGAGCGACTACATGGAAGTCATGGAATACCTGCGCGTGGCGCCTCTGCTGCTGTTCTCCGAGCTGGCCAAGCCGGCCGCACCCGCGCCCAAGCCATCGCTGCACTGATCAACCGGGGGTAGTCTGCCCATGAGCCACATTCCCAAGGGCGAGTATGCCCGTCGGCGCAAGGCGCTGATGGCGCAGATGGTCCCCAACAGCATCGCCATCCTGCCCGCTGCCGCAGTTGCCATCCGCAACCGCGACGTCGAGCACGTATACCGCCAGGACAGCGACTTCCAGTACCTCAGCGGCTTTCCGGAGCCTGAGGCGGTCATTGCGCTGATCCCGGGGCGTGAACATGGCGAGTACGTGCTGTTTTGCCGTGAGCGCAACCCGGAGCGCGAGCTGTGGGACGGGCTGCGGGCCGGCCAGGAAGGCGCAGTGCGCGATTTCGGCGCCGACGATGCCTTCCCCATCACCGACATCGACGAGATCCTGCCGGGCCTGATCGAAGGCCGCGAGCGTGTGTACAGCGCCATGGGCAGCAACCCCGAGTTCGACCGGCGGCTGATGGACTGGATCAACGTGATCCGCTCCAAGGCCCGCCTGGGCGCCCAGCCGCCGAACGAGTTCGTTGCGCTGGATCATCTGCTGCACGACATGCGCCTGTATAAATCGGCAGCGGAAGTGAAGGTGATGTGTGCCGCTGCAGCCATCTCGGCGCGGGCGCACGTGCGGGCCATGCAGGCCTGCCGGGCAGGGCTGCACGAATACAGCCTGGAAGCCGAACTGGACTATGAGTTCCGCAAGGGCGGCGCAAAGATGCCCGCCTACGGCTCGATTGTCGCGGCCGGGCGCAATGGCTGCATCCTGCACTATCAGCAAAATGACGCCCCGCTCAAGGATGGCGACCTGGTACTGATCGACGCCGGTTGCGAAATCGACTGCTACGCCAGCGACATCACCCGCACCTTCCCGGTCAGCGGGCGCTTTTCGCCCGAGCAGAAGGCCATCTACGAACTGGTGCTCAAGGCCCAGGCCGCGGCGTTTGCCGAAATCGCCCCGGGCAAACACTGGAACCACGCCCACGAGGCGACCGTGAAGGTCATTACCGAAGGCCTGGTCGAGCTTGGCCTGCTTTCGGGCGAGGTGCAGGCGCTGATCGACAGCGAGGCCTATCGCGCCTTCTACATGCACCGTGCCGGGCATTGGCTGGGCATGGATGTGCACGACGTGGGCGAGTACAAGGTGGGTGGCGAGTGGCGTGTGCTGGAGCCCGGCATGGCGCTGACCGTCGAGCCGGGCATCTACATAGGCGCCGACAATCAGGCCGTGGCCAAAAAATGGCGCGGCATTGGTGTAAGGATCGAGGACGACGTGGTAGTGACCAGGCAAGGTTGTGAAATCCTGACTTCGGGCGTGCCGCGCACGGTTGCCGAGATCGAGGCGCTGATGCAGGCCGCCCGCAAGGACGCGGCATGAGTCGCGTGAACCTGGCGATCATTGGCGGTGGCCTGGTAGGCGCAAGCCTGGCGTTGGCCCTGCAGGCCGGGGCCAAGGCGCGCGGCTGGAAGATCTTGCTGATCGAGCCGTTCGCACCCGGTGACAGCTTTCAGCCCAGCTACGATGCGCGCTCCTCGGCGTTGTCGTTCGGCACCCAGCAGATCTACCAGCAGCAGGGCCTTTGGCAGGCCATCGGCCGGCGTGCCGAGCCGATCCGGCAAATTCACGTGTCTGACCGTGGTCGCTTCGGCGCCACCCGTCTGGATGCCCAGGAAGAAGGCGTACCGGCGCTGGGCTACGTGGTGGAAAACGCCTGGCTTGGCCAATGCTTGTGGCAAGGGCTGGACAGTGACGTGGTGAGCTGGCGCTGCCCGGCGGAAGTGACCTCGATGCAGGCGATCGAAGGCGGTTACCGCCTGGGGTTGAATGACGACACCCAGCTGGAATGCGACCTGGCGGTACTGGCCGACGGTGGCCGCTCCGGCCTGCGCGAGCAGTTGGGCATTCACGTACGCCACACGCCGTACCAGCAGAGTGCGTTGATCGCCAACATCACCCCGGGTGAAGCCCACGGTGGCCAGGCGTTCGAGCGCTTCACCGAAGAAGGCCCCATGGCCCTGCTGCCGTTGCCGGATAACCGCTGTGCACTGGTGTGGACACGCCAGGGCATGGATGCGCGGCGCCTGGCCGACATTGATGAGCGCAGCTTCCTGCGCGAGCTGCAAGGCGTGTTTGGCTATCGCCTGGGCGCGTTGCGCCAGGTCGGCGCCCGGCACCTTTACCCCTTGTCGCTGATCGAGGCCCAGGAGCAGGTGCGGCCGCACCTGGTGGTCCTGGGTAATGCCGCGCACAGCCTGCACCCCATTGCTGGCCAGGGCTTCAACCTGTCGCTGCGCGATGTGCAGTCGCTGGCCGACGCATTGCTGGCCGGCCCGCAGCAGCCTGGCGACCTGGCCACGCTGCAGGCTTACGCCCAGCGCCAGCGCCTGGACCAGGCCGTGACCATCGGCTTTTCCGACCAGGTCACCCGCCTGTTCGGCAGCAACCAGCCGTTGCTGGCCGCAGGGCGCAACCTTGGCCTGCTCGGGCTCGACCTGCTGCCGCCGGCCAAAAGCTGGTTCGCCCGCCAGGCCATGGGCCTGGGCACCCGCCCCGATCCGCGGGGGCAGGCATGAGCAACCCGCGTAAACTGGCACGCCGTGCGCGTATGTTGCGCTGGATGCTCAACCTGTACCCGCCGTACCTGGGCGCTGGTATCCGCGTGCAGTCCATCAGCCCGGACCTGCGCAGCGTCAAGGTAGCGATGAAGCTGACCCGCTGGAACCGCAACTATGTCGGCACCCAGTTCGGCGGCAGCCTGTATTCGATGGTCGACCCTTTCTACATGTTGCTGCTGATCGAGCAGTTGGGCCGCGACTATATCGTCTGGGACAAGGCCGCCAGCATCGATTTCATCTCGCCGGGCAAAGGCCCGGTGTATGCCGAGTTCCACGTCGATGACGCGCTGCTGGACGACATCCGCCAGCAGACCGCCACCGGCAAGAAGTGCCTGCCGCGATTGCAGGTCGATATCCGCGATGGCGCCGGCGAGCTGGTAGCGCGGGTCGATAAAACCCTATACGTGCGGCTCAAGCCGCAAGCGAGGCTGGCGTAAGGCATGGAAATGCGCGCAGATCTGTTGATTGTCGGTGCCGGTATGGTCGGCAGCGCACTGGCCCTGGCGTTGCGCCACAGTGGCTTGCAAATCCTCTTGCTCGATGGCGGCCCGCTGACGGTCAAGCCCTTCGACGCCCAGGCGCCGTTCGAGCCACGTGTCAGCGCGCTGTCGGCGGCCAGCCAGCGCATCCTCGAGCGCCTCGGCGCGTGGGACGGCATCGCCCAGCGGCGTGCTACGCCGTATTCCGACATGCAGGTGTGGGATGGCAGCGGCACCGGGCAGATTCACTTCTCGGCCGCCAGCGTGCACGCCCAGGTGCTTGGCCATATCGTCGAGAACCGGGTGGTGCAGGATGGCCTGCTGGAGCGCCTGCACGACAGCGACATCGGCCTGCTGCCCAACGCGCGGCTGGAGCAGTTGCGTCGCTCGGGGGACGAGTGGTTGCTGACCCTGGCTGATGGCCGGCAACTGCGTGCACCGCTGGTGATCGCCGCCGACGGTGCCAATTCGGCGGTGCGGCGCCTGGCTGGCTGCGAAACCCGCGAATGGGATTACCTGCACCATGCCATCGTCACCAGCGTGCGCTGCAGTGCCGGGCATCAGGGCACGGCCTGGCAGCGCTTCACCGATGAGGGGCCGTTGGCGTTTCTGCCGTTGACCCGCGATGGCCAGCAGGATTGGTGCTCGATTGTGTGGTCGACCACCCCGGAGCATGCCGAGCAGTTGATGGCACTGGATGACGCCGCCTTCCTGCAGGCCCTGGAGCGTGCTTTCGAGGGGCGCCTGGGTGACGTGCTGCAGGCCGACCCGCGGGTGTGCGTGCCGCTGCGCCAGCGCCACGCCAAGCGCTATGTGGATGAAGGCCTGGCCTTGATCGGCGATGCTGCGCACACCATCCACCCGCTGGCGGGGCAGGGCGTCAACCTGGGCTTCCTCGATGCTGCGGTGCTGGCCGAAGTGCTGGTCAATGCCTGCGAGCGCGGTGAGCGGCTGGCAGATGTGAAGGTGTTGAGCCGTTACGAGCGGCGGCGCATGCCGCACAACCTGGCGCTGATGGCGGCCATGGAGGGCTTTGAGCGGTTGTTCCAGGCCAACCCGCTACCGTTGCGCTGGTTGCGTAACAGCGGGTTGAAACTGGTGGAGCAGATGCCGGAGGCCAAGGCGGTATTCGTGCGCCAGGCGCTGGGGTTGAGTGGCGATCTGCCGGATCTGGCCAAAGCCTGAAGGCTGCTCCTGCAATGGGCGGTGCAAGCTCTGCAACATCCGGTAACTGCTAGGTAGATGAGCCAGAAAATGGGATTCACTACCATTCGCACCTCTCAAACGATCCGAGGAGTGCTTCCCATGTTGCCACGCAAGCCCCTACTGGCCGCCCTGGCCCTGACCCTGTTCGGTGGCACTGCCCAAGCGGCGGACGAAGTGGTGGTGTACTCCTCGCGCATCGACGAGCTGATCAAGCCGGTGTTCGATGCCTATACCGCCAAGACCGGGGTCAAGATCAAGTTCATCACCGACAAGGAAGCCCCGCTGATGCAACGCATCAAGGCCGAGGGCGACAACGGCGTGGCCGACCTGCTGTTGACCGTCGATGCCGGCAACCTGTGGCAAGCCGAGCAGATGGGCATCCTGCAGCCGATCAAGTCCGACATCATCGACCAGAACATTCCGCCGCAGTACCGCGCCTCGTCCCATGACTGGACCGGCCTGAGCCTGCGCGCCCGCACCATCATCTACTCCACCGAGCGGGTCAAACCCGAGGAGTTGAGCACCTACGAAGCCCTGGCTGACAAACAGTGGGAAGGCCGCCTGTGCCTGCGCACGGCGAAGAAGGTGTACAACCAGTCGCTCACCGCCACCCTGATCGAGACCCATGGCGAGGCGAAGACCGAGCAGATCGTCAAAGGCTGGGTCAACAACCTGTCCACCGACGTGTTCTCCGATGACAACGCGGTGATCCAGGCCATCGAGGCCGGCCAGTGCGACGTGGGCGTGGTCAACACCTACTACTACGGCCGCCTGCACAAGCAGAACCCGAACCTGCCGGTGAAGATCTTCTGGCCCAACCAGGGTGACCGTGGCGTGCACGTCAACCTGTCGGGTATTGGCCTGACCAAGCACGCGCCACACCCGGAAGCGGCGAAAAAGCTGGTGGAATGGATGACGGGCGAAGACGCGCAAAAGCTGTTTGCCGACATCAACCAGGAGTTCCCGGCCAACCCGAAGGTGAAGCCTTCCGAGGAGGTGGCGGCGTGGGGCAGCTTCAAGGCTGACAGCATTCCAGTGGAAATTGCCGGCAAGCGCCAGGCCGAAGCCATTCGCCTGATGGATCGCGCTGGCTACAACTAAGCGCCAGGCCTTATCCTTCCGGGGCCTTTCAGGGCCTCTTCGCGGGTGAACCCGCTCCCACAGGGATCGCACAATACTTGTATCTTGTGCAGCCCCTGTGGGAGCGGGTTCACCCGCGAACGACCGCGCAGCGGTCGCCATCGCACTCGAGATTTCAGCCTTGCCCCACACCCCCCAACGCCGCTGGTACTTCCCGGTCTCCCTGATCGCCGCCCTGGTGCTGCTGCCCTTGAGCGTCCTGCTGTTGTCCTGGCAGTCGATCGATATGCAGATCTGGTCGCACCTGCTCGACACTCAGATGAGCCGCCTGTTGGGCAATACCCTGACGCTGGTGGTGGGCGTAGGTATCGGCGTCACCCTGTTGGGGGTCAGCCTCGCCTGGCTCACCAGCCTCTGCGAATTCCCCGGCCGGCGCTGGCTGGACTGGGCGCTGATGCTGCCGTTCGCCATCCCGGCCTATGTGCTGGCGTTTGTCTTCGTCGGCCTGCTGGACTTCGCCGGCCCGGTGCAAAGCGCCCTGCGCGAAGCGTTCGGGCCGATGCGCCTGCCGCGGGTGCGCTCCACCGGCGGGGTGATCATCGTGCTGGTGCTGGTGTTCTACCCGTACGTCTACCTGCTGGCGCGCACGGCCTTCCTGGCCCAGGGCAAGGGCCTGATGGAGGCGGCGCGCGTACTCGGGCTATCGCCCCTGCAGGCATTCTGGCGTGTGGCCTTGCCGATGGCCCGGCCGGCCATCGGCGCCGGCATTGCCCTGGCCTTGATGGAAACCCTGGCCGACTTCGGCGCGGTGGCCGTGTTCAATTTCGACACCTTCACCACCGCCATCTACAAGACCTGGTACGGCTTCTTCAGCCTGTCCAGCGCCGCCCAGCTGGCCAGCCTGTTGTTGCTGGCAGTGATGCTGGTGCTGTACGGCGAGCGCCGTGCCCGGGGTGCCAGCCGCAGCGGCAACGAGCGGCCGCGGGTGCAGGCGTTGTACCACCTGCGTGGGGTGAAGGCGTTGCTGGCCAGTGGCTGGTGCCTGCTGGTGTTTGCCTGCGCCTTCGTCATCCCGCTGCTGCAGCTGCTGGTGTGGTTCTGGCAACGCGGCCGGCATGACCTGGACGAGCGCTATGTCGGCCTGGTGTTGCACACCCTGTACCTGGGCAGCATGGCGGCACTGGTCACGGTGAGCGTGGCGCTGGTGCTGGCCTTTGCCCGGCGGCAGGCGCCGACGGGGGGTATCCGCGCCGGGGTCGGCCTGGCCAACCTGGGCTATGCCTTGCCCGGCTCGGTGCTGGCAGTGTCGATCATGCTGGCCTTCAGTTACCTCGATAACCACTTGGTCATCCCGCTGTCCAGCTGGTTGGGCGGGGCAGGCAAGCCGCTGCTGCTGGGCAGCCTTGCCGCCTTGCTGTTGGCCTATCTGGTGCGCTTCATCGCCGTGGCCTACGGGCCGCTGGAAAGCAGCCTGGAGCGTATCCGCCCGTCACTGCCCGAGGCCTCCCGTAGCCTGGGCGTGGGTGGGCCCAGATTGTTTTTCAATGTGTATCTGCCGCTGCTGGTGCCCGGTGCCCTCAGCGCCGCCTTGCTGGTGTTCGTCGACGTGCTCAAGGAAATGCCGGCCACCTTGCTGATGCGACCGTTCGGCTGGGACACCTTGGCGGTACGGGTGTTCGAGATGACCAGCGAGGGCGAATGGGCACGTGCCTCACTGCCCGCACTGACGCTGGTGCTGGTGGGCCTGCTGCCGGTCATCGGCCTGATCCGCCGTTCGGCACATCGACCCGGTCGCAGTCACTGAGGGTGCCAGCCTGCGTCCTTGCGGCTACAATGCGCGGCATTCGCGCGGTGGGTCCTACAAGAAGAGCTGACGATCAAACGTCATCGACCGCCGCCGCTTCGCCACGCCCGGAAGGAGAAACCCATGGGACAGCGCACGCTTTTGTATGACCTGCACCTGGCGCTTGGCGCCAAAACGGTCGATTTCGGTGGCTGGGACATGCCCCTGCACTATGGCTCGCAGGTCGAGGAGCACCACCAGGTGCGCAGCGATTGCGGGGTTTTCGATGTGTCCCACATGACCGTGGTCGACGTCGATGGCAGCGACGCCACTGTCTGGCTGCAACGCCTGCTGGCCAACGACGTGGCCCGCCTCGACGAAACCGGCAAGGCGCTGTACAGCCCGCTGCTCCATGCGCAGGGCGGGGTGATCGACGACTTGATCGTCTATCGCACGGAAAACGGCTACCGCCTGGTCACCAACGCCGCCACCCGGGCCAGAGTGCTCGATTGGCTGCAACAGCAGCGGGCCGGGTTTGCCGTGGACTTCCAGGTCCGCCCCGATCTTGCCATTCTCGCCATCCAGGGCCCGCGTGCCCGCGAAAAGGTGGCAGCCCTGCTCAGCCCCACGCGCGCAGCACTGATTCGCGAACTGCGCCCGTTCGAAGGCGTCGCCGAGGGTGACTGGTTTATTGCCCGCACCGGGTATACCGGTGAAGACGGCCTGGAGATCATGTTCCCGGGCGATCAGGCGGTGGCATTCTTTAACGACCTGGTCGGCGCCGGCATCGCCCCCAGTGGCCTCGGCGCCCGTGACACCCTGCGCCTGGAAGCCGGCATGAACCTGTACGGCCAGGACATCGACGAAGCCCACACCCCGCTGACCTCCAACCTGGGCTGGAGCATCGCCTGGGAGCCAGCCGAGCGCGACTTCATCGGCCGCGCCGGCCTGCTGGCGGAAATCGAACAGGGTGTGCAGGAAAAACTGGTCGGCCTGGTGCTGGAAGAGCGCGGCGTGCTGCGTGCCCATCAGGTGGTGCGTGTGGCCGGGATTGGCGAAGGGGAGATCACCAGTGGTAGTTTCTCACCTACGCTGAGCAAGTCCATTGCCCTTGCGCGCGTACCCATGGCTACCGGTGACCGGGCCGAGGTGGAAATCCGCGGCAAATGGTACCCGGTGCGGGTGGTCAAACCGACCTTCGTGCGCCACGGCAAAATCCTGATCTGAACATTTTTTAACCGGCGGGCCTACCGCTGAGCCAATCGAGGAATTCAAGACATGAGCAATATCCCCGCCGACCTGCGTTTTGCCGAAAGCCACGAGTGGGCTCGCCTGGAAGCCGACGGCAGCGTGACCGTGGGTATCAGCGACCACGCCCAGCAAGCCCTGGGTGACGTGGTGTTCGTGGAGCTGGCTGAAGTCGGCAAGGTATTCGCTGCTGGCGACGCTGCTGGTGTGGTCGAGTCGGTCAAGGCTGCGTCGGACATCTACGCCCCGATCGGTGGCGAAGTGATCGCAGTCAACGAAGAGCTGGCCGACAGCCCGGAGCAGCTCAACGAAGAACCTTACGCAGCGTGGATCTTCAAACTGAAGCCAAGCAACCCGGCCGAGCTGGACAAGCTGCTGGATGCTGCTGGTTACAAGGCCGCCATCGGCGAGTAAGACCGCGTCGCCTGCTTCGCGGGCGCGCCCGCTCCCACAGGGATAGTGCCCGCCGCTGGCCTTTGATTAACCTGTGGGAGCTGGCTTGCCGGCGATAGGGCCGGCACTGGCAAAGCAAGTTTCCCCGCAGAATCGGCAATCCCTTCCTAGACTTGTAAGTCTCCATGAGACCTGGTCTAGGAAGAGAGCGTCGTCATGTCCCAGTCGCCATCCCTGCATCAACTGCAAGAGCTCAACCCTTTCCTGCGTCGCCACCTGGGCCCCGATGCCGCAGAGCAGCAGGCCATGCTCAACGTGCTGGGTGTCGCCAGCCGCAATGAGCTGATCGAGCAGACCGTACCGCCAGACATCCGCCTCAATCGCCCCCTCGACCTGCCAGCGGCACTGGACGAACAGGCCGCCCTGGCCAAACTTGCCGGCTACGCCGCGCAGAACCAGGTCTGGACCAGCCTGATCGGCACGGGCTACCACGGCACCATCACCCCCACGGTCATCCTGCGCAACGTGCTGGAAAACCCCGGCTGGTACACCGCCTATACGCCGTATCAACCCGAAATCGCCCAAGGCCGCCTGGAGGCGCTGCTGAACTTCCAGCAAATGGTCATCGACCTTACCGGGCTGGCGCTGGCCAATGCCTCGCTGCTCGATGAAGCCACCGCTGCTGGCGAGGCCATGGCCCTGGCCAAGAGGGTGGCGCGCAACAAGAGCAATGCCTTCTTCGCCGACCAGCACTGCCACCCGCAGACCCTGTCGGTGCTGAAGACCCGCGCCGAGGGCTTTGGCTTCGAACTGATCGTCGACTCTGTGGATAACCTTGGTAATCACGCCGTGTTCGGCGCTTTGCTGCAGTACCCCGACACCCACGGCGAGGTGCGCGACCTGCGCCCGCTGATCGACCATCTGCACAGCCAGCAGGCACTGGCTTGTGTGGCTGCCGACCTGCTCAGCCTGGTGGTGCTGGCGCCCCCCGGCGAGCTGGGCGCCGATGTGGTACTGGGCTCGACCCAGCGCTTTGGCGTGCCGATGGGCTACGGCGGCCCCCACGCGGCCTACTTCGCCTGCCGCGACGACTACAAGCGTGCCATGCCGGGGCGCATCATTGGCGTGTCGCGCGATGCCCGTGGCAACACGGCGCTACGTATGGCCCTGCAAACCCGCGAGCAGCATATCCGCCGCGAGAAGGCCAACTCCAACATCTGCACGGCCCAGGTGCTATTGGCCAACATTGCCGGCTTCTACGCGGTGTACCACGGCCCTGAAGGCCTGCAGCGCATCGCCCAGCGCGTGCACCGGCTGACATTCATTTTGGCTGCGGGCCTTGAAGCCAAAGGCATCCAGCGGCTCAACCAGCATTTTTTCGACACCCTCACCCTGGATGTCGGCGGCACCCAGGCAGCCATCATCGAAAGCGCCGAAGCTGCGCACATCAACTTGCGCATTCTTGGGCGCGGGCACCTGGGCGTGAGCCTGGACGAAACCTGTAACGAGCACACGGTGCTGCGCCTGTTCGATATCTTCCTGGGTGTGGACCACGGCCTGGAGATTGCCGCCCTCGACCAGCTGGCCCTGCCCGAAGGCATTCCCGCCGGCCTGGTGCGGCGCACGCCGTTTCTCGCTCACCCGGTGTTCAACCTGCACCACAGCGAAACCGAGATGCTGCGCTACCTCAAGCAGCTGGAGAACAAGGACCTGGCCCTGAACCAGTCGATGATCCCGCTGGGGTCGTGCACCATGAAGCTCAACGCCACCAGTGAGATGATCCCCATCACCTGGCCCGGCTTTGCCCAGATGCACCCCTTCGCGCCGGCGGCCCAGGCCACGGGTTACAAGGCGATGATCGATGAGCTGGAAAGCTGGCTGTGCGCAATCACCGGCTTCGACGCCATCTGCATGCAGCCCAATTCTGGTGCCCAGGGCGAGTACGCAGGGCTGATGGCCATTACTCGCTACCATCGCAGCCGCCATCAGCCACAGCGCACGTTGTGCCTGATTCCCTCGTCAGCCCATGGCACCAACCCGGCGTCGGCGCAAATGGCGGGCATGGAGGTGGTGATTGTGGATTGCGACGACCACGGCAACGTCGACCTGGCCGACCTCAAGGCCAAGGCCCACGCGGCCGGGGAGCGCCTGTCGTGCCTGATGGTCACCTATCCGTCCACGCACGGGGTGTACGAAGAGGGCATTCGCGAAATCTGCGAAGTGGTCCACCGGCACGGCGGCCAGGTGTACATGGATGGCGCCAACCTCAATGCCCAGGTGGGCCTGACGCGTCCGGCCGACATGGGTGCCGATGTCTCGCACATGAACCTGCACAAGACCTTCTGCATTCCCCACGGCGGTGGGGGCCCAGGCATGGGGCCGATCGGCATTCGCGCGCACCTCACGCCGTTCGTTGCCAGCCACCCGGTGGTACCGGTGCCCGGCCTGGACCCGAACAACAGCGCGGTCAGCGCCGCGCCCTGGGGCAGCGCGAGCATCCTGCCGATCAGCTGGATGTACATTGCCATGATGGGGCCGCAGCTGGCCGATGCCAGCGAGGTGGCGATCCTGTCGGCCAACTACCTGGCCAGCCAGCTGGGCGGCGCCTTCCCGGTGCTCTACCGTGGGCGCAACCAGCGGGTGGCGCATGAGTGCATCCTCGACCTGCGGCCGTTGAAGGCACTGACTGGCATCAGCGAGGAGGACGTGGCCAAGCGCCTGATGGACTATGGTTTCCATGCCCCGACCATGTCATTCCCGGTGCCGGGTACGCTGATGGTGGAGCCGACCGAAAGTGAGTCGAAGGCCGAGCTGGACCGGTTCGTCGAGGCGATGCTGGCGATTCGGGCAGAGATTGGCGAGGTGCAGGAGGGCAACTGGCCGGCGGAGAACAACCCGCTCAAGCATGCGCCGCATACCCTGGCTGATGTACTGGGAGTGTGGGACAGGCCGTATAGCCTGGAGCAGGCGGTGGCGCCCAGTGCTCACGTGCGCCAGCACAAGTACTGGCCGGCGGTAAACCGGGTGGACAACGTGTATGGGGACCGGAACCTGTTCTGCGCGTGTGTGCCGGTGGAGGCATATCGCTGAGATTGGTGCTGGGTTTTTCGCGGGCTTGCCCGCTCCCACAGGCATTGCACAAGACTCAGCCTTGTGCGGTCCCTGTGGGAGCGGGCAGGCCCGCGAAGCAGGCGACGCGGTTACTCGGCTACCGCATTCTTGGCCAGGATGGCATTGGCCAGCTCCATGTCGGAAGCTTGCATGCCTGGGTGCTCTGCCCGCGCCTGGCGCATGGCCGCTTCCAGGAACGGCCCGCGGATCGCGCCTTCGCTGGCGACGAAGCTGCTGGCGTCATCCTGCGCGGCCACAACCAGTTTGTGATCCCGCGAAGTCAGGTAGCTCGATGCCGTGGTTGCACCGGAAGTCATCACGTTACGCCAGAAGGTATCGGCCATGGCCGAGCCGATAGGCAGCGAAAGCAAGGCAGCGGCAGCGATGGCGGTTTTGAGACGCATGTTGAAACACCTCGAAGGGTGAGGGTTGAAGATGCGCGGTTGGATCTTTCCGGGCAGGGCAAGTTCCTTGAATACAAAGGACTTTTCGTCAGCTGCAGACGCGCAGCACTTCCTCGGTACGGGTTTGCCCACAAGCCACTTTGGCCTCGCCGCAACGGTGCAGGTCAACCAGGCCATCGGCCAGCGCCTGGCGCCGCAATTGGGTCAGGTCGGCGGTCGGGCCAATCAATGCCCGCAGGCTTTCGCTGGGCTGCAGCAGCTCGAACAGCCCCGTACGCCCATGAAAACCGGTGCCACGGCAGGTTAGGCAACTGGCTGATGGATTCGCCACACAGTCTGGGCACACAGTACGCACCAGGCGCTGGGCCATGACCCCGACCAGCGTGGCCTTGATCAGGTAGTCGGCCACACCCAGCTCTTGCAGGCGGGTGATTGCAGCGCAGGCGTCATTGGTATGCAGGGTCGACAGTACCAGGTGCCCGGTCAGGGCGGCCTGCACCGCCACCAAGGCCGTTTCGCGGTCGCGGATTTCGCCAACCATGATGATGTCCGGGTCCTGGCGCAGCATGGCCCGCACGGCACTGGCAAAACCCAGGTCCAGCGCGGGCTGCACCTGCAGCTGGTTGAAGGCCGGCTCCAGGCGCTCGATCGGGTCTTCGATGGTGCACAGGTTGACCTGCGGCGTGGCCAGCAGCTTGAGGCTGGCGTACAGCGTGCTGGTCTTGCCGGAGCCGGTGGGGCCGGTGACCAGGATGATGCCCTGACGCTGGCGCAGCAGGCCTTGCCACTGAGCCAGCAGCGGCCCTTCCAGGCCGAGGCGGTCGAAGCCCTCGTGCAATTGGTGTGGGTCGAACAGGCGCAGTACCAGCTTTTCGCCGAACGGGGTCGGCAGGGTCGACAGCCGTAGTTCCACTTCACCGCCGCCCGGCAGCCTGCTTTGCAGGCGGCCGTCCTGCGGCCGGCGCTTTTCTGCAACGTCCATGCGGCCCAGGTGTTTCAGGCGGCTGACCAGCGCCAGGGTGACCCCGGCGGGGAAGGCATACACGGTGTGCAGCAGGCCATCGATGCGGTAGCGCAACTGGCCCTGTTCGCGTCGGGGCTCCAGGTGGATATCGCTGGCGCGCTGCTCAATGGCGTATTGCAGCAGCCAGTCGACGATATGCACGATGTGCGCGTCGTCGGCGCTGGCTTCGGTCTGGCGCTTGCCCAGTTCCAGCAACTGTTCGAGTTCGCCCAGGCTGGCCGATTGCTGGTGCTGCGCGCGCTTTACCGACTGGGCCAGGCGGTGAAACGCCTGCCCTGACTGGCGGATCTGTATCGGGCTGGCCAGCACGCGACGAATCGGCCGACCCAGGCTGCGGGCCAAGTCTGCGTGCCAGTCGTCCTGATAGGGCTGGGAGCTGGCCACGCTGATGCCGGAGGAGTCGTCGGCGACGATAAGGATGCCGTGGCGTTGGGCGAAAGCAGGGGATACCAGGCCGGCGACCTGGGGCAGGTCGAGTTGCATGGGGTCGATGCGCAGGTAGGGTTGGCCGACCTTGTTGGCCAGCCATTGGCAGAGGCTGTCCAAGTCCAGCAGTTGGCCGGGCTGTCGGCGGTCTTCCAGGCAGCAGGCGGCGACTTGTTCCAAGGGATGGGCGGTGGGGTGTGCGGCGGCGTGTTCGAGCACTTGCAGGGTGTCGGTGGCGTGCAGGTACTGGTCGGCGAGCAGGGCCTGGAGCACGTGCTTCAGGTCGAGTTCCAGGTTGTCGGGGGTGTGCATGGTTGGCGTCCGTGCCTGATGGGGAAGTGCTGATCAAGGCTAGCCGGGCAGCGGGAGGGCATCGAAGGTGAAGGATTTCAGGGTTTTGCAGCGCCTGTGCCGGCCTCTTCGCGGGTAAACCCGCTCCCACAGGTACTGCACAGGTTACGAGGTCTGCGCGATCCCTGTGGGAGCGGGTTTACCCGCGAAGAGGCCGGCGCAGGACAGCAGAGGGTTCAGACCACTGCCAACGCCACCCGATGCACATTTGTCAGGCTCACTTCACCCACACACACCAAGTTACGCAGTTTCTGCGCAATCACTTCGGCCCGGTGCCAGCTCAGGCCGCCAATGCCGACTTCGATATCCAGCCAGTCATCCTGCTGGCTGACGTGCACGCTGTGCGGGGTCAGGAACTGCAGGGCAAACAGGTTGAGCACGCGGCACAGGGTGTCGGGCTCGGCGTCGGCCTGCAGGCGGTAGTGCACGGTGCTGTGGGCGTTGCTGGCGGCCCAGGCGTCGGTACGGGGTTGTGCGTTCATGCTGGTCTCCGCAAATGTGGGAGAAATTCTTGCACGTCAGCGGCGGCATTTTTTCGCTATGATTTGATCATTTTGCTGTATTGATGAATTGATCAATTCGGATAATGCCGCTCAGGAGGTTGAATAATGCATAGCGAGCTGGACGCCTACGACCGCCGTATTCTCGAACTGCTGCAAGAGGACGCTTCGCTGTCCAGCGCGCAGATCGCCGAGCGCGTGGGGCTGTCGCAATCGCCGTGCTGGCGACGTATACAGCGCTTGAAGGAAGAGGGGGTGATTCGCGGGCAGGTAACCTTGCTGGACCGCAAGAAGGTCGGCCTGAACACGCAGATTTTCGCCGAAGTAAAGCTCAATGCTCACGGGCGCTCCAACTTCACCGAGTTCACCGAGGCGATCCGCGGGTTTCCGGAGGTACTGGAGTGTTACGTGCTGATGGGGGCGGTGGACTTTCTGCTGCGCATCGTCACGTCGGACATCGAGGCCTACGAGCGGTTCTTCTTCGAAAAGCTGTCGAACGTGCCGGGCATTCAGGAAGTGAACTCGATTGTGGCGCTGTCGGAGATCAAGTCCACCACCAGCCTGCCGCTGTCGCGGTGAGGCCATTCGCGGCAAGTCGGGGCGCCGAACCGCCGCGAAACAGGCGACGCGGTATCAAGCCTTGAGCAGGTGCTTCCAGCCGCGGCTCTGATCCACTGCCCGGGCCTGTTCGATACGTGCTTCCAGCACTTCATCGCTGATTGGCAGCTCGGCCAGCTCGTGCAACTTCTTCAGGTCGCCATACAGGCGGTCCATCTGCGGCGCTTCCAGCACCTGGCGGGCGTGGTGCAGCCAGCCCAGCAGTTGCTCGATACGTGGCAGCTGCTCGGCCAGGTCTTCCGGGCGCTGGGTGTACAGCGGCAGCTTCAACGCACGGCCTTCCTCGCCCAGCAGGTGTGCCAGCCAGCTGGCCAGCTGCGCCTTGCCCTGACGCTCGCCACGGCCTTTGCGCTCCACGGTCCAGGCACGGGCCAGCAGCCAGCGCGAGGTTTCCAGCGAAAACTGGCCCCAGCGCACGTCTTCCAGTTCTTCGGCGAACTGCTCGGGGGCGGCGCGGCGGATGTCTTCGTCGTCGTTGCCGGCCTGCACCAGCGGGCGCCAGTCTTCCAGCAGGGCATCGAGGCTGCTGCGCAGGTCACGGGTGCTGGCACGCGGCGCGGCCTGGCCAAGGCTGGCGGTGAGTGCGCGCAGTTCGCTCAGGCACTCGACCCAGTCCTGCAGCAGGCGCCAGTGGCCGTTGTGGCGGTACTGCTCGGCCAGGCGCTGGCTGCTGCCCAGCAGTTGCCAGGCCAATGCGGCGTAGGCGTCGTCCAGGGCCATTTCGGCTTCCAGCTCGGTGTGCGGCAGGCCCAGCTCGTAGCTGTCCGGCTCCAGCAGGCGGTAGCCACGCTCGGCCTTGCTGATGTCGCAGGGCATCAGCGGCAGGCTGGCGGCCAGCTCGGCGGCCAGCTCCAGCAGCGCTTGCGGGTCACCTTCGCGCAGTTCCAGCTCCAGCTCGCAGATCTCTTCCTTACGCTTGCCGGCAATCACGAAGCCCTGGTCCAGCGCGGCCTCGATCACCACTTTGCTCTTGCCACGGCCCCAGGCAATTTCGGCGTATTCACGGCTGAAGTCGGTGGTGAACAGCGGCTTGATGGTTTTCTTGTCCAGGCCTGCCAGTTGCTCGGGCCAGCAGGTGGCGTCCAGTTTCTTCAGGTCGAGCTTGACCTTGTCCAGATTCCATTCGTATTCGTTGCGCTCGGACAAGCCCGCCACGCTGGTGCCGCGGCACTTGAGGGTCTGGATGACGGCATCGCCATCGCGGCGCAGGCGCAGTGCGACACGGGCGGCGGACAGCTCACGCTCGGGGGTGTCGAAGTACTGGTTGAGCAGTTCACGGGTCTGCCAGCCGGACTTGTTGCGCTTTTTCAGCAGAGGGTGCTCGCGCAGGGCGGCAAGGGTCTCGCGGCTGGCGCGGAGCTTCAGTTCGGTTTCTTTGTGCATCACAGACTCGAAAGAGGGGCGTGGTTGGCGGAGAGTCTACAGCAGTCAGCCGCCAACGGTTTATTCCAGACGGCGGATAGTCCTATGATGGGCAACGCTTCCGAGGAGTATGTGCATGCCGTTGCCGACGCTGAAAGACCAGTTTGCCGCCTTGATCGCCGCGCCTTCGGTCAGTTGCACCCAGCCCGCGCTGGACCAGTCCAACCGCCAGGTCATCGACCTGCTGGCGGGGTGGCTGGGCGACCTGGGGTTCACATGCGACATCCAGCAGGTCACGCCGGGCAAGTTCAACCTGCTGGCCAGCCGTGGCAGCGGCCCAGGTGGCCTGGTGCTGGCCGGGCACAGCGACACTGTGCCCTATGACGAACAACTGTGGGCCAGCGACCCGCTGAAACTGACCGAGGTCGATGGCCGCTGGGTCGGCCTGGGCAGTTGCGACATGAAGGGCTTTTTTGCCCTGGTCATCGAAGCTGTCATCCCGCTGTTGGAGCACGACTTCAAGCAGCCACTGCTGATCCTCGCCACCTGCGACGAAGAAAGTTCCATGTCCGGTGCCCGCGCCCTGGCCGAGGCCGGCCAGCCGCTGGGCCGTGCGGCGGTCATCGGCGAGCCTACCGGGCTGCGGCCGATCCGCATGCACAAGGGCATTCTCATGGACCGCATCGACATCCTCGGGCGCAGCGGCCATTCGTCGGACCCAAATCTGGGCCGCAGCGCCATGGAGGCCATGCATGCGGTAATGGGCGAGCTGATGGGCCTGCGCCAGCAATGGCAGCAAACCTATCGCAACCCACAGTTCACCGTGCCGACGCCGACCATGAACTTTGGCTGCATCCACGGCGGCGACAACCCCAACCGCATCTGCGGCCAGTGCGCGCTTGAATTCGACCTGCGGCCGCTGCCGGGCATGGATGTAGAGCAACTGCGCGCAGCCATTCGCGAGAAGCTGGTGCCCGTGGCCGAGCGCCATGATGTGCGCATCGACTACGCGCCACTGTTCCCGGAGGTGCCGCCGTTCGAGCAGGCTGCCGATGCCGAGCTGGTGCAAGTGGCGGAACGCCTGACCGGCCATCGCGCCGAAGCGGTGGCGTTTGGCACCGAAGCGCCTTATCTTCAGCAGCTGGGCTGCCAGACCATCGTGCTGGGCCCTGGCGACATCGCCTGTGCCCACCAGCCCGGCGAATACCTTGAAATGTCACGAATCGAGCCTACCGTGCGTCTATTGCGTGACCTGATCCGGCACTATTGCCTGCACTAAACGTCAATCGAATTGATTCGTTCCTGCCTAGAGGAGACCGCGCGTGACCGCAAGCCTGTTCCG
Organism: Pseudomonas putida S13.1.2; assembly: GCF_000498395.2. Taxonomy (NCBI): domain Bacteria; kingdom Pseudomonadati; phylum Pseudomonadota; class Gammaproteobacteria; order Pseudomonadales; family Pseudomonadaceae; genus Pseudomonas; species Pseudomonas putida. The sequence continues at coordinate 5,290,325 of NZ_CP010979.1, forward strand.
ACGATGATCTTGAACGCCCCTTGTATCGCCGTTCTCCGTCCACTTATCCACAGGCCCTGTCATGCCCGACTACGTCAACTGGCTGCGTCATGCCTCCCCGTACATCAATGCCCATCGCGACTGCACCTTCGTGGTCATGCTCCCTGGCGATGGGGTGGAACACCCTAATTTCGGCAACATCGTCCACGACCTGGTGCTGCTGCACAGCCTTGGCGTGCGCCTGGTACTGGTGCATGGCTCGCGCCCGCAGATCGAAAGCCGATTGGCCGATCGGGGGCTGACCCCGCACTACCACCATGGCCTGCGTATCACCGATGCCGCCACCCTGGACTGCGTGATCGATGCCGTTGGCGCCCTGCGCCTGGCCATCGAGGCGCGCCTGTCGATGGACATCGCCGCTTCGCCGATGCAGGGCTCGCGCCTGCGCGTGGCGTCCGGCAACCTGGTCACCGCGCGGCCGATCGGCGTGCTTGAAGGGGTGGACTACCACCACACCGGTGAAGTGCGCCGGGTCGACCGCAAGGGCATCAGCCGCCTGCTCGACGAGCGCTCCATCGTGCTGCTGTCGCCGTTGGGCTACTCGCCTACCGGCGAAATCTTCAACCTGGCCTGCGAAGACGTGGCCACCCGTGCCGCCATCGAGCTGGGCGCCGACAAGTTGCTGCTGTTCGGCGCCGAGCCGGGCCTGCTGGACGCCGACGGCAAGCTGGTGCGGGAACTGCGCCCGCAGCAGGTTGCCCCGCACCTGCAGCGCCTGGGCAGCGACTACCAGGGCGAGCTGCTGGATGCCGCCGCCGAGGCCTGCAAGGGCGGCGTGGCACGCAGCCACATTGTCAGTTATGCCGAGGACGGCGCGCTGCTCACCGAGCTGTTCACCCGTGGCGGTGGCGGTACGCTGGTGTCGCAGGAGCAGTTCGAAGTGGTGCGTGAGGCGACCATCGAGGATGTGGGCGGCTTGCTGGAGCTGATCAGCCCGTTGGAAGAGCAGGGCATCCTGGTGCGCCGCTCGCGTGAAGTGCTGGAGCGCGAGATCGAGCAGTTCAGCGTGGTCGAGCGCGAGGGCATGATCATCGCCTGTGCGGCGCTGTACCCGATTGCCGACTCCGAAGCAGGGGAGCTGGCGTGCCTGGCGGTGAACCCGGAATACCGCCACGGCGGGCGCGGGGATGAATTGCTGGAGCGCATCGAGAGCCGGGCGCGGCAGATGGGGTTGAATACCCTGTTCGTGCTGACGACGCGTACTGCGCACTGGTTCCGCGAGCGCGGTTTTGCACCCAGCGGCGTGGAGCGCCTTCCGTCGGCGCGGGCCTCGCTGTACAACTACCAGCGCAACTCCAAGATTTTCGAGAAGCCCCTGTAAACCTGTGCCGGCCTCTTCGCGGGTAAACCCGCTCCCACAAGGACCTCGCAGGTTCTGAATGCTGTGCAATACCTGTGGGAGCGGGTTTACCCGCGAAGCAAGCGGCGCGGTCCGGAATGAAAAACGCCGCCCTTGTGGGCGGCGTTTTTTTACACGGTGTGCAGGTACCAGTTGTACTCGAGGTCGGAGATCGAGTGCTCGAACTCCTCCAGCTCGCTTTCCTTGCACGCGACGAAGATGTCGATGTACTTCGGATCGATGTACTTGTTGAGGATCTCGCTGTCGTCCAGCTCGCGCAGGGCATCGCGCAGGTTGTTCGGCAGGCTCTGCTCCAGCTGCTCGTACGAGTTGCCTTCGATCGGCTTGCCCGGTTCGATCTTGTTGGTCAGGCCGTGGTGCACGCCGGCCAGCACGGCCGCCATCATCAGGTACGGGTTGGCATCGGCGCCGGCTACCCGGTGCTCGAGGCGCACGGCATCTGCCGAGCCTGTTGGCACACGCAGCGCTACGGTGCGGTTGTCCAGGCCCCAGCTTGGCGCGTTCGGTACATAGAACTGCGCGCCAAAGCGGCGGTACGAGTTGACGTTCGGGCAAAGGAACGCCATGGACGCGGGCAGGGTCTCGAGCACACCGCCGACAGCGTGACGTAGCGCGGCGTTCTGCTCGGGATCCTCGCTGGTGAAGATGTTGTTGCCATCTTTGTCCAGCACGGAAATGTGTACATGCAGGCCGTTGCCTGCCTGGCCCGGGTAGGGCTTGGCCATGAAGGTGGTGTCCATTTCATGGTCGTAGGCAATGTTCTTGATCAACCGCTTGAGCAGTACCGCGTAGTCACAGGCCTTGAGCGCGTCAGGGACGTGGTGCAGGTTGACTTCGAACTGCGCCGGGGCGCTTTCCTTGACGATGGCGTCGGCCGGGATGCCTTGTTCTTTCGCGCCTTCGAGGATGTCCTGCAGGCAGTCGGCATATTCGTCGAGGTCGTCGATCAGGTACACCTGGGTCGACTGCGGGCGTTTGCCCGAAATGGGCGAGCGCGGCGGCTGCGGGCGGCCGTTCACGTTCTCCTGGTCGATCAGGTAGAACTCCAGCTCGAATGCAGCGCAAATGGTAAGGCCCAGCTCGTCGAACTTGCTCACCACCTGACGGAGCACTTCACGAGGGTCGGCGAAGAACGGCTCGCCTTCGATCTCGTGCATGGTCATCAGCAGTTGGGCAGTGGGACGCTTTTGCCACGGCTCATTACAGAGCGTGTCGGGGATCGGGTAGCAGATGCGGTCAGCATCGCCGATGTCCAGGCCAAGCCCGGTGCTTTCGACGGTGGAACCGTTGATGTCCAGGGCGAAGAGGGAGGCCGGCAGGTTGATGCCTTTCTCGTAAACCTTGTGGAGGCTGGTGCGCTCAATGCGCTTGCCGCGCACCACACCATTCATATCTGCAATCAGAAGGTCAACGTAGAGAACCTCAGGATGTTCCTTAAGGAACGCGTTCGCTTCGTTAAGCTGAACGGCACGCGGGGGTACCGACATGATGCAACACCTTTGTTGTTAAAAATATCAATCAAGGGGGGCTTGCAGGACCAGTCAATCGAAAAGCCATACTGATGTCAAGCCAACCCCATGATGCCCTGAAATGGCACATCTACGGCAGATTTGCTGCAAATCGGGGCGTGCCATTATCCGCTATTTCACCTGCGAAGGGCTATCTCAAGCGTGCCGTCTTTTATTTTTTACGCGGGTGTTGTGTAAAAAAATGAACAAGGCTAAGCTCGGTCACAACCCAGAACACAATAATACGAGGGTCACATGGTCCGCTTGCCGCGACCTGAAAGCACTGCCTGCGCAGTGCCAACGGGTACCTCTGTCGTTTTTGCAAGCTTCGTCAATGGCGTGGTCGCCCTGGCCGCAATAATTGACGTTTGGCGTATCCGGGCCCGCCCTCGTAGCGGCTTGCCGCCCTTCGCTTCGTCTTCCTGCCCTTCCAACTCATTATGGACACACTTGTTTTCAGTGTATCCACTGCGGCGCTGCGCGGGGGTTTTTGCTTTAGCAATCTACTCCATCCAGAATCAATGCGCGGCCCACCTTACCTCCTGAGGTATTTATGAGTAACAACCTCGACCAGCTCACCGATTGGTTGAAAGAGCACAAGATCACCGAAGTCGAATGCATGATCAGTGACCTGACTGGCATCACGCGCGGCAAGATTTCGCCCACCAACAAATTCATCGCCGAAAAAGGCATGCGTCTGCCCGAGAGCGTGCTGCTGCAGACCGTGACCGGCGACTACGTCGACGACGACATCTATTACGAACTGCTCGACCCGGCCGACATCGACATGATCTGCCGCCCCGACGAGAACGCCGTGTTCCTTGTACCGTGGGCCATCGAGCCGACTGCGCAGGTGATCCACGACACCTACGACAAGAAGGGCAACCCGGTCGAACTGTCGCCGCGCAACGTGTTGAAGAAAGTCCTCAAGCTCTACGCCGACAAGGGCTGGCAGCCGATTGTCGCGCCCGAGATGGAGTTTTACCTGACCAAGCGCAGCGAAGACCCGGACTTCCCGCTGCAGCCGCCGGTAGGCCGTTCGGGCCGCCCGGAAACCGGCCGCCAGTCGTTCTCGATCGAAGCCGCCAACGAATTCGACCCGCTGTTCGAAGACGTCTACGACTGGTGCGAACTGCAGCAGCTGGACCTGGACACGCTGATTCACGAAGACGGCACGGCGCAGATGGAAATCAACTTCCGTCACGGCAACGCCCTGCACCTGGCCGACCAGATCCTGGTGTTCAAGCGCACCATGCGCGAGGCCGCGCTCAAGCACAACGTGGCCGCCACCTTCATGGCCAAGCCGATGACCGGCGAGCCTGGCAGTGCCATGCACCTGCACCAGAGTGTGGTCGACCTGGCCACCGGCAAGAACATCTTCAGCAATGAAGACGGCAGCATGAGCGAGCTGTTCCTCAACCACATTGGTGGCCTGCAGAAGTTCATCCCCGAGGCGCTGCCGCTGTTCGCCCCGAACGTCAACTCGTTCCGCCGCTTCCTGCCCGACACGTCGGCGCCGGTGAACGTGGAATGGGGCGAAGAAAACCGCACCGTCGGCCTGCGCGTACCGGATGCCGGCCCGCAAAGCCGTCGGGTCGAGAACCGCCTGCCGGGTGCTGACGCCAACCCTTACCTGGCCATTGCCGCCAGCCTGCTGTGTGGCTACATCGGCATGGTCGAAGGCATCGAGGCCAGCGCGCCGGTGCAGGGCCGTGGCTACGAACGCCGCAACCTGCGCCTGCCGCTGACCATCGAAGATGCCCTGGAACGCATGGAAAACAGCCGTGCGCTGGTGCAGTACCTGGGCAAGAAGTTCATCACCGGCTACGTCGCCACCAAGCGCGCCGAGCACGAAAACTTCAAGCGTGTCATCAGTTCCTGGGAGCGAGAGTTCCTGCTGTTCGCTGTCTGATAAACCCTGGGGCCGCTGGAGCGCGGCTGTCGAACAACGGAGAAGCACATGAGCACCAACAACCCGCAAACCCGTGAATGGCAAACCCTGAGCGGGGAGCACCATCTCGCACCTTTCAGTGACTACAAGCAGCTGAAGGAGAAGGGGCCGCGCATCATCACCAAGGCCCAGGGCGTGCATTTGTGGGACAGCGAGGGGCACAAGATCCTCGACGGCATGGCGGGCCTGTGGTGCGTGGCGGTCGGTTATGGCCGTGAAGAGCTGGTGCAGGCAGCAGAAAAGCAGATGCGCGAGCTGCCGTACTACAACCTGTTCTTCCAGACGGCCCACCCGCCTGCGCTGGAACTGGCCAAGGCCATTACCGATGTGGCGCCCGAGGGCATGACCCATGTGTTCTTCACCGGCTCCGGCTCCGAAGGCAACGACACCGTGCTGCGCATGGTGCGCCACTACTGGGCGTTGAAGGGCAAGCCGCACAAGCAGACCATCATCGGCCGTATCAACGGCTACCACGGCTCCACCTTCGCCGGTGCCTGCCTGGGCGGCATGAGCGGCATGCACGAGCAGGGCGGCCTGCCGATCCCGGGCATCGTGCACATCCCGCAGCCGTACTGGTTCGGCGAAGGCGGTGACATGACCCCGGATGCGTTCGGTATCTGGGCGGCCGAACAGCTGGAGAAGAAAATCCTCGAAGTGGGCGAAGACAACGTCGCCGCCTTCATCGCCGAGCCTATCCAGGGCGCAGGCGGCGTGATCATCCCGCCAGAAACCTACTGGCCGAAGGTGAAGGAGATTCTCGCCAAGTACGACATCCTGTTCGTTGCCGACGAAGTCATCTGTGGTTTCGGCCGTACCGGCGAGTGGTTCGGCTCTGACTACTACGACCTCAAGCCCGACCTGATGACCATCGCCAAGGGCCTGACCTCCGGTTACATCCCCATGGGTGGTGTGATCGTGCGTGACAAAGTGGCCAAGGTGATCAGCGAAGGCGGTGACTTCAACCACGGCTTCACCTATTCGGGCCACCCGGTAGCGGCCGCGGTGGGCCTGGAAAACCTGCGCATCCTGCGCGACGAGAAAATTGTCGAGAAGGCGCGCACTGAAGCGGCACCGTATTTGCAAAAGCGTTTGCGTGAGCTGCAGGACCACCCGCTGGTGGGTGAAGTGCGCGGCCTTGGCATGCTTGGCGCGATCGAGCTGGTCAAGGACAAGGCCACCCGCAGCCGTTACGAGGGCAAGGGCGTGGGCATGATCTGCCGCACTTTTTGCTTCGAAAACGGCCTGATCATGCGTGCGGTGGGGGACACCATGATCATCGCGCCGCCGCTGGTCATCAGCCATGCGGAAATCGACGAACTGGTGGAAAAGGCACGCAAATGCCTCGACTTGACCCTTGAGGCGATTCGGTAAGCATTTGCTAGGCTAGCGATGTGACATTAAGTCGTTACAAGGCTCTGCTTTCCTTGAAACAGAGCCTTGTAACTTGCCAGACTAGCGACTGATTCAGTCGCCGCGCGCTCTGCACCGTAGGTCCTGGCTGCTGAACAGATGGCTAAATAAAAATTCTGGAGCATGACGCATGAATAAAATGGGCAAGACGTTGCTGGCCGCAGCCCTGATGGGTGCCATGGCTACTGCTGCACAGGCTGACGACAAGGTGTTGAACGTCTACAACTGGTCGGACTACATCGCGCCGGACACCATCGCCAAGTTCGAGAAGCAGACCGGTATCAAGGTCAAGTACGACGTCTTCGACAGCAACGAAACCCTCGAAGCCAAGCTGCTGGCAGGCAAGTCGGGCTACGACATCGTGGTGCCGTCCAACAACTTCCTGGCCAAGCAGATCAAGGCGGGGGTGTACGAGGAACTGGACCGTTCCAAGCTGGCGAACTGGAAAAACCTCGACCCGGACCTGCTCAAAGCCGTTGGCGATGCCAGCGACAAGGACAACAAGCACGCCTTCCCGTACATGTGGGGCTCGATCGGCATCGGCTACAACCCGGAGAAGGTCAAGGCCGCCCTGGGCGTGGACAAGATCGACTCGTGGGACGTCGTGTTCAAGCCTGAGAACATCGCCAAGCTCAAAAGCTGCGGTGTGAGCTTCCTGGATGCACCGACCGAAATGATCCCGGCCGCGCTGCACTACCTGGGCCTGCCGAGCGACAGCACCAAGAAAGAAGACCTGAAGGCCGCCGAGGACCTGTTCCTCCAGATTCGTCCTTCGATCACCTATTTCCACTCCTCCAAGTACATCGGCGACATGGCCAACGGCAACATCTGTGTAGCCGTCGGTTACTCGGGTGACCTGGAGCAGTCCAAGGCCCGCGCCCACGAAGCCGGCGACAAGGTCAAAGTGGACTACGTCATTCCGAAAGAAGGCGCCGGTACCTTCTATGACATGGTCGCCATCCCTAAAGATGCCGAGCATAAAGATGCCGCCTACCAGTTCATGAACTTCCTGCTGCAGCCGGAAATCATGGCCGAGATCACCAACGCCGTGCGCTTCCCGAACGGCAACCAGGCTGCCACTGCGCTGGTGGATAAAGACATCAGCGGTGACCCGAGCATTTACCCGCCTGCCGAAGTGAAGAAGCAGCTGTACGCGATCGCTGCGCCTGACGCTTCTGTGCAGCGTGTGATCACCCGCAGCTGGACCAAGATCAAGTCGGGCAAATAAGCCCGATGCGACACCTCTGGGCCGGGCTTTACCGGCCCAGAGCCAGTGAAAGGCAATTGTTGATTGCGGCATCGAAGCTGCGAAGGTAAGTTGCGCGCCGGTTTTGCGTGTGCGGCAGCATTGTCGCGACCCAGGCACTGATTGTGAGGAGCACCCACTTGTCTATTTCTGTATTCCGCAAGGCCTTGATGGCTGGCGCGGGCCTGACGCTGGCATGCAGCGTCCAAGCGGCGCCTACGGTGCACTTCTACAACTGGTCCGACTATATCGGCCCGACCACCCTCGCGGACTTCGAAAAAGCAACGGGCATCAAGCCCGTGCAGGACGTGTTCGACTCCAACGAGACCCTGGAAGGCAAGCTGCTGGCCGGTAATACCGGCTATGACGTGGTAGTGCCGTCCAACCATTTCCTTGGCAAGCAGATCAAGGCGGGCGCGTTCCAGAAGCTCGACAAGAACCTGCTGCCCAATTATTCCAACCTGGACCCGGCGTTGATGAAACGTCTGGAAAAGAACGACCCGGGCAACCAGTACGCCGTGCCTTACCTGTGGGGCACCAACGGCATCGGTTACAACGTCGACAAGGTAAAGGCCGCGCTGGGCGTGGACACCATCGACTCCTGGGCCATGCTGTTCGAACCCGAGAACATGAAGAAACTCTCCAAGTGCGGCGTGGCCTTCCTCGACTCGGCGGACGAAATGCTGCCGGCGGTGCTCAACTACATGGGCCTCAACCCCAACAGCACCGACCCCAAGGATTATGCAAAAGCCGAGCAGAAGCTGCTGGCCGTGCGCCCGTACGTGACCTACTTCCACTCGTCCAAGTACATCACCGACCTGGCCAACGGCGACATCTGCGTCGCGGCAGGCTTCTCCGGCGATATCTTCCAGGCCAAGGCCCGCGCTGAAGAAGCGAAGAAGGGCGTGAACCTGGCCTACGCGATTCCCAAGGAAGGCGGCAACCTCTGGTTCGACGTGCTGGCGATCCCCGCCGACGCCAAGAACGTCAAAGAGGCCCACGCCTTCATCAACTATTTGCTGAAACCTGAGGTTATCGCCCAGGTCAGTGATTACGTCGGTTACGCCAACCCGAACCCCAAGGCTGGCGACCTGATGGACCAGGCCGTGAGGACTGACGCCGCGGTTTACCCACCGCAGGAAGTGCTGGACAAGATGTTCGTCAACAGTGAGTTGCCACCCAAGGTGCAACGTTTGATGACCCGCAGCTGGACCAAGGTCAAGTCGGGCAAGTAACAATCCAGGCCCGCCGCAAAAGCAGGGGCGGGCACACAAATCTTGTTGGGAGTTTCACTCATGGCAGTTGCCTCCGGTGCCTATAAGAAAGCCCTCGAGGGTGGCCAGCAACCCAAGCAGGTGCTGGTCAAGATCGACCGGGTCACGAAAAAATTCGACGAAACCATCGCCGTAGACGATGTGTCGCTGGAAATCCGCAAAGGCGAGATCTTTGCCCTGCTGGGTGGCTCCGGTTCTGGCAAATCGACCTTGCTGCGCATGCTGGCCGGCTTCGAGCGCCCGACTGAAGGGCGGATCTTCCTCGATGGCGTCGACATCACCGACATGCCGCCCTACGAGCGGCCGATCAACATGATGTTCCAGTCCTATGCGCTGTTCCCGCACATGACCGTGGCGCAGAACATCGCCTTTGGCCTGCAGCAGGACAAGATGGCCAAGGCCGAGATCGATGCCCGCGTGGCCGAGATGCTCAAGCTGGTGCACATGACCCAGTACGCCAAGCGCAAGCCGCACCAGTTGTCCGGCGGCCAGCGTCAGCGTGTGGCGTTGGCCCGCTCGTTGGCCAAGCGCCCCAAGCTGCTGCTGCTCGACGAGCCGATGGGTGCGCTGGACAAGAAACTGCGTTCGCAGATGCAGCTGGAACTGGTGGAGATCATCGAGCGCGTGGGCGTGACCTGCGTGATGGTGACCCACGACCAGGAAGAGGCCATGACCATGGCCCAGCGCATCGCCATCATGCACCTGGGCTGGATCGCCCAGATCGGCTCGCCTGTGGACATCTACGAAACGCCGACCAGCCGCCTGGTGTGCGAGTTTATCGGCAACGTCAACCTGTTCGAAGGTGACGTGGTCGACGACGCCGAAGGCCACGCGATCATTGCCAGCCCGGAGCTGGAGCGCAAGATCTACGTCGGCCACGGCATCACTACGTCGGTGGAAGACAAGCACATCACCTACGCCCTGCGCCCGGAAAAGATGCTGGTCACTACTCAGCAACCGACCTGCGAGCACAACTGGTCGCGCGGCAAGGTGCACGACATCGCCTACCTGGGTGGCCACTCGGTGTTCTACGTGGAGCTGCCGAGCGGCAAGGTTGTCCAGTCGTTCGTCGCCAACGCCGAGCGCCAGGGCACCCGCCCGACCTGGGGCGATGAAGTGTACGTGTGGTGGGAAGACGACAGCGGCGTGGTACTGCGGTCATGAAACTGCGCAAGCTCAAGCGAGCCTTCCAGCGCCTTACACCGAAGGGGCGGCACGTAGTGATCGGCGTGCCGTTCATCTGGCTGTTCCTGTTCTTCATGCTGCCGTTCTTCATCGTGCTGAAGATCAGCTTCGCCGAAGCCGACGTGGCGATCCCGCCGTATACCGAGATCTACAGCTACGTCGAAGACAAGATCCAGTTGGTGCTCAACCTGGCCAACTATGGCTTGTTGACCGAGGATGAGCTGTACCTCTCGGCTTACCTGGGCTCGCTGAAGATGGCGTTCTTCAGCACCCTGCTGTGCCTGCTGATCGGCTTCCCGATGGCCTACGCCATCGCCAACGCCAAGAAGGAAACCCAGACCGTCCTGCTGCTGCTGATCATGATGCCGACATGGACCGCGATCCTGATCCGCGTCTATGCCTGGATGGGTATTCTGAGCAACAACGGCCTGCTTAACGGCTTCCTGCTGTGGACCGGGTTGATCGACCAGCCTTTGCAAATCCTCAACACCAACCTGGCGGTGTACATCGGTGTGGTCTATTCGTACCTGCCGTTCATGATCCTGCCGCTGTTCGCCAACCTGGTGAAGCATGACCCGAGCCTGCTCGAAGCTGCATCCGACCTGGGGTCGAGCACGTTCAACAGCTTCTGGAAGATTACCGTGCCGCTGTCGAAGAACGGCATCATCGCCGGCTGCATGCTGGTGTTCATCCCGGTGGTGGGCGAGTTCGTCATTCCTGAACTGCTCGGCGGCCCGGAAACCCTGATGATCGGTAAAGTGCTGTGGCAGGAGTTCTTCAACAACCGTGACTGGCCGGTAGCCTCTGCGCTGGCGGTAGTGATGCTGGCGATCCTGATCGTGCCGATCCTGCTGTTCAACCGCAGCCAGGCCAAAGAAATGGAGGGCCGCGCATGAAACGCTTCAGTTTCTCCAAGCTGATGCTGGTGCTCGGCTTGCTGTTCATCTACCTGCCGATGCTGATCCTGGTGATCTACTCGTTCAACGCCTCCAAGCTGGTGACGGTATGGGGGGGCTGGTCGATCAAGTGGTACGTCGGCCTGCTCGACAACACCCAGCTGATGGGGTCGGTGATGCGCTCGCTGGAAATCGCCTGCTACACGGCGGTGGCGGCGGTGGCGCTGGGTACCCTGGCGGCCTTCGTGCTGACCCGGGTCACCCGCTTCAAGGGCCGCACGCTGTTCGGTGGCCTGGTCACCGCGCCGCTGGTAATGCCTGAAGTGATTACCGGCCTGTCGCTGTTGCTGCTGTTCGTGGCCATGGCGCAGATGATCGGCTGGCCGCAGGAGCGCGGCATCGTCACCATCTGGATCGCCCACACCACGTTCTGTGCGGCGTATGTGGCGGTGGTTGTATCGGCGCGGCTGCGTGAGCTGGACCTGTCGATCGAAGAAGCGGCAATGGACCTGGGTGCCAAGCCGTGGAAGGTGTTCTTCCTGATCACCATCCCGATGATCGCGCCGTCGCTTGCGGCGGGCGGCATGATGTCGTTCGCGCTGTCGCTGGACGACCTGGTGCTGGCCAGCTTCGTGTCCGGCCCGGGTTCGACCACCTTGCCGATGGAAGTGTTCTCGGCAGTGCGCCTGGGCGTGAAGCCGGAGATCAACGCCGTGGCCAGCCTGATCCTGCTGTCGGTGTCGCTGGTGACCTTCTTTGTCTGGTACTTCAGCCGCCGCAGCGAAGAGCGTCGTCGCAAGGCGATTCAGCAGGCGATCGAGGAAGGCGCCGCGGCCAATGCTTCGCAGCCGCAGGTCAAGCGCCCGACGCAGGTAGCTGCGTCGGCCTGACCCGGCCCTTTCGCGGCGGTTCGGCCCTTTCGCGCCGAACCGCCGCGAAGGCTCCAGCATCGAATCAAAGCCATACTGCATCCCAGTGTGGATATTCCCGGACACTTCTGACCAATCCAGCCCTCAATGGATTGGCAACAATGTACCGGGCTGCGTGCACCATGCTTTCCTCCCTTCTCAATGCCCGGTCCTGATACCCAGGCTGCCATACCGGGTCATGCTCAACCCCTGCCTGATGTAATGCGAGACTGGAGCGGGACTTGAACCTGCGCATCAGGGTACCTAGTGTTGTTCCTTTCAGCTCGATCAGCCAATGCAGATGGTCTGGCATCAGCACCCACGCCAGTGAGCGGCAGGCGTGCTCCTGATCGGCTTGCCGCAATTGGTGAATGACTAACCGGGCATGGTGGAAGTCATCGAATAGCGGCTTGCGCTGATGGGTAACAGTAGTCAGCAGATACAGCCTGCCAAGTTCTGAATAGCGACCACGACGAAGCAGATGGGATTGGGCCCTGGGCATCAGGTTCTTCCTTGAATAGAGATCAACATCCCAAGGTAGTGGCTGTGTTGCACCCCCAGGGAAGCGGATGATTTCTGGATATGGCAGGACCGGCCCTTTCGCGGGTGAACCCGCTCCCACAGGTACTGCACAGGATTCAGCATATGCACGATCTCTGTGGGAGCGGGTTCACCCGCGAAGAGGCCGGCACAGGCTGTGAAAATGCCGAACTGATCCGCGTCAGTGATGTTTATCGAACCCTGAACTACGCTCACAGTCGCATTCCACAATCATTTGTGCACAAGCAAGGAGCCAGCATGGCGTTGATGCGTCCGCTGTCGGTCGTCTGCCTGGGGCTGCTTTACATGCTCACCGGCTGTAGCAAGGAAGAGGTCCCCGAGACGTTGCCTCGGGTAGGTGTGCAGCAGGTCCAGCCCACCGACTTCGCTGCCAGGGTCACCCTGACCGGCGACGTACAGGCGCGGGTGCAGACCGATTTGTCGTTCCGCGTCGGCGGCAAGATCATTTCGCGCAGTGTGGACGTGGGCGATCACGTCAAGGCCAACCAAGTGCTGGCCCGGCTGGACCCGAAAGACCTGCAGAACAACGTCGACTCGGCCAAGGCCGAGGTGTTTGCCGCTCAGGCGCGGGTCACCCAGACCAGCGCCGCCTTCGTGCGCCAGCAAAAACTGCTGCCCAAGGGCTACACCAGCCAGAGCGAATACGATGCTGCCGAAGCCGCGCTGCGCAGCAACCAGAGCGCGCTGAAGGCCGCCCAGGCCCAGCTGGCCAACGCCAACGAGCAACTCAGCTACACCGCACTGGTCTCCGAGGCCGCCGGGGTTATCACCGAGCGCCAGGCCGAAGTCGGCCAGGTGGTGCAGGCGACCATGCCGATCTTCAGCCTGGCCACCGATGGCGACCGCGATGCAGTGTTCAACGTCTACGAATCGCTACTGATAGCGCCGCCCAGCGATGCAGGGGTGATCGTCAGCCTGCTGGACGACCCCAAGGTCCAGGCTCAGGGCTTCGTACGCGAAATCACCCCCACGGTGTCGGCGCAAAGCGGCACGGTGCAGGTCAAGGTCGGCCTGAAGGACGTGCCAGCAGGGATGCAACTGGGTGCACCAGTGACCGCCACCACCAATGCCCAGGGCCGGCCCAGCATCGAACTGCCGTGGTCGGCGCTGACCAAGGCCCTGCATGAGCCCGCTGTGTGGGTGGTGGGCGAGGGCGACAAGGTGGAATTGCGCAAAGTGGAAGTCAGCCGTTACCTCACCGGCAAGATTGTGGTCGCCAGCGGCCTGAAGGGCGGCGAAACCGTGGTGGTCACTGGCGGGCAGTTGCTGCACCCCGGCATGCAAGTGCAGAAGGTCGACGCCAAGGCCCAAGGGGGTGAGCTATGAAACGCCTGCTGCTGATGCTGTCGGCCGGCGTATTGCTGGCTGGCTGCAGTAGCGAAGAAGAAGCACCAGAGCCGATTCGGCCGGTGCTGTCGGTCAAGGTCGAACCCCAGGTGCAGTCGCAACTGGGCCGCTTCGCCGGCAGTATCCAGGCGCGTTTCGAAAGTACCCTGGGCTTTCGTGTTTCCGGGCGCATTGCCCGGCGTTGGCTGGATGTGGGCGCCCAGGTGAAGCCGGGCGACACCTTGGCCACTCTCGACCCGACCGACCAGCAGAACCAGCTGCGCGCCGCCGAAGGCGACCTGGCCAAGGTTCAGGCACAGTGGATAAACGCCCAGGCCGATGCCCGTCGCCAGCAACAGCTGTATGACCGTGGCGTTGGCGCCCAGGCCCAGCTGGATATCGCCCAGACCAACCTGAAAACCACCAGCGCGGCGCTGGAGCAGGCGCGCTCTGCGCTCAGCCAGGCACGTGACCAGCTTGACTACAGCACCCTGCGCTCCGACCACGCCGCCGTGATTACCGCCTGGCAGGCCGAAGCCGGGCAAACCGTAACGGCCGGGCAAGCCGTGGTGACACTGGCCCGACCGGATGTGAAGGAAGCGGTCATCGACTTGCCAATCGGCCTGGCCGAGCAGTTGAGCAAAAGCCTGACCTTCACCGTGGCCTCGCAACTGGACCCGACCATCAGCACCACGGCAAGCCTGCGCGAACTGGAGCCCCAGGCCGATGCCACCACCCGTACCCGCCGCGCCCGCCTGACCCTGGCCAGCACGCCGGCGGCCTTTCACCTCGGCACCGCCATCAGTGTGACCCTCAGCTCGCAAATATCCCCGCGCAGCGAATTGCCCTTGAGTGCCTTGCTCGAGCGCGACGGCAAGACCCAGGTGTGGGTGATCGATACGCAGCAGAAGACCGTGGCCACCCGCGACGTGACGCTGATCGGCCGCACCGCTGACAGCGTCGTGGTGAGCGCCGGCGTGCAGCCCGGTGAGCGCGTGGTCACCGCGGGCGTCAACAGCCTCAAGCCTGGCCAGAAGGTCACCTTCGACGAGGATGCGCAATGAAAGGAAGCTTCAACCTGTCCGACTGGGCACTCAAGCATCAATCGTTCGTCTGGTACCTGATGTTCGTTGGCTTGTTGATGGGGATATTCTCCTACTTCAACCTGGGCCGTGAGGAAGACCCGTCGTTCACCATCAAGACCATGGTCATCCAGACCCGCTGGCCCGGCGCGACCCAGGACGAAACCCTGTACCAGGTCACCGACCGCATCGAGAAGAAGCTCGAAGAACTCGACTCGCTCGACTACACCAAAAGCTACACCCGCCCCGGTGAATCCACGGTCTACGTGTACCTGCGCGACACCACCAAGGCCAAGGACATCCCGGATATCTGGTACCAGGTGCGCAAGAAGATCCAGGACATTCGTGGCGAATTCCCGGCGGGCATCCAGGGGCCGGGCTTCAACGACGAATTCGGTGATGTATTCGGCTCCATCTATGCCTTTACCGCCGACGGCCTGACCTTGCGCCAGCTGCGTGACTACGTGGAACAGGCGCGGGCCGAGGTCCGCGATGTACCCAACATTGGCAAGATCGAGCTGGTCGGCACCCAGGACGAAGTGCTCTACCTGAACTTCTCCACCCGCAAGCTGGCTGCCCTGGGCATTGACCAGCGCCAGGTGATGCAGGCACTGCAAGCGCAGAACGCGGTGACGCCGGCCGGCATGATCGAAGCCGGCCCGGAGCGTATCTCGGTGCGAACATCCGGGCAGTTTGCCTCGGAAAAGGACCTGCAAACCGTCAACTTGAGGATCAACGATCGCTTCTTCCGCCTGGCCGATATCGCCGACATCGAGCGTGGCTACGTCGACCCGCCTTCGCCCATGTTCCGCTACAACGGCCAGACGGCCCTTGGCCTGGCCATCGGCATGAAGGCCGGCGGCAATATCCAGGTGTTTGGTGCGGCACTGAAAAAGCGCATGGACCAGGTAATCGAAGACCTGCCGGTAGGTGTCGGGGTACACACCGTCTCCGACCAGTCAGTGGTGGTCAAGGAGGCGGTCGGCGGCTTTACCAGCGCGCTGTTCGAGGCGGTGGTGATCGTGCTGGCAGTGAGTTTCGTCAGCCTCGGCGTACGCGCCGGCCTGGTGGTTGCCTGCTCGATTCCGCTGGTGCTGGCCATGGTGTTCGTGTTCATGGAGTACAGCGGCATCACCATGCAGCGGATTTCGCTGGGTGCGCTGATCATTGCGCTTGGCCTGCTGGTGGACGATGCGATGATTACCGTGGAGGTGATGGTCACGCGGCTGGAAATGGGCGAAAGCAAGGAGCAGGCGGCGACGTTCGCCTACACCTCTACAGCCTTCCCCATGCTTACCGGCACCTTGGTGACCGTGGCTGGGTTCGTGCCCATTGGCCTCAACGCCAGCTCTGCGGGTGAATACACCTTCACGTTGTTCGCGGTGATCGCCGTGGCGCTGATCGTGTCCTGGGTGGTGGCGGTGTTCTTCGCGCCAGTGCTCGGGGTGCATATCCTCAAAGGCGACAAGCTCAAGGCCCACGACGCCGAGCCTGGCCGGGTCGGGCGGGCATTTGAGGGCGGGTTGCTGTGGTGCATGCGCAACCGCTGGTTGACCATCATCGGCACCGTAGTGCTGTTCGCCCTGTCGATCTTCTGCATGCGCTTTGTGCAGAACCAGTTCTTCCCGTCCTCGGACCGCCCGGAAATTCTCGTCGACCTCAACCTGCCGCAGAACGCCTCGATTGAGGAAACGCGCAAGGTGGTCGACCGCCTCGAGGCGCGGATCAAGGACGACCCGGACCTGGTGCGCTGGAGCACCTATATCGGGCAAGGCGCGATTCGCTTCTACCTGCCCCTCGACCAGCAACTGCAGAACCCGTACTACGCGCAGTTGGTGATCGTCAGCAAGGGCTTCGAAGAGCGCCAGGGCATGATCGACCGCCTGCAGAAGATCCTGCATGAAGACTTCGTCGGCATCGGTACCAACGTGCAGTCGCTGGAGATGGGCCCGCCGGTGGGCCGGCCGATCCAGTACCGGGTCAGCGGCGCCAACATCGACCAGGTGCGCAAGCACGCCATCGAGCTGGCCACCTTGCTCGACCAGAACGAGCACATCGGCGAGATGATCTACGACTGGAACGAGCCGGGTAAGGTGCTGCGCGTGGAAATCGCCCAGGACAAGGCCCGCCAGCTGGGGCTGTCGTCAGAAGACGTGGCCAATGTGATGAACAGCATCGTCAGTGGCGTGCAGATCACCCAGGTCAACGACAACATCTACCTGGTGGACGTGGTCGCCCGCGCCGAAGACAGCGAGCGCGGCTCGCCCGATACGCTGCAAAACCTGCAAATTCTTACCCCCAACGGCACCTCGATCCCGCTGCTGTCGTTCGCCACCGTGCGTTACGAGCTGGAGCAACCGCTGGTGTGGCGCCGTGACCGCAAGCCGACCATCACCATCAAGGCTTCGGTCAATGGCGAGATCCAGCCCACAGACCTGGTGGCGCAGCTCAAGCCGAAGATCGATGAGTTCGCCAGCCAGTTGCCGGTCGGTTACGAAGTGGCCACGGGCGGTACGGTGGAGGAGAGCAGCAAGGCCCAGGGCCCTATCGCCAAGGTGATTCCGCTGATGCTGTTCCTCATGGCGACCTTCCTGATGATCCAGCTGCACAGCGTGCAGAAACTGTTTTTGGTGGTCAGCGTGGCGCCGCTGGGATTGATCGGCGTGGTGCTGGCGCTGGTGCCCACGGGTACACCGATGGGCTTTGTGGCGATTCTTGGCATCCTGGCGCTGGCGGGCATCATCATTCGTAACTCGGTGATCCTGGTAACCCAGATCGACGAGTTCGAAGCCCAGGGCTTCTCGCCGTGGGATGCGGTGGTGGAGGCCACCAACCATCGTCGTCGGCCGATCCTGCTGACCGCAGCGGCGGCGAGCCTGGGCATGATCCCGATTGCCCGCGAGGTGTTCTGGGGGCCGATGGCCTACGCCATGATTGGCGGGATCATCGTGGCAACGCTGCTGACCCTGCTGTTCCTGCCGGCGCTGTATGTGGCCTGGTACAAGATTCGCGAGCCGCAGAAACAAAACTGAAGCCTTGTACGCACCCTGTGGGAGCGGGTTCACCCGCGAATGCGACGGTAGCTCCACCATCGCATTCGCGGGTGAACCCGCTCCCACAGGGCTTTGCGTCGGCTGCAGAATCGCGATTTTAATTTGGTTATATAAACATTCTTAAACAGTATTTTTAAGAATAACTCCGCCTCACTACTATTGCCCTCAAGCCAGGCGCAAATCCCCTTCAAACCTCTGCCCGGCACCCTCACTCCAAGGAGAACGAGCATGAGTGCATCTCTGCGTAGCATCGACGGTCAGGACGAAGCCACCATTCTGCGTGAAATCCAGAGCGCCTTGCGCGACCTGCGGTTTGGTGCGGTGGAGATCACTGTGCACAACGCTCAGGTCGTACAGATCGAGCGCAAGGAGAAGTTCCGCCTGCAACAGCCCGGCAACAAGTCCGGCTGATCGCGCCTCACCTCCAAAATTAGAAAAATGCCAATCGGGAGCTTCACCATGTCCATCCGCCGTTATGCGCTCGCCGCCCTGGCCAGTGCTGTTTTTGCCGGTTCCGCCATCGCCAAGGACTACGAACTGCTGAACGTGTCCTACGACCCGACCCGCGAGCTGTACCAGCAGTACAACGCCGAGTTCATCAAGCACTGGCAGCAGGCCCACCCGGGCGACAAGGTGAAGATCCAGCAATCCCATGGCGGCTCGGGCAAGCAGGCCCGTGCGGTGATCGACGGCCTGCGCGCCGACGTGGTGACCCTGGCCCTGGCCGGCGACATCGACGAAGTGGCCAAGCTTGGCAAGACGCTGCCGGACAACTGGCAGACCCGTCTGCCGGACGCCAGCACCCCGTACACCTCGACCATCGTGTTCCTGGTGCGCAAGGGCAACCCGAAAGGCATCAAGGACTGGGGCGACCTGATCAAGAAGGACGTTTCGGTCATTACCCCCAACCCGAAAACCTCCGGCGGTGCGCGCTGGAACTTCCTGGCGGCCTGGGCCTATGGCCTGAAAGCCGGTGGTAGCGAAGACAAGGCCAAGGCCTACGTGCAGGAGTTGTTCAAGCACGTGCCGGTGCTGGATACCGGCGCCCGTGGCTCGACCATCACCTTCGTCAACAACGGCCAGGGCGATGTGCTGCTGGCCTGGGAAAACGAAGCCTTCCTGGCGCTGAAGGAAGACGGTGGCGCCGACAAGTTCGACATCGTCGTACCGTCGCTGTCGATCCTGGCCGAACCGCCCGTGGCGGTGGTGGACAAGAATGCCGAGAAGAAGGGCAATACCGACATTGCCACCGAATACCTCAAGCACCTGTACAGCCCGGCCGGGCAGAAGATTGCCGCCGAGAACTTCTACCGCCCGCGTGACGAGAAGGTCGCTGCCGAATTCGGCAAGCAATTCCCGAAACTGGACCTGGTAACCATCGACAAGGACTTCGGTGGCTGGAAAACTGCACAACCCAAATTCTTCAATGATGGCGGTGTGTTCGACCAGATCTATCAGGCACAGTAAGGGCCAAGAAAAGCGGGGGCCGCTTTGCGGCCCTATCGCGACACAAGGCCGCTCCTACAGGGGATACGCGTTCTACTTGTAGGAGCGGCCTTGTGTCGCGATGGGCTGCAAGGCAGCCCCAGGATTTCAGAAGCTAGCACCGGCCCGGGATTGATTCCGGGCTTCGTGCGTTCAACCAGGGATACTTATGTCGCGTCGTATTTCCCCCGTCATACCCGGCTTCGGGCTGACGCTGGGCTACACCTTGGTGTACCTCAGCCTGATCGTGCTGATACCGCTGGCAGCCATGTTCATTCATGCCTCGCAGCTGACCTGGGAGCAGTTCTGGAACATCATCAGTGCGCCGCGGGTGATCGCCGCGCTCAAGCTGAGTTTCGGCACCGCCCTGTTCGCCGCCATCATCAACGGGGTGATCGGCACCCTGCTGGCCTGGGTGCTGGTGCGCTACACCTTCCCTGGGCGCAAGATCATCGACGCGATGATCGACCTGCCGTTCGCCTTGCCCACCGCCGTCGCCGGTATCGCCCTGACCGCCCTGTACGCGCCTGCGGGCTGGGTTGGCCAGTTCGCCACCGACCTGGGCTTCAAGATCGCCTACACCCCGCTGGGCATCACCCTGGCGCTGACCTTCGTCACCTTGCCGTTCGTGGTGCGCACGGTGCAGCCGGTACTGGCCGACATCCCGCGTGAAGTGGAGGAGGCCGCTGCCTGCCTGGGGGCCAAGCCGCTGCAGGTGTTCCGCCACATACTGGCGCCAGCCCTGCTGCCGGCCTGGCTCACCGGCTTTGCCCTGGCCTTCGCCCGCGGCGTGGGCGAGTATGGTTCGGTAATCTTCATTGCCGGCAACATGCCGATGAAGACCGAGATCCTGCCGCTGCTGATCATGGTCAAGCTCGACCAGTACGACTACACCGGCGCGACCGCCATCGGCGTGCTGATGCTGGTGGTTTCCTTCATCCTGCTGCTGCTGATCAACCTGCTGCAGCGCCGCATCGAAACCCCTTGAAGGAGGCCGGCATGTCCAGTTCATCCCTGAGTGCAAGCGCCGCCGCCAACGCCGCCCGCCGTGGCAGTGCTACGTCGCGGCGCATTCTTATCGGCCTTGGCTGGCTGGTGTTCGCCCTGTTCCTGCTGCTGCCGCTGGTGATCGTGGTGTCGCAGGCGCTGAAGAACGGTTTTGGCACCTTCTTCGAGGCGATCTTCGAGCCTGACGCGTTGTCGGCGCTGAAGCTGACTCTGCTCGCCGTAGCCATTTCGGTACCGTTGAACCTGGTGTTCGGTGTCAGCGCCGCCTGGTGCGTGAGCAAGTACACCTTCCGCGGCAAAAGTATCCTGGTCACCCTGATCGACCTGCCGTTCTCGGTGTCGCCGGTAATCGCCGGCCTGGTCTACGTGCTGATGTTCGGCGCGCAGGGCCTGTTCGGGCCCTGGCTGCAGGACCATGACATCCAGATCGTCTTCGCCCTGCCGGGCATCGTCCTGGCGACCATCTTCGTCACCGTGCCGTTTGTGGCCCGTGAGCTGATCCCGCTGATGCAGGAGCAGGGCACGCAAGAAGAGGAGGCCGCGCGCCTGCTCGGTGCCAATGGCTGGCAGATGTTCTGGCACGTGACCTTGCCCAACATCAAATGGGGCCTGATCTATGGCGTGGTGCTGTGTACCGCACGGGCCATGGGCGAGTTTGGCGCGGTGTCGGTGGTGTCGGGCCACATTCGTGGCGTGACCAACACCTTGCCGCTGCACGTAGAGATCCTCTACAACGAGTACAACCACGTCGCGGCCTTCAGCGTGGCCAGCCTGTTGCTGATCCTGGCGCTCTTCATCCTGCTGCTCAAGCAGTGGAGCGAGAACCGTATTAACCGCCTGCGCCACAGCGCCGCGGAGGAATGATTCATGTCGATCGAAGTTCGTAATGTCAGCAAGCGCTTCAACAGCTTCCAGGCCCTGAACAACATCAACCTGGACATCAACAGCGGCGAGCTGGTGGCGCTGCTGGGCCCGTCCGGCTGTGGCAAGACCACCCTGTTGCGCATCATCGCCGGCCTGGAAACCCCGGACCAGGGCAACATCGTGTTCCATGGCGAGGATGTGTCTGGCCATGACGTGCGTGACCGCAACGTCGGGTTCGTATTCCAGCACTACGCGCTGTTCCGCCACATGAGTGTGTTCGACAACGTCGCCTTCGGCCTGCGCATGAAGCCCAAGGGCGAGCGCCCGAGTGAGAGCAAGATCGCCGAAAAAGTGCACGAGTTGCTGAACATGGTGCAGCTGGACTGGTTGTCCGACCGCTACCCGGAGCAGCTGTCTGGCGGCCAGCGTCAGCGTATTGCTCTGGCCCGCGCCCTGGCAGTGGAGCCCAAGGTGCTGCTGCTGGACGAGCCGTTCGGTGCGTTGGACGCCAAGGTGCGCAAGGAGCTGCGTCGTTGGCTGGCGCGGCTGCACGAGGATATCAACCTGACGTCGGTGTTCGTCACCCACGACCAGGAAGAGGCCATGGAAGTGGCTGACCGCATCGTGGTCATGAACAAGGGCGTGATCGAGCAGATCGGCTCGCCGGGCGAGGTGTACGAGCAGCCGGCCAACGATTTCGTCTACCACTTCCTGGGCGACTCCAACCGCCTGGCGGTGAGCGAAGGGCACCATGTGCTGTTCCGCCCGCACGAGGTGTCGCTGTCGCGGCATGAGACCGAAGGGCACCATGCTGCCGAGGTGCGGGATATCCGGCCGTTGGGCGCTACCACGCGGGTGACCTTGAAGGTGGAAGGGCAGAGCGAGTTGATCGAGGCCGAGGTGGTCAAGGACCATGACAGCCTGACCGGGCTGGCGCGGGGCGAGACGTTGTTCTTCCGGCCGAAGGTTTGGCAGAAGGTGGCGGATATCTGAGCCGCGCTTGATGAGAAAAAGCCCGGGCTTGGTTCCGGGCTTTTTTTTGCCTGACGGATTGCCGGGGCTGCTTTGCAGCCCATCGCGACACAAGGCCGCTCCCACAGGGAACTGCAATCTCCTGTGGGAGCGGCCTTGTGTCGCGATCGAGGGCGCAGCCCTCGCGGCAATCTCATGCCTTACGCGAATATTTTGCATGCCCCCAATGCATCGCGTTTAAACCCGACAGCCGCAGCCCGCGCAGTTCGTGGCTTCCACGGCCTTCCTGAAAAACAATATTCAATTCAGTTCTAACCATAATTTTAAACATTACTTTAAGAGATAAGCCTCTGGCCCCGATGATTCAGCCACACACCTGAATCGAGACCCCAGGAGTTTGATCAATGGGTAATGTCCAGTCGGCCGTCAGGGCCTACGACCAGCCATGGCGCCCGGCCCCGGGTGACCTGGTCGAGCTTGGACGCACGCTTCGCCTCCCGCTTGGCCAGCTGCGCCTGCAACGCACGCCCGTCAGCGGGCTCAAGCGCCGCGACAAGCTGGTGTTGGGCCTGCTGGTGCTGGTGCTGCATGGCGCTGCAGCGTACTGGGTCAGCCAGGCGCCAACACCCGAGCTGCCAGTGGTGCCGCCACAGGTGCCGCCCATGACCATCGAGTTCGCAGCGCCAGCGCCGCCCGTGGTCGAGCCTCCGCCGCCAGCGCCCGCGCCGCCCGTGGTCGAGCCGCCACCGCCGCCACCGGTAGTCGACGAACTGGCCGCCAAGCCCAAACCCAAGCCAAAGCCCGTGCCTAAGCCTGTGGTCAAGCAAGCGCCCAAGCCACAGCCCAAGCCGGTCGAGGCACCACCGCCAGCGCCGGTGGCCGCCCCCGCACCGCCTGCGCCAGCGCCACCCGCGCCGGCTCCGATAACCCCGGCATCGGCCAACGCCGCGTACCTGAAGAACCCGGCACCGGAATACCCGCAAATGGCCCAGCGCCGTGGTTGGGAAGGCACCGTGCTGTTGCGCGTAGAGGTGCTGCCAAGCGGCAAGCCCGGGCAGATCCAGGTACAGAAAAGCAGTGGCCGTGACGCCCTCGACGCTGCCGCGCTGGCCGCGGTCAAGCGCTGGAGCTTCGTACCCGCCAAGCAGGGCGACGTGGCCCAGACTGGCTGGGTCAGCGTGCCGATCGATTTCAAGCTTCGCTAACTATTTCGCAGAACACAGGAAGACACCATCATGAGCCTGCTGGCATCCCCCCTCGAATCCGTTGAAAGCGCAGTCATCTGGCTGCTGGTCGGTTTCTCTGTCGTCACCTGGGGCCTGGCCCTGGTCAAGGTTGCGCAGTTCGTGCGGCTGAAAAACCAGGACAAGCGCTTCCACAAGCAGTTCTGGGCGGCCTCCAGCCTGGATTCGGCCGCCGAACTCAGCCATGAGCTGCCCGGCCCGGCTGCCCGTGTTGCCCAGTCCGGCTACGCCGCGATTGCCGTTGGCGAGACCCAGGCCAATGACCTGAGCCACGCCATCAACCACCAGGACCGCCTGGAACGCGCCCTGCGTCAGCAGATCGTGCGTGAGCGCCGCTCGCTGGAAACCGGCCTGGCGGTGGTTGCCAGTATCGGCAGCACCTCGCCCTTCATCGGCCTGTTCGGCACCGTGTGGGGCATCATGGAAGCGCTAAAGGGCATCAGTGCGGCTGGCTCCGCCAGCCTGGAAACCGTCGCCGGGCCAATCGGTGCGGCACTGGTGGCTACCGGTGTGGGTATCGCCGTCGCAGTGCCGGCAGTGCTGGTGTACAACTACTTCCTGCGTCGCCTCAAGCTGACCGCTGCCGACCTGGATGACTTCGCCCACGACTTCTACAGCCTGGCGCAGAAGAGTGCCTTCCGCGTGCTGGTACACCCTGCCGTGCAAAAAGCCCAGGCTGGTTTCACCCAGCCGGTGAAGGAGGCGTCCTGATATGGCCTTTTCGACCCAGGACAGCGACGAAGTCCTCAGTGAAATCAACGTCACGCCCTTGGTAGACGTCATGCTGGTGCTGCTGGTGGTGTTCATCGTCACCGCGCCGCTGCTGACCAACGCCATCCCCATCAACTTGCCCAAGACCGAGGCTGTGGCCCCGGTGGAGCAGAAGGATCCGTTGGTGGTCAGCATCGACGGCGACGGCAAGCTGTTCATCAACAAGGATCAGATCCAGCCCGACCTGCTGGAAACCAACCTCAAGGCCGCCAAGGACAAGGACGCGGATGTGCGCGTGCAGCTGCAGGCCGACGACGGCGTGAACTACGGCGAAGTGGCGCGAGCCATGGCAGCCATCGAACGTGCGGGGATCAGCAAGCTGGCGGTGATAACCGCGCGCTGATCCCTGCAAAACCTCTTCAGGCAAGTGACTCTCGCAAGTGCGTTGGGGCCATATCTCTTGGCAGGGGATGGCCCTTTTTTTTGCCTGATCCCTGTGGGAGCGGGCGTGCCCGCGAACACGGGCGAAGCCCGTGCCATCCACCGCGGTGCTTGCTTCGCGGGCATGCCCGCTCCCACAGGGATCGCACAAGCTATTGGTGTTTTGGTTATTAATAAATAGCTTCTTATTCCTTTACGAATATAACTCCCTCCCTATACTTGTCTCCAAGCACGCAAACTTACTGGAGGCGTCCCCATGCGCAATGAGTCAATTCGTTACCTGATTGTGCCGGGCTGGCAAGGATCGCCAGACAACCATTGGCAAAGTCACTGGCAGCGCACCCTGCCCAACAGTGCGCGGGTCGAGCAGCACGATTGGCTCACCCCGCAACGGCAGGACTGGGTGCAGGCGCTGGAGCAGGCGGTGGCCGCCGAGCGTTCGCCGGTGATCCTGATTGCCCACAGCCTTGGCTGCATCACGGTCGCCCATTGGGCCGCGCAGGCCAGCCCGGCCTTGCGGCGCAGGGTGCGGGGTGCACTGCTGGTAGCGCCGGCAGACGTCGAGCGGCCCACCTGTGCGCCAGCGCTGCGTAACTTTGCGCCGATCCCGGCCGAGGCGCTGCCGTTCCCCAGCCAGGTCGTCAGCTCGGACAACGACCCGGCCGTGAGCGTGCCGCGGGCGCTGTACCTGGCCCAGGCCTGGGGTGCCGAAGCGGGGTTGCTGAGCAATGCCGGGCACATCAACGTCAAGTCCGGCCATGAGCGCTGGGAACAAGGCTTCGCCTACTTGTATCGCTTGCAGAGCCGGGTCGAGCAGCGCGCACTGCGTCGCGCCTGACAGCCCTTGTTGTTTACCGTTTACCTGACGCCCGGCCAATGCAGGCCTGGGGCGGGAGTTCGTCATGACGTTTCAAAACCCGTTTGGCCAGCCACTGCTGACCTTCCCCGAGCTGGACAAGAGCCCGCTGAGCATCCGTGCCAAGGCCTTGGTGTTCATCGACCCGCGTTCGCAGCAGTTGCGCGAAGACCTTGAGCGTCTGGCACCGCAACCCTTGCCCGTGCTGATCCGTGGCGAAACCGGCACCGGCAAGGAGCTGCTGGCCCGGCAGATCCATCGTGCCAGCGACCGTGGTGGGCTGTTCGTGTCGGTCAATTGCGCAGCCATCAGCCCCACTTACGCTGATGCCGAGCTGTTCGGCTATAGCGCTGGCAGCCAGGGCGGCACTGCCAGCAGCCGCGCCGGTTGGTTCGGTTCGGCCAACGGCGGCACGCTGTACCTGGACGAGATTGCCGACTTGCCGCTGGCCATTCAGGGCAAGTTGCTGGCGGCCTTGGAAAACCGCGAGGTCACCCGGGTGGGCGCGCAGCAGCCACAGCCGGTGGATGTGCGC
This sequence comes from Pseudomonas putida S13.1.2, assembly GCF_000498395.2. Taxonomy (NCBI): domain Bacteria; kingdom Pseudomonadati; phylum Pseudomonadota; class Gammaproteobacteria; order Pseudomonadales; family Pseudomonadaceae; genus Pseudomonas; species Pseudomonas putida. Next base: position 5,316,240 of record NZ_CP010979.1, read on the forward strand.
CTGGTCGCCGCCACCAGCATCGACCTGACGCGCGTGGTACGGGCGGGGCGCTTCAACGAGCGGTTGCACCAGTACCTGCGCGAGGGCGCGCTGGAACTGCCGCCGCTGCGCGAGCGGCCGGGCGATATCCTGCCGCTGGCCGAGTACTTTGTGGGTATCTACAGCGTGCGCCTGCAGCGGCCTGTGCCGTTGGTAAGCGAGGCGGCGCAGCAGGTGCTGGAAGCGCATTTCTGGCCCGGCAATACCCGCGAACTGGAGAACGTCATCCACTTTGCCTTGCTGGTGAATGACGGCGCAGAGATCCAGCCAGAAGACCTCGACTTGCCCAACCCCGCGCGCTAGACATCGCTCATAAGCAAAGTGGCTGGTGGCATTTTGTTTTTGGAATAAGCAGCTAAGTAAAAGATATTGTTACGGAATAAAAAATCTAGGTATTGTCCGCCTCACGCCCGCTGGTGAACCGGTTGGGCACCCGATTCGCCATCGCCGATGGCCCAGATTCAGAACAAGGACCACCATGAAGAAGACCCTGCTGACCACCGCCCTGGCCGCTGCCCTGTCGTTTTCCGGCCTGGCCGCCGCCGCTGAAAAACTGGTGGTTGCCGCTACTCCGGTACCCCACGCCGAAATCCTCGAGCTGATCAAGCCTGCTCTGGCCAAGGAAGGCGTTGACCTGGAGATCAAGGTCTTCACCGACTACGTGCAGCCGAACGTGCAGGTGGACCAGAAGCGTCTGGACGCCAACTACTTCCAGACCCTGCCCTACCTGAAGAGCTTCAACGAAGGTAAAGGCACCCACCTGGAAACGGTCATTGGCGTACACGTCGAACCCTTCGGTGGCTACTCGAAGAAGATCAAGAACCTGTCCGAGCTGAAGGAAGGCGCTACCGTTGCCATCCCTAACGAAGGCAGCAACAGCGGCCGCGCCCTGATCCTGCTGCAGAAGGCTGGCCTGATCACCCTGAAAGACCCGAAGAATGCCCTGGCCACCCCCAAGGACATCGCCGAGAACCCGAAAAAGCTGAAGTTCCGCGAGCTTGAGTCGGCCATGCTGCCGCGTGTGCTGGACCAGGTCGACCTGGACATGATCAACACCAACTACGCCCTGGAAGCCGGCCTGAACCCGGCCAAGGATGCGCTGGTGATCGAAGGTGCCGACTCGCCGTACGTGAACTTCCTGGTTGCCCGCCCGGACAACAAGGACAGCGAAGCCATCCAGAAACTGGCCAAGGCCCTGACCAGCCCGCAAGTGAAGGAATTCATTGCCAAGAAGTATCAGGGCGCTGTGCTGCCGGCGTTCTGATTCGCTTGCGATACACTGCATAACCCAACGCCGACACCCCTGTGTCGGCGTTTTCATTTCCGGGATCATGCATTTGGGTGAGATGCGATCCCCCTGTAGGAGCGGCCTTGTGTCGCGAAAGGGGTGCGAAGCGCCCCCAGGATGTTTGCGTTAAACCTGCCATCGCCGGGGCCGCTTTGCGGCCCTTTCGCGACACAAGGCCGCTCCTACAAAGGGCGTGTTTGCCTGTACTATGCATATGCAATAAAGATATTTATTAAAAAGTTTTTAGATCATTAGAGTCTAGTGATTGTGCCCTCGCGCACCCTGCAGACTTGCTCTACCCATGACTCTCGACACCGCATTCATCCTCAGCACGCTACCCGCCTTCCTCAAGGCCGTGGGTGTGACCTTGCAGGTAGGCCTGATCGCCATTGCCACCTCGCTACTGGTCGCCCTGTTCAATGCCACCCTGCTGGTACTACGCACCCCCTACCTGTGGCGCCTGGTCAAAGCCTACGTGGAGCTGGCGCGCAACACGCCGCTGCTGATCCAGCTGTTCTTCGTCTACTTCGCACTGCCCAGCCTGGGCCTGAAGATTTCCGGTTTTTCCGCTGCGATCATCACCATGACCTTCATGGGCGGTGCCTACCTCACCGAGGTGTTGCGGGCCGGCATCGAGGCCGTGCCGCGTGCCCAGCTTGAGTCCGGGCGCTCCATCGGCCTGTCCGAGGGCCAGCTGCTGCGCCATGTGGTGCTGCCCCAGGCCGGTATCCTCAGCCTGCCGGCACTGTTCGCCAATTTCATCTTCCTGCTCAAGGAAACCACCGTGGTGTCGGCGGTGGCCGTGCCGGAAATCCTCTACACCACCAAGAACTACATCGCGCTGTACTACAAGACCTACGAAATGCTCACCGTGCTGACCCTGCTCTGCGTGCTGCTGTTCCTGCCGCTTTCGTTGCTGCTGCGCTATGTGGAAAGGAGGCTGCAACATGGCCAGTTCGGGATTTGACCTGTTGCTGCAGGCGTTGCCGCAGCTGGCCGGCGGCGCCGGGCAGACCTTGGCCATCTCGGCGCTGGGCATTCTGTTCGCAACGCTGGGTGGCGTGCTGTACGGCGTGCTGGCAACCCTGGGCAACCGTGCCCTGAACATCGCCTTGCAGGTGTACCTGGAGCTGTTCCGCGCCATCCCGGTGCTGGTCTGGCTGTACCTGGTGTTCTTCGGCCTGCCGATCTTCTTTGCCCTGAGCATCCCCAGCTTCTGGTGCGCCGTGCTGGTACTGGCCCTGTGGGGCGCCAGCGAGGTGGGCGAGGTGGTGCGCGGGGCCCTGGCTTCGCTGCCGCGAGGCCAGCGCGAGGCCGGGCTGTCGATCGGCCTGGCCGGCTGGCAGCTGTATGGCTACGTGTTGCTGCCGCAGGCACTCAAGCGCATGACCCCACCGACTATCAACATCTACACGCGGATCATCAAGACCAGCTCGCTGGCGGTGTTGATCGGCGTGGTCGAGGTGATCAAGGCCGGCCAGCAGATCATCGAACGCACCTACGAATCGGTGCTGATCTACGGCGCCTTGTTTCTGTTCTTCTTCATCGTCTGTTATCCGCTGTCCGCCGCTTCGCGCGTGCTGGAACGCCGTTGGGCACACTCATGAGCGCATTGATCGAATTCCAGGGTTTCAACAAGTTTTTTGGCGAGCACCAGGTACTCAAGGACGTCGACCTCAAGGTGGCGGCCGGCGAAGTGGTGGTCATCCTCGGCCCCAGCGGTTGCGGCAAGAGCACGCTGCTGCGCTGCCTCAACGGCCTGGAGCAGGCCCACAGCGGCCACCTGCGGCTGGCCGGGCAAGAGCTGCTCGACCCGCGCACCGACTGGCGCGACGTTCGCCAGCGGGTGGGCATGGTGTTTCAGAGCTATCACCTGTTCGGCCACATGAGCGTGATCGACAACCTGCTGCTTGGCCCGCTCAAGGTGCAAAAGCGCGAGCGTGCCGAAGCGCAGGCCCAGGCCGAGGCACTGCTGGCGCGGGTCGGCCTGCTGGACAAACGCGACGCCTTCCCGCGGCAATTGTCCGGGGGCCAGCAACAGCGCATCGCCATCGTGCGCTCACTTTGCATGAACCCCGAGGTGATGCTGTTCGACGAGGTTACCGCCGCACTCGACCCGGAAATGGTCAAGGAAGTGCTGCAGGTGATCCAGGGCCTTGCCCGCGACGGCATGACCCTGCTCATCGTTACCCACGAAATGGCCTTCGCTCGCGCGGTGGCCGACCGCATCGTGTTCATGGAGGCCGGCAGGATCCTTGAACAAGGCGACCCCGAGAGCTTCTTCACCAAACCGCAGACCGCACGCGCGCAGCAGTTCCTGGAGAAATTCTCCTTCGTAGAAAGCCTGCCAAAGACACTGCACAAGGAACTGTCATGAAAACTGCCAACCTCACCAAACTGCTGGCGCCGTTGTTCGGCCTGGCCCTGCTGGCCGGCTGCAACAAGGCCGAAGAACCGCCCAAGCCGGCAGCGGCGTCGCCAGCCACCAGCTACCTGGAAACCATCAAGGCCCGCGACAAGCTGATTGTCGGGGTGTTCACCGACAAGCCGCCGTTTGGCTTCGTCGATGAAAAAGGCCGCTATGTGGGCTTTGACACCGACATTGGCCGCCGGCTGGCCAAGGACCTGCTGGGTGATGAAAACAAGGTCGAGTTCGTTGCCGTGGAACCGGCCAGCCGTATTCCATTCCTGCAGAGCGACAAGGTCGACCTGATCCTCGCCAACATGACCGTGACCCCGGAGCGCAAGGAAGCGGTGGACTTCACCAACCCCAACCTGCGCGTTGCCGTGCAGGCCATTGTGGCGGATGGCAGCCCGGTGCAGAAGCTCGACGACCTGGCCGACAAGACCATCATCGTCACCACCGGCACCACAGCCGATATCTGGCTGACCAAAAATCACCCTGACTGGAAACTGCTCAAGTTCGAGAAGAACAGCGAGTCGCTGCAAGCCCTGGCCACTGGCCGTGGCGATGCCTATGCCCAGGACAACCTGATCCTGTTCAGCTGGGCCAAGCAGAACCCGGGCTACCGCGTGCTGCCGCAGCTGCTGGGTGACGAAGCGCCGATTGCGCCGGCGGTGAAGAAGGGCAACACCGAGCTGCGTGACTGGGTGAACGCCGAGCTGGCCAAGCTTGGGGAAGAGAAATTCTTGCTGAAACTGTATGACCAGTATGTGCGCAAGGAACTGAGCGATGACACCAAGCCGGAAAGCGTGATTGTCGAAGGCGGCAAATGGCAGGGATAAAAGTTTGAATGGGGCCGCTTCGCGGCCCATCGCCGGCAAGCCAGCTCCCACAGGTACTTCACAAGTCGTCAGGCCTACGCCGAACCTGTGGGAGCTGGCTTGCCGGCGATGGGCTGCGCAGCAGCCCTCTGGCTCATTGGCCTGGTACTAACCGCAAGGTACTTTGCGCCGGAATCACCCCCATCTGCGCCCGCTGGTACTGCCCCTGCACATACCCCTTGGCCTGGTCTGCATAATACCTGTCGAACGGCACGCCACTCTGCCCGACAGGGTTGATGGTCAGTGCCTGCCCGGCATCGGCAAAGTCGATCAGCCGGCGGGTCGATGGCCCATAGGTGACCGGCCATGGCGCCGGGCCGATCTTCGCCGAGAGGTTGTTCGGCACTTCATGGGTACCGGGTGCGGCGAACGGCCCGACGTTGAACAGCAGGTTCAGTGGCTTTTTCACCCCCAGCGGGTGGTTGTGGGTCAGGGTATGCGCCTTGCCCCATTGCCAGCTGGCCGGGTCGCTGCCCAGAGCGTCACGCAGGTGCTTCAAACTGCTCTGCCAAGCCGTGCGCACGATGGCGGTCCGGTCGGTGCGCAGGTTGCCTCCGCGGGTGTTCCACCAGGGTGAATTGGCATCCGCCGCCAAGCGCGGCAAGGCGGCATCGATGGCACGGGTGCTGATCAGTACCGGGAACCACGTGTCACCCAGTTCGTCATGCAGGGCAGCAAATGCCAGTTCGTAGAGGAACTGGTTGAACAGCGTGGCGCTGGTCGAGTCCAGCGGGTAGTCGCCGCGCCAGGCAGCCAGTTGCTCGACCAGTTCCTTCTCTTCGTCACCTTCGGCCACCGCGCGCAGCGTTGCCAGCAGCGGGGCTAGGGTGCGCGGGCCATGGTCGCTGGCGGTGTCCAGCTGCAGTGCCTGGCTGTTCTGCGTGTCCCATTTCACCTCAGGGTTGGCCAGTTGGCGGTCGAGCTGGCGGCCACGGTCGGGCAAGTTGTAGTAGCCCGGTATCGGCACCGCTGCCGGGGGCTGATAGTTGGCCGAGACGATATAGCCGCGGGCCGGGTTCTCCTGCTGCGGGTTGACGTTGAAGGGGTAGAAACCGAGTTTGTCGGCCTGCACGCTGGCGCCGTCGAGGATGAACGCGGGGTCGACGCCGTCTGGGCGGATTGGCAGCTTTGCCGCCGCCCACCAGCCGATATCGCCACGGGCATTGGCCCAGACAAAGTTCAGCCCCGGCGCGTGGACCTTGGCAGCGGCTTCGCGCATCTTGCCCAGGGTATCGGCGCGGTTGAGCTGGTAAAAACCTTCGAGGATCGGGTTTTCGGTTTCCAGAAACGCCCACCACATGGCGATTGGCGTGGGCCCGGCCGTGGCGCCCAGCACGTCGTTGACGATCGGGCCATGGGGCGAGCGGCGCAGGCTTAGGGTGACCGGCGCTTCGCCTTTCACCGCGATCTGCTGTTCGGTCTTTTCCAGCGCCTGCCATTTGCCGTCGACCATGACCTGGTTGGCGTCGGCCGGGTTGGTGCGCTCGGCGATCAGGTCGACGTCGTCGTTCTGGAACATGGTCAGGCTCCAGCCGAAGTCGCGGTTATGGCCCAGCAAGGCGAACGGGTTGAGCGCCTGGAAGTAGCCATACAGGTTGAAGCCGGGCGCCGACAGTTCGGCCTCGTACCAAACTGCAGGTACCGCGAAGCCGATATGCGGGTCGCCGGCCAGCAGCGGCTTGCCACTGCGGGTGTGGCTGCCGGCCACCGCCCAGGCGTTACTGCCTTCGAACTGCGGGATACCGGCGTCGCCCAGTGCTTCATGGCTGAGCCGGGCGAGGGATTCCAGGCTTTGCCAGTCGGCAGCAGCCAGTGGCGTGCCCAAGGCGCCTTCGGGTTGCCAGCCGAGGTCGAAGATGTTCAGGTATTCAGGCCCTAGCTGGTCGCGAATGTAGGTGAGCGCGGGCTCGGTGCGAAACGCGGCGGCGAAGCTGTAGGCCAGGTAACCGGCGATACTCAGGGTGTCTTCGGCGGTGAACGGGCGCGGGGTGATGCCGAGCAGGTCGAACTCCATGGGCTTGGCATGGCTGGCCTGCCAGCTGTTGACCCCGTCGAGGTAGGCTTGCAGGGCCTGCCAGGCAGGTGATTGCGGGTCCTGACGCTTGGCCATCAGTGCGGCCTGTTCGCGAATGCGCAGGCTGCGGAACAGGGTATCGGTGGGCAGCAGCTTGTCGCCCAGCACTTCGGCCAGTTCACCACGGGCCAGCCGGCGCAGGATCTCCATCTGGAACAGCCGGTCCTGGGCATGCACATAACCCAAGGCGCGATACAGGTCTGGCTCGCTCTGCGCCTGCAGGTGCGGCACGCCGCGGCCGTCGTAGCGCACAGTGACCTGCGCTTGCAGGCCGGCCATGGCCACCTCGCCCTCGCGCTGTGGCAGTTTGCCCTGCACGTACCAGTAACCGGCGCCAGCGGCCACGGCCACAACCACGGCCAACAGGGTCAGGCTGCGCTTCATGCAGACTCCTTGTGCGTTCAAGCAAAAAATGTGGTCCGATCATCGGCGGATTCGCGAACAGAGCATAGCCCCAGGAAGGAGTTTCCATGTCCCTCAGCGAAAAACAGAAAATGCTGGCCGGCCAGCTCTACCACGCTGGCTGCCCGCAGCTGCAGGCCGAGCAGATCGCCAACAAGCACTGGATGCACCGCTACAACAGCAGCGTCGAACTGCTCAACGATGCCCGTCACGGGCTGTTGGCCGAACACTTCGATGAAGTTGGCGCAGGCGCGGTGATCCGCCCGCCGTTCTATTGCGACTACGGCTACAACATCAGCGTCGGTCGCAATACCTTCATGAACTTCAACTGCGTGATCCTCGACGTAGTACAGGTGCGTATCGGCGACGATTGCCAGATCGGCCCGAACGTGCAGATCTACACCGCCGACCATCCGCTTGACCCCGAGGTGCGACGCAGCGGGCTGGAGAGTGGGCGGCCGGTGACCATTGGCAACAACGTGTGGATTGGCGGTGCGGCGATCATCCTGCCGGGGGTGACCATTGGCGACAACGCCGTGGTGGGCGCCGGCAGTGTGGTGACGCGGGATGTGCCCGCGGGTGTGACGGTGGTGGGTAACCCGGCGCGGGTGCGTCAGCCCGCCCAAGGGCAGTAGCAGCCCACTGCAAGGGTATTGGAGGCGCTGACCTGGCGGCCGTCGAGCAGGGCCTTGAGGATGGGCTCGACGAAGCTGTTGCTGGCGTTGCACACCGCGCCTTCGCTGTATGGGCCAAAGTACGCCAGGCGGCCTTGCCGGTCCCAGATGGCCACGGCTGGGGAGGCGGGCAGGTGCTCGCTGCCGGGCAGGTTGGCGATAGGCTTGAGGGCGGTGAGGTTGGCGGGCAGTTGGCCGTGGCTGCCGGGCTTTTGCAGCACGTGGAAGGTAACGCCGTGGCCTGCGAACTGGCTGACCAGGTCGCCCAGGTGTTGCTGGTTGCCGACATTGCACGGGCACGCCGGGTCCCAGAAATGCACCACACGAACCGGGCCGGGGCCGGCCAGTTCGGCAGGGAGCTGCAGCTGGCTGCCGTCGAACAGCGTGGCTTGGTTGTCGAACGGGCGCAGGTAGCGGGCCTGGAAGGTGGTGTAGGCCTGCCAGGCCAGAGCGGTGCAGAGTGGCAGGGCAAGGGCAATCAAGATTGGTTTGACGAGTCGCGTCTGCATGGATGTCTGCGGATATCTTGTGGTGGGTTCACTGGCCCTATCGCCGGCAAGCCAGCTCCCACAGGTTATCCGCTGACCTCAGGCCCGAGGATAACCTGTGGGAGCTGGCTTGCCGGCGATAGGGCCAGTTCAGGTGAAACATAGCCCAAGCTTGCCATGACGCCGGCCAGAGCTGAAGATTCCAGATCAATACTTGCATCAATGTGGATGTGCTCGATGCCTGCTGCTTTTCACCCCGACCTCCTGCGCACCCGCCTGGCGCCATTGGCCGCTCGCCAGCCGTTGACGACCGAGGCGCAGGCCTACCAGCGCTTCTACGGCCTGAACCTGCCGGTACACAGCTGGCTGGGCGGTTTTCAGGCGGCGGGCTTCGACCTGGTCGGGCAGGCCTGGTTGCCCAAGCAGCCAACCGCGACGCTGTTCTTGCTGCACGGCTACTACGACCACATGGGCCTTTACCGGCATGTGATCGAGTGGGCACTCAAGCAGGGGTTCGCCGTGATCAGCTGCGACCTGCCCGGCCACGGCCTGTCCAGCGGGGAGCGGGCCAGCATCAGCGATTTTGCGGTGTACCAGCAGGTGCTGGAGGCCCTGTTCGAACAGGCGCGCCTGCTGCAACTGCCGTGCCCCTGGCACCTGTGCGGGCAGAGCACGGGCGGCGCCATTGCCGTGGACCATTTGCTGCATCAGGGGGCGCGCAGCCCGGTCAACGGTCAGGTCATCCTGTTGGCACCGCTGGTGCGGCCGTGTTCCTGGCGTTGGTCGAAGTTCAGCTACCGGGTGCTGCGGCATTTCGTCAACGGCATCGAACGGCGCTTCAGCGAAAACACCAACGACCCGGCCTTCCTGCCGTTTCTGGAGGCCGACCCGCTGCAACCGCGTCGCTTGCCAACTGCCTGGGTGGGCGCACTGATCGCCTGGGTCAAACGCATCGAGGCCGCGCCGCGCAGTTCGCGGCAGCCGTTGATCGTGCAGGGGGAGGCTGATGGCACAGTGGACTGGCCCTACAACCTCGAAGTGCTCAAGGCCAAGTTTGCCGAGCCGCAAATCCTGATGCTGCCCGAAGCCCGCCACCACCTGGCCAACGAGCTACCGGGCATCCGCCAGCGCTACTTCGATTTCATCGACCAGCGCCTGGGCTGATCATTTCAGGTCGTTGGCGCTCTGGCCAACTGCCAGACCGGCACGCACAGCGGCCAGGGCCGCCTGGTAGTAGGCCTTGCCGTCGGCCGACTCGGCAAAGGTGGCGAACTGTTCCAGCTCGGCATCGGACAGGTCGCGGTAGACGTACAGCAGCGTGTTGTTGAGGTCTTCGCCAATCTGCCCCATCAGCCGCTGGCGCTGGCCGTCGAGCAGGCCCTGGGCCTGGCCGCCGCCGAACAAGCCCGGGATCATCGAGCTGAGGCTATCGGCTGCGACGCCGGCGATGGCCAGGCTCACTTCGGCGCCGGCTTCACGCGCTGGCAGGGCCTGGGCCAGGTGGCCGATGACCAGCAGGCGGTCGTCGCTGGCCTGGATCTTCGGCAAGCCTTTGGCGTTCTTGGCCAACTCGTCTTTGCGGGTGGCCTTGAGTTCGGCGGCTACCACCTTGCGCCCCAGCGGTGACTGGAAGAACGCCAGGGCCGGAGCCGGGTTGGCCAGGGTGGCGCGCAGCTTTGCCTGGGCGCGGCGGTCCACCGCCTGGGCCTGGAAGCGCTGGTTGCTGTTGTTGACCAGCGCCTGGTAGACGGCGGGTGGCAAACTGTTGCGGTAGCGTTCCTGGGCGGCGCTCAGGGCATCGATGAAGTGGGCGCGCTGGTCGGGCCAGCCGGCGGCCTTGTACAGTTGATCCAGGTTGTCTGCCCAGACAGGCATGGTGCAGATCATCAGCAGAATCAGGGAAAACAGACGGCGCATTCAGGACTCCTGTCGGCAGGTGGCTATTGTCCTTGCCCCGGCGCCGGTTTGTCGAGATATCCGCGTGTTTCTCGGCCAAGTGGCGCTGTGCGGCGACAGGGCGAATGGATATGATGCGCGCCATGCACATCTCCCCTGAACACCCGATGCTTGCGGCCGTCGTCGACGATCTGGCCACCCATGGCTGGTCCCGGCAGGCGCTCTTTCTGCCTGGCGAACTGGTGCGCGCGCTGGCGGCCGAATGCCGGCGGCGTGATGCCGAAGGCGAGCTGAACCCTGCGGGGGTTGGGCGCGGTGTTACCCAAGAGGTGCGCGAAGCCATTCGCGGCGACCAGATCCAGTGGATCGACCCGGGGCAGGCCGAGGCCTGCGACCAGTACCTGTCGGCCATGGACCAGCTTCGCCTGGCCATCAACCAGGGCCTGTTCCTGGGCCTGGAAGACTTCGAATGCCATTTTGCCCTGTACCCACCTGGGGCGTTTTATCGCCGGCACCTGGACCGCTTTCGCGACGATGACCGGCGCATGGTCTCGGCCGTGCTGTACCTGAATGAAGGCTGGCAGCCGCAGGACGGTGGCCAGTTGCGCATGTTCCTGGCAGGCGACGTGGAACTCGACGTCGAGCCTGTGGCGGGTTGCCTGGTGGTGTTTCTGTCGGGTGAAGTGCCCCACGAAGTGCTGCCGGCCGGCCGTGAGCGGCTGTCGTTGACCGGTTGGTTCAGGCGCCGTGGCAATGACCCGTTCTGATTTGCCCAAGGTGCTGGTCAGCGCCTGCCTGCTGGGGCAGCCGGTGCGCTATGACGGCCGGGCCAGCGGGCACCCGGACCTGTTGCAGCAATGGCAGGCCGAAGGGCGCGTGGTGCCGTTGTGCCCAGAGGTGGCCGGTGGCTTGCCCACCCCGCGCCCGCCAGCGGAGATTCCGGGCGGGCAGGGCGGCGAGGTGCTTGATGGCACTGCACAGGTGCTGACGGTAACGGGCGAAGATGTCAGTGCCGAATTTCTGGCCGGGGCGCAGCTGGCGCTGGAACTGGTGCGTCGGCATGGCATCCGTGTGGCGGTGCTGAAGTCGGGTAGCCCTTCGTGTGGTAACCGGTTGACCTACGACGGCACGTTCAGTGGCGTGAAGGTGGCGGGGGAAGGGGTGACCACGGCGCTATTGCGGCGGGCCGGGGTGCAGGTTTTCAGTGAGCTGGAGCTTGCGCAAGCGCAGGCTGTGCTGGCTGGGCTTTCTGCTTAAGCCTGTACCGGCCTCTTCGCGGGTAAACCCGCTCCCACAGGATCACCACATGACTCTTGGCCTGTGGAATACCTGTGGGAGCGGGTTCACCCGCGAAAGGGCCGGGGCAGGCAATAAAAACCTTACTGCCCGGCCGCAGTCTCCTGCACACCCTTGAACCACTTCTGCTCAAGCTCGGCCGTGCGGCCACTGTCTTTCAAGCGCTGCAGCGCATTGTTCACCGCACTTTCAAACGCCGGGTTGTCCTTCTGGAACGGGATCACCAGTTTCTTCTCGGCAAACGGCAGGCTCACATCAAGCGGGCCGTCGCCCTTGGGCGCCTCACTCGATGGCGTGAGTGCAATGTCGTACTTGCCACTCTCGACACCTGTCAGTACTTCATCAGCCGGGGCTTCGACGAACTCGGCGCGCAAGTCCAGCTCCCTGGCCAGGTCCTGGCCAAACTCGATGTCGAAACCCGTCAGGTGGTCATCTTGTTTGAAGGCGTACGGCGAGTTGTCCGCCTGTACGGCAATGCGCAGTTCGCCCCGGTCGGCGATTTCGTCGATCAGCTCCGCCTGGGCCAATGGACTGATCAGTACTGCCAGCAGTACCCCTATGGTCGAACGCATGATTGCCCCTTTTCTTTTAACAGATTGAAAACTTTCGTCACGGCTTTCTTCCTCGCCGTGATCGAGCGCAGCCTATGACCTTGAAGCCTCGACATTGTTTAACCCTGACTGAAATTTTTCTGTCAGGCAATGTGAACACCTTGGCGATTATTTCAACTAAGGTGAACTACCGTCGCCGCCGGATGAAGGGTGGCGGTCAATAAGTGAATCACAGGAGAAGTGAATGAACAGCCTATTTTCGCGCGCTGCCGTTGCCGGTCTGCTAATGGGAGCGTCGGTTTTCGCCGTTGCTGCGGACGCCCTGAAGAGCCAGGAGCCGCCCAAGGATGCCAAGGTCTTCATCGTTTCCCCCGCCGATGGTGCCACGGTCGACAAGACCTTCACCGTCAAGTTCGGCATCGAGGGTATGGCACTCAAGCCTGCGGGTGACCAGACCCCGCACAGCGGCCACCACCACCTGCTGGTGGATGTGGATAAAGACCCCGTGGCCGACATGCCGCTGCCGACCAGCCTGATGCCAGAAGCTGGCACCGCACTGCCGGCGGGCCCGCAAGTGCTGCACTTCGGCAAGGCGCAGACCGAAACCAGCATCACCCTGACGCCAGGCAAGCACACCCTGCAACTGATCCTGGGTGACCAGTATCACGTGCCGTTCAAGCCAAGCGTAGAATCGAAGAAGATCACTGTTGAAGTGAAATAAAAAAAGGGAGGCCACCAGGGCCTCCCTTTTTCATGCTGCAAGCAAACTTAGAACAGGACGCGGGAACGGATGGTGCCCTTGACCTGCTGCAGCTTCTCTTGCGCCAGGTCCGAGTACTCGGCGTCGACGTCGATCACCACGTAACCGACTTTCTCGTTGGTCTGCAGGAACTGACCGGAAATGTTGATGCCGTTCTCTGCGAAGACCTTGTTGATCTCGCTGAGCACGCCCGGGATGTTTTCGTGGATGTGCAGCAGGCGGTGCTTGCCTGGGTGAGCTGGCAGGGCCACTTCCGGGAAGTTGACCGAGGACACCGAGGTACCGTTGTCGCTGTACTTGACCAGCTTCTCGGCCACTTCCAGGCCGATGTTGGCCTGGGCTTCAGCAGTGGAACCACCGATGTGCGGGGTCAGGATCACGTTGTCCAGGCCGCGCAGCGGGCTCTCGAACTCTTCATCGTTGGAGCGCGGCTCAACCGGGAACACATCGATGGCGGCGCCAATCAGGTGCTTGTCCTTGATGGCGGCGGCCAGGTGGTCCAGCTCGACCACGGTGCCACGGGCGGCGTTGATCAGGATCGCGCCCTTCTTCATTGCGCGAATTTCTTTTTCGCCGATCATCCACTGGGTGGATGGCAGCTCAGGCACGTGCAGCGAAACGATGTCGGCAAGGCCCAGCAGCTCGTTCAGGCTGGTGACCTGCACCGCGTTGCCCAGCGGCAGTTTGGTGAGCGGGTCGTAGAAGTACACCTGCATGCCCAGGTTTTCGGCCAGTACCGACAGCTGTGTACCGATCGAGCCGTAGCCTACGATGCCCAGTTTTTTACCGCGGATTTCGAACGAGTTGGCCGCGCTCTTGATCCAGCCGCCACGGTGGCAGGAGGCGTTCTTCTCAGGGATACCGCGCAGCAGCAGGATGGCCTCGGCCAGCACCAGCTCGGCCACCGAACGGGTGTTGGAGTACGGTGCGTTGAATACGGCGATACCGCGCTCGCGGGCAGCTGCCAGGTCGACCTGGTTGGTGCCGATGCAGAAGCAGCCAACGGCTACCAGTTTCTTGGCGCAGTCGAAGATCTCTTCGGTGAGCTGGGTGCGCGAACGGATGCCGATGAAGTGGGCATCGGCGATCTTTTCCTTCAGCTCGGCTTCCGGCAACGAACCAGTGAGGTATTCGATGTTGGTGTAGCCGGCGGCCTTGAGGGTATCGACCGCGTTCTGGTGCACACCTTCAAGAAGAAGGAACCGGATCTTGCTCTTGTCGAGAGAAGTCTTGCTCATCTGCGTAAACCTGTATCCCGGAGAAAAAATGGCGAGGGGTGATGCCAGGCGCGAGGGCAGCCTTAGCATGAACAGCGGGAGGGCTATGCTAGCATACGCGACACAATCTGAGCTTATCCCGACAGGTGAAGAGTGCTCAGGGTGACTATGAATAAGTCGAGAGTCCAGCGATGACCCACCCCGCTGTTATTGAAGAACTGATGACCCTTGTCGACCCTGGCAAGGTCCTGACCGACGCGGCTTCCCTCGAAGCGTATGGCAAGGATTGGACCAAGCATTACCCCCCGGCGCCCAGCGCCATCGTCTTCCCCAAGACAGTAGAGCAGGTGCAGGCCATTGTGCGCTGGGCCAATGCGCACAAGGTGGCCCTGGTGCCATCGGGCGGGCGCACCGGGCTTTCTGCCGGCGCCGTGGCGGCCAATGGCGAGGTTGTCGTTTCATTCGACTACATGAACCAGATTCTCGCCTTCAATGCCTTCGACCGCACCGTGGTCTGCCAGCCGGGGGTAATTACCCGGCAGCTGCAAACCTACGCCGAAGAGCAGGGCCTGTATTACCCGGTGGACTTCGCTTCCAGCGGCTCCAGCCAGATTGGCGGCAACATCGGCACCAACGCGGGCGGCATCAAGGTGATTCGCTACGGCATGACCCGCAACTGGGTGGCCGGGCTGAAAGTGGTCACCGGCAAGGGCGAGTTGCTGGAGCTGAACAAAGACCTGATCAAGAACGCCACCGGCTATGACCTGCGCCAGCTGTTCATTGGCGCCGAAGGCACGCTGGGCTTCGTGGTCGAGGCCACCATGCGCCTGGACCGTGCCCCGCGCAACCTCACTGCCATGGTGCTTGGCACGCCGGAGTTCGATTCGATCATGCCGGTGCTGCACGCCTTCCAGGGCAAGCTGGACCTTACAGCCTTCGAGTTCTTCTCCGACAAGGGCCTGGCCAAGATCCTCGCGCGCGGTGATGTACCCGCCCCGTTCGCGACCGACTGCCCGTTCTATGCACTGCTGGAGTTCGAAGCCAGCACTGAAGAAGTCGCCAACGAAGCGTTGGCTACCTTCGAGCATTGCGTCGAGCAGGGCTGGGTGCTGGACGGGGTAATGAGCCAGAGCGACACCCAGCTTAAAAACCTGTGGAAGCTGCGCGAGTACCTGTCGGAAACCATCTCGCACTGGACGCCCTACAAGAACGACATTTCCGTCACCGTGTCGAAAGTGCCCGCGTTCCTGCGTGATATCGACGCCATCGTCGCAGAGCACTACCCGGATTACGAAGTCGTGTGGTACGGCCACATCGGCGATGGCAACCTGCACCTGAACATCCTCAAGCCCGAGCACATGAGCAAGGACGACTTCTTTGCCTCGTGCACCAAGGTCAACAAGTGGGTGTTCGATATCGTCAAGCACTACAACGGCTCGATCTCGGCCGAGCACGGTGTGGGCATGACCAAGCGCGACTATTTAGGCTACAGCCGCTCGCCGGAAGAAATCGCCTGCATGAAGGCAATAAAGGCCGTCTTCGACCCTAACGGCATCATGAATCCGGGTAAGATCTTCGCACCTGAATAAAAAGCAGTATCCAGAGGAGTCGGCCATGAGTTACCAGCACCAGTACGTAGACGGCACGCGCATTCACTTCCCGCTGGGCAAGGTGGTGTGTATTGGCCGTAACTATGCCGAGCATGCCAAGGAACTGGACAACCCGATCCCCACCGAGCCGCTGCTGTTCATCAAGCCGGGCAGCTGCGTGGTGCCTGCCGAGGGCGGCTTCAAGATCCCGGTCGAGCGTGGTTCGGTGCACTACGAGGCCGAAATTGCCGTGCTGCTGGGCAAGCCGCTGTCGACCCATCCGAGCGAGGAAGAGGTGCTGGACGCCATTTCCGGTTATGCCCCGGCGCTGGACCTCACCCTGCGCGACGTGCAGGCCAAGCTGAAAGAGAAGGGTCTGCCGTGGGAGCTGGCCAAGTGTTTTGACGGCGCTTGCGTGCTGCCGCCGTTCGTCTCCGCTGCCAGCTTCGAGGACGTGACCGACATCCCGGTGCGCCTCACCGTCAACGGCGAAGTGCGCCAGGACGGCAACAGCGCGATGATGCTGAACCCGATCGTGCCGATGATCCAGTACATGGCGGCGCATTTCTCGCTGCAGGCGGGGGATGTGATCCTCACCGGCACCCCGGCGGGCGTGGGGCCATTCAATGTCGGTGACGAGCTGGTGCTGGAGCTGCCGGGCGTGAGCCGCTTCGAAAGCCGGGTGCTTTAACTCGACACCGCGTCGCCTGCTTCGCGGGTTTACCCGCGAAGAGGCCGGTCCTGTTTACTGATTTTTCACACCTGATCCGGATAATGCGCGGACCTACACCCATTCCTCCAGGAAGCCCGCATGCCATCACCCTCCAGCGCCCCGGCAACTCCCAAGCGTCGCTTCTACCTGCGCTGGCCCTTCGGCCTGGCCGTGGCGGCGGTGATCGGCTATGGCGTCGCGGTGGCCATGCACTGGGATGACCGCGGCGCGCTGTGGCTGAAGGAAGGTTTCGAAAGCACCGCCGAACGCAGCGAAAGCGTGTGGTTGCCGGACTATCAGGTCGACATCGATGCCAAACCGTTACCGGGCATGGACGATGACGAAGCCTCGGATGTGGCCTTCAACCCGCATACCCGCACCCTGTTCGTGGTCATGGGCAAGAACCCGATCCTGGTCGAGCTGAGCCTGGAGGGCGATGTACTGCGCAAGATCCCGCTCAACGGCTGGAACAACCCGGAAGGCGTCGCGGTGCTGGAAGACGGCAACATTGCCATCACCGACGAGCGCCTGCACGACCTGACCGTGGTCAAGGTAGACGAGAAGACCACGGTGCTGAACCACGACGACTTCCAGAGTCACGACCTGGGCCCGTCGGTCAAAAGCAACAAGGGCTTCGAGGCGGTGGCCTGGGACCCGCTGCGCCAGCGCCTGATCATCGGCGAGGAGCGCCCGCCCAAGCTGTACACCTGGAACAGCGATGGCCGCAGCCCGCTCAAAGGGGAGAAGCAGCCGTTGCCTAGCGAAGAACTCGACCTGCGCAACCTGTCTGCCTTGGGTGTCGACCCGCGTACCGGCCACCTGCTGGTGCTGTCGGCCGACTCCAACATGCTGCTGGAGCTGGACGAGCAGGGCCAGCAGGTCAGCTTCATGACCTTGCTGGGCGGCTTCAACGGGCTTGAAGACACCATTCCGCGCGCCGAAGGGGTAGCCATGGACGACAAGGGCAACCTGTACATGGTCAGCGAGCCGGCGCTGTTTTATCGCTTCAAGAAAAACTGACAACATCATCAGAATTGTCTGACGCTGGCATTAAGCTTTGCTTCAGCCGTTAATGGTTAGATTCGCCACCCCCATGTCGAGTCTGCCCCATGCGTCGTCTTATTCGCCTGTTTCTTGCCCTGGCTGTTATCGGTCTGCTCCTGCTCGGCTGGGCCGGGCAGGAGTTTCGCCTGTTCGAGCGTGGCTGGTTCAACCTCAAGACCTGGTGGCAGCCCGCCGAGCAGAGCATCGGCCTGGACCGCTACCGTGTGGTGGTGGAGGCGCAGCCGGTCGAGGGGCTGGATGACGATATCTCCGCGCTGACCTACGACCCTGACCGCAAGACCCTGTTCACCGTCACCAACGCCCGCTCGGAGCTGATTGAACTGTCGCTGGAGGGCCGTATTCTGCGCCGCATACC
The DNA here is from genome assembly GCF_000498395.2 of Pseudomonas putida S13.1.2. Classification (NCBI taxonomy): domain Bacteria; kingdom Pseudomonadati; phylum Pseudomonadota; class Gammaproteobacteria; order Pseudomonadales; family Pseudomonadaceae; genus Pseudomonas; species Pseudomonas putida. Next base: position 5,333,931 of record NZ_CP010979.1, read on the forward strand.
GCTGACTGGCTTCGGCGACCCGGAAGCGGTGGAGTATGTGGGGCCTGACAGCTATGTCATCACCGACGAGCGTCAACAACGGCTGATTCGTGTTCGGCTGGAAGACGACACGATGTTCCTCGACGCCGGTGATGCCGAACAGCTCAGCCTGGGCATTGGCCTGAATGGCAACAAAGGCTTCGAGGGCCTGGCCTACGATTCGGCGGGCAAGCGCCTGTTCGTGGCGAAGGAGCGTGACCCGATGTTGATCTACGAGGTGCATGGTTTCCCCCATGACAACCCGGAAAAACCCTACGCCGTGCATGTGGTGCAGGACCGCAAGCGCGATTCACGGCTGTTTGTGCGGGACTTGTCGAGCTTGCAGTTCGATGAGCGCAGTGGGCACCTGCTGGCGCTGTCGGACGAATCGCGCCTGATGCTGGAGCTGGATGTGGAGGGCAGGCCGCTGAGTACCTTGTCGTTGCGCAAGGGCTTTCATGGGTTGCAGGCGACAGTGCCGCAGGCGGAGGGGATTGCGATGGACGAGGCGGGGACCATCTATCTGGTCAGTGAGCCTAATCTGTTCTATGTGTTCAAGCAGCCGGCGGAGTGATTGCCTGTGAGGGCCCTATCGCCGGCAAGCCAGCTCCCACAGGTACTGCGCTGAGCCTGAAACCTGTGCAGTACCTGTGGGAGCTGGCTTGCCGGCGATTGCCATCACTCGGCCTTGAGGGTTTTCACACCTTCAGAGGTACCCAGCAGCAGCAGGTCCGCCGGCCGCGCCGCGAACAGGCCGTTGGTCACCACACCGACGATGGCGTTGATCTGCGCTTCCAGCTCCACCGGGTTGGTGATCTTCAGGTTGTGCACGTCGAGGATCACGTTGCCGTTGTCGGTGACCACGCCTTCGCGGTACACGGGGTCGCCGCCCAGCTTGACCAGCTGGCGTGCCACATGGCTGCGAGCCATCGGGATCACTTCGACCGGCAGCGGGAAAGCACCCAGTACCGGCACCAGTTTGCTGCCGTCGGCGATGCAGATGAAGGTCTTGGCCACGGCCGCGACGATCTTCTCGCGGGTCAGGGCCGCACCGCCGCCCTTGATCAGGTTCAGGTGCGCGTCGCTCTCGTCGGCGCCGTCCACGTAGAATTCCAGCTCGCTGACGCTGTTCAGCTCGTACACCGGGATGCCATGACCCTTCAGACGCTGGGCAGTGGCTTCGGAGCTGGCGACTGCGCCGTCGAAGGCGGTCTTGTGCTGAGCCAGGGCGTCGATGAAGAAGTTGGCAGTCGAACCGGTACCGACGCCGACGACGCTCTTTTCATCCAGCTTGGGCAGAATGAAGTCGACAGCGGCCTGGGCGACGGCCTGTTTGAGTTGGTCCTGGGTCATGCGGGCTCCGAATGGGGCAGGGCGGTTTTCAAAGTTGCCTAGTATAACGGCTTGGGCGGCTTTGCTGTGGTCGCCCGACGTAGCGCTGGGGTAGACTCGCAGCCCTTGTCCCGCGGCCCAGTGATGCTTTCCCGATGCTCGAACAGTACGTCAAGAAGATCCTCACCTCACGCGTCTATGACGTTGCCGTCGAAACCCCGCTGCAGAGCGCCGGGCAGCTGAGCAAGCGCCTGGGCAACCAGATTTTGCTCAAGCGTGAAGACCTGCAGCCGGTGTTCTCGTTCAAGATCCGCGGCGCCTATAACAAGCTGGCGCAGCTGACGGCAGAAGAACTGGCCCGTGGCGTGGTCACCGCCTCGGCTGGTAACCACGCCCAGGGCCTGGCCCTGGCTGCGCGCGAGATGGGCATCAAGGCCACTATCGTGATGCCCAAGACCACCCCGGAGATCAAGATCGAAGGTGTGCGCTCGCGCGGTGGCAAGGTCGTGCTGCATGGCGACTCATTCCCCGAGGCGCTGGCCTATTCGCTGAAACTGGTCGAGGAGAAGGGCTTCGTCTACGTCCACCCGTACGACGACCCGCACACCATTGCCGGGCAGGGCACCGTAGCCATGGAAATCCTGCGTCAGCATCCTGGCCAGCTGGACGCCATCTTCGTGCCCGTGGGCGGGGGTGGCCTGATCGCCGGCATTGCCGCCTATGTGAAGTACCTGCGCCCGGAAATCAAAGTGATCGGTGTCGAGCCCGACGATTCCAACTGCCTGCAGGCCGCGATGGCTGCCGGTGAGCGTGTGGTGCTGCCACAGGTCGGGTTGTTTGCCGACGGCGTGGCGGTGGCGCAGATCGGCCAGCACACATTCGATATCTGCCGCCACCATGTGGATGAAGTGGTGACGGTCAGCACCGACGAGATCTGTGCAGCTATCAAGGATATCTACGACGATACCCGCTCGATCACCGAGCCTGCCGGCGCCTTGGGCGTGGCGGGCATCAAGAAATACGTCGAGCTGTATGGCGTGACCGGGCAGACGCTGGTGGCCATCGACTCCGGCGCCAACGTCAATTTCGACCGCCTGCGCCATGTGGCCGAGCGTGCCGAGCTGGGTGAGAAGCGCGAGGCGATCATCGCAGTGACCATCCCGGAGCGCCCGGGCAGCTTCAAGGCCTTCTGCGAGGCTATCGGCAAACGCCAGATCACCGAATTCAACTACCGCAAGCACACCTCCGACGAGGCGCACATCTTCGTCGGTGTGCAGACCCACCCTGAAAACGACCCGCGGGCGGCGCTGGTGCAGCATCTGACCGAGCAGGGCTTTCCGGTTACCGACCTGACCGACAACGAACTGGCCAAGCTGCACATTCGTCACATGGTTGGCGGCCATTCGGCCGGTGCCAGCGATGAAATGGTGTTGCGCTTCGAATTCCCCGAGCGGCCGGGGGCGTTGTTCAATTTCCTCAACAAGCTGGGCGGGCGCTGGAACATCTCGATGTTCCATTACCGCAACCATGGCGCGGCTGACGGGCGCGTGGTGGCGGGGCTGCAGGTGCCGGAGGAGGAGCGCCACCTGGTGCCGGCGGCGCTGGCCAAGATCGGCTACCCCTATTGGGACGAGACCGAGAACCCGGCGTACAAGCTGTTCCTGGGCTGAGCGGCTAAGCTTGGCTTATCGCTCAAGGATGTGAAGACATGGAACACCTGACCACCCTCAAGACCCTGCACATCATCGCCACCGCACTGCTGTTTCTGGGCGCCCTGGGCCTGGCAGTGTGGACGGTGCGCGCCCGCCGACGGGGCGATACCGAGGCCTATGCCAAGCTGTTGCGCCGGCCGTTGGTGTTTGTCTGGCTGGTGATGGGCCTGTGCCTGGTGAGCATGCCGTTTACAGGCTGGTGGCTGGTGCACCTGGTGGGCTGGCCGCTGGGGCAGACCTGGGTACTGGCGTCCAGCGTCATCTATACCGTCGGCGCCTTTGCCGTGTGGTGGCTGCTGGTGCGGCTGAACCGGCTGCGCAAGGCTGAAGTGGTGGGGCTGCGGTTTACCCTGGCGTTGGCGGTGTTCAGCGGGGTCTGCTTCCTGTCCATTGCCGGGCTGATGGGCGCCAAGCCAGTCTGACAGTCCTGGGTTGCCCGTACCGGCCTCTTCGCGGGTAAACCCGCTCCTACAGGGACTGCACAAGGCCTGAGGGCAGCGCAGTACCTGTGGGAGCGGGTTCACCCGCGAAAGGGCCGGCCCAGGAAAACCTCAATCCCGCAGCGAAACCACCGGCCACCCGCGCTTCTCGGCCTCGGCCCGCAGGTTCGGGTCCGGGTCCACCGCCACCGCATGCGACACCTGCTGCAACAGCGGTAAATCGTTCATCGAGTCGCTATAGAAGTAGCTGTCTTCCAGGTCAAAGCCGTTCTCCAGCATCCAGCGCTCCAGCCGCGTCACTTTGCCTTCACGGAAACACGGTATATCGGTACTGCGCCCGGTATAGCGGCCGTCGCGCATTTCGCATTCGGTTGCCAGCAACACTCGCACCCCCAGGCGTCGGGCAATCGGGGCGGTCACGAAACGGTTGGTGGCGGTAATGATCACCAGCTGGTCGCCCGCCTCGCGGTGCTGCTGCAGCAAGGCCAGGGCCTTGGGCAGGATGATTGGCTCGATGCAGTCACGCATGAAGTCGCGGTGCCATTCGTCGAGCTTGGCCACAGGCGTTGCCGCCAGGATCTCCATGGAAAAGGCCAGGTAGGCCTGCAGGTCCAGGGTGCCGTTGAGGTATTCCTGGTAGAAGCCGTCATTGCGTTGCTTGTAGGCGACCGGGTCGAGAATGCCGCGCTCGCAAAGGTAGTCACCCCAGGCATGGTCGCTGTCGCCACCGAGGAGGGTATTGTCCAGGTCGAATAAAGCCAGGCGCATCGCGGTCACTCGCATCAGCCACAGGGTAGGCCCGCAGAATACGGAGTTTTCACGCTGCTGCACATAAGCTTGGCGGGCGCGTTGCTGCGCTCGCAAGCTTTGTGGAACAATGCGGTGACATGCGTTTGCGAGGTTGCTGCCGTGATCGACCCGGATGGTTTTCGCCCCAATGTCGGGATCATTCTCACGAATGATGCCGGGCAGGTGCTATGGGCTCGACGGATCAACCAGGATGCCTGGCAATTCCCCCAGGGTGGTATCAACCCTGACGAGACGCCGGAAGACGCCCTGTACCGCGAGCTGAACGAAGAAGTTGGCCTTGAACGCGACGATGTGGAAATTCTTGCCTGCACCCGTGGCTGGTTGCGTTATCGTTTACCCCAGCGATTGGTACGTACCCACAGCCAGCCGCTGTGCATTGGCCAGAAGCAGAAGTGGTTTCTGCTACGGCTGGTCAGCAACGAACAACGGGTGCGGATGGACCTGACCGGCAAGCCGGAGTTCGACGGCTGGCGCTGGGTAAGCTATTGGTATCCGCTGGGCCAGGTTGTGACATTCAAGCGCGAGGTGTACCGACGCGCCCTGAAAGAGCTAGCACCGCGTCTGCTGACGCGCGACTGACGACGGAGTTCGACCCCGAGCCATGCTCAATACGCTGCGCAAGATCGTCCAGGAAGTAAACTCCGCCAAAGATCTCAAGTCGGCGTTGGGGATCATTGTCTTGCGCGTCAAGGAGGCCATGGGCAGCCAGGTCTGCTCCGTCTACCTGCTCGACCCGGAAACCAACCGCTTCGTGCTGATGGCCAGCGAAGGCCTGAACAAGCGCTCCATCGGCAAGGTCAGCATGGCCCCCAACGAAGGCCTGGTTGGCCTGGTAGGTACGCGGGAAGAGCCGCTGAACCTGGAAAACGCCGCCGACCACCCGCGTTACCGCTACTTTGCCGAAACCGGTGAAGAAAAATTCGCCTCCTTCCTGGGTGCACCGATCATTCACCACCGCCGCGTGGTCGGGGTGTTGGTCATCCAGCAAAAAGAGCGCCGCCAGTTCGACGAAGGCGAAGAAGCCTTCCTGGTCACCATGAGCGCCCAGCTCGCCGGGGTAATTGCCCACGCTGAAGCCACTGGCTCGATTCGTGGCCTTGGCCGCCAGGGCAAGGGTATCCAGGAAGCGCGCTTCGTTGGTGTGCCTGGCTCGCCTGGCGCTGCCGTGGGCCGCGCGGTGGTGATGTTGCCGCCAGCCGACCTGGAGGTGGTGCCGGACAAGGCCGTCGATGACATCGACGCTGAACTCAAGCTGTTCCAGAACGCCCTTGAGGGCGTGCGCGCTGACATGCGCAAGCTGTCGGCCAAGCTGGCCACGCAGCTGCGCCCTGAAGAGCGCGCATTGTTCGATGTGTACCTGATGATGCTCGAAGATGCAGCGCTGGGTGGCGAGGTGACCGAAGTCATCAAGACCGGCCAGTGGGCGCAGGGCGCCCTGCGCCAGGTGGTGGGCGAGCACGTCAGCCGCTTCGAGCTGATGGACGATGACTACCTGCGCGAGCGCGCCTCCGACGTCAAGGACCTGGGCCGGCGCCTGCTGGCCTACCTGCAGGAAGCCCGCTCGCAGTCGCTGGTGTATGCCGACAACACCATCCTCGTCAGTGAAGAGCTGACACCGGCCATGCTCGGCGAAGTGCCGGAAGGCAAGCTGGTGGGCCTGGTCTCGGTACTGGGTTCGGGCAACTCCCACGTCGCAATCCTCGCTCGCGCCATGGGCATCCCCACGGTGATGGGCCTGGTCGACCTGCCGTACTCCAAGGTCGACGGTATCGAACTGATTGTCGACGGTTACAAGGGCGAGGTGTTCACCAACCCCAGCGAAGTGCTGCGCAAGCAGTACAGCGAAGTGGTCGAGGAAGAGCGCCAGCTGGCCCAGGGCCTGGATGCCTTGCGCGAACTGCCGTGCGTCACCCCCGACGGCCATCGCATGCCGCTGTGGGTAAACACCGGCCTGCTGGCCGACGTCGCCCGTGCCCAGCAGCGCGGCGCCGAAGGGGTAGGCCTGTACCGCACCGAAGTGCCGTTCATGATCAACCAGCGCTTCCCCAGCGAGAAAGAGCAGCTGGCCATCTACCGTGAGCAGTTGGCGGCCTTCCACCCGCTGCCGGTAACCATGCGCACCCTCGACATCGGTGGTGACAAGGCGCTGTCGTACTTCCCGATCAAGGAAGAAAACCCGTTTCTGGGTTGGCGCGGCATCCGCGTCACCCTCGACCACCCGGAAATTTTCCTGGTGCAGACCCGCGCCATGCTCAAGGCCAGCGAGGGCCTGAACAACCTGCGCATCCTGCTGCCGATGATTTCTGGCATCCACGAGCTGGAAGAAGCGCTGCACCTGATCCACCGCGCCTGGGGCGAAGTGCGTGACGAAGGCACCGACGTGCCGATGCCGCCGGTGGGCGTGATGGTGGAAATCCCTGCGGCGGTGTACCAGACCAAGGAACTGGCGCGGCAGGTGGACTTCCTGTCGGTCGGCTCCAACGACCTGACCCAGTACCTGCTGGCGGTGGACCGCAACAACCCGCGGGTTGCCGACCTGTACGACTACCTTCACCCGGCGGTGCTGCAAGCGCTGAGCACTGTAGTGCGCGACGCCCATGGCGAAGGCAAGCCGGTGAGCATCTGCGGTGAGATGGCCGGTGACCCGGCAGCGGCGATCCTGCTGATGGCCATGGGCTTCGACAGCTTGTCGATGAACGCCACCAACCTGCCGAAGGTGAAGTGGATGCTGCGTCAGGTGAACATGAGCAAGGCCAAGGAGTTGCTGGCCGAGGCCTTGAGCCATGACAACCCGCAGGTTATCCACAGCTCGTTGCAGCTGGCCCTGAAGAACCTTGGGTTGGCGCGGATGATCGGGCCAGGGGCCAACAAAACCCTCTGAAATTAGGGTTGCCGGTTCCGGCCTCTTCGCGGGCTTGCCCGCTCCCACAGGGATCGCACAAGGCCTGAGACCTGTGGGGTTTCTGTGGGAGCGGGCAAGCCCGCGAAGAGGCCGGCACAAGCAGCATCAAATGATCAGACCAGCACTTCAATCTCACCCAAATGAGCCCCAAAGGGCCCGAAACTGCGCTCGATCAGCCGCCTTCGCCCCTGATCATCCACGATCAGCACCGTACTCGCCCGGGTCCCGTAGTTCTGGCTGGCGATGAATACGCTCGACAGCAATTTCTCGGTCGCCACCCCCACGCCTGTCTCAGGCAGGTCGCCATCCGCCGCCGGCTCGTTATCCGCCAGCAAAGCCAGCAGCCGATCCGGCTCCGGCGTTTCCAGCAGGCCCTCCAGCCCGCTACGTGCCTTCACCAGCTTTGGCCACGGCGTATCCAGCCCTGCGTTGGATAACCCGTACACCCCAGCGTCCAGCAGGCACGGCGTGGCGTCACGGGCGTGCAGGTAACCCAGCTGTCGCCCATCACCCACCAGCAGGTTGAACCCCGAATACTGCCCGCTGCGGCTGGCCACCTGGTCCAGGTAAGCCTCGACACCAAGTTCACCCTGCAGGTATGCCGCCACCAGTTCCCCCCGCGAGCGCGGGCCCAGTGCCTGGCCCGGATCGCGGATGTTGGTCAGCGCGGCAAAGCGCCCCTGCGGGCCTACCCCCAGCCAGGTACCCCCGGCTTCCAGGTCGCGCCCGGCATGCACCCCAGGCGTATCCTCCCAGGCCGCCAAGGGCTGGGTAGGGCGGGCATAGAACTCGTCGCGGTTGGCCGCCACGATCAGCGGCAGGGTGTGCCCCGGCCGCCAGGCAAATACGATCAGGCACATCGGTTGGGCCTCTGTGTTTTTTGTCACTGTACCCACAGCAGCGGGGCGGATCCATCCTGACACAGAGTTCACTAGAGCCCCGAGCCCGGCTTCCGTTACCATGCCGGATTGATTTTTCGGGGAAGCCGAATGGAATTCGTGCTCTATCTGCTGTTGGGCGCCTGTGCCGGTGTGCTGGCCGGGCTGTTCGGCGTGGGCGGCGGCATCATTATCGTGCCGGTGCTGGTGTTCAGCTTCACCTTGCAGGGCTTCGATGCTTCGGTGCTGACCCACCTGGCAGTCGGCACGTCACTGGCAACCATCGTGTTCACTTCGATCAACGCTGTGCTTGAGCACCATCGCAAGGGTGCGGTGCAATGGCCGATCTTCGCCTGGATGACCCTCGGCATCCTCCTGGGGGCAGGTGTGGGGGCCAAGACCGCCTCGCTGATCCAGGGCCCGCTGCTGCAAAAGATCATTGGCGTGTTCGCCCTGGTCATCGCCGCGCAGATGGCGCTGGACCTCAAGCCCAAGGCCAGTCGTGGCATTCCCGGCAAACCTGCATTGATCGGGGCCGGCGGGGTAATCGGCTGGGCGTCGGCCATTTTCGGCATCGGCGGTGGTTCGCTGACCGTGCCGTTCCTGACCTGGCGCAGCCTGCCCATGCAGCAGGCGGTGGCCACGTCCTCGGCCTGTGGCCTGCCGATTGCCGTGGCCAGTGCCCTGAGCTTCATGCTGCTGGGTTGGCACGAGGAGCACCTGCCGGCCCACAGCCTGGGTTACGTATACCTGCCGGCGATGGTCGGCATTGCCGTGACCAGCATGTTTTTCGCCCGCTTTGGCGCGCGCCTGGCGCACAAGCTGTCGCCCCGTTTGTTGAAACGCCTGTTCGCAGCGCTGCTGTTCTGTGTCGGCCTCAGCTTTTTGATTTGAATCGAGAGGAAGTTCCATGCTGCCTTACCCGCAGATAGATCCCGTGGCCTTGGCCATCGGGCCGCTGAAAATCCATTGGTACGGGCTGATGTACCTGATCGGCATCGGCGGCGCCTGGCTGCTGGCTTCGCGCCGGCTGCACCGCTTCGACCCCACCTGGAGCCGCGAGAAGCTGTCCGACCTGGTGTTCTGGCTATCGATGGGGGTGATCGTCGGTGGCCGCCTGGGTTATGTGCTGTTCTACGACCTGCATGCCTACCTGGCCAACCCGACGCTGATCTTCGAGGTGTGGAAGGGCGGCATGTCGTTCCACGGCGGCTTCATCGGGGTGATGCTGGCGGCCTTGTGGTTCGGCAAGCGCAACAACAAGTCGTTCTTCGAGCTGATGGACTTCGTTGCCCCGCTGGTGCCGATCGGCCTGGGTGCCGGGCGTATCGGCAACTTCATCAACGCCGAGCTGTGGGGCAAGGCGACCGACGTACCGTGGGCGATGGTGTTCCCGCCGTTCAGCGACCCTGCCCAGTTGCCCCGTCATCCGTCGCAGCTGTACCAGTTTGCCCTGGAAGGTGTGGCATTATTCGTGATTCTCTGGTTGTACTCGCGCAAACCGCGCCCGACCATGGCCGTTTCCGGCATGTTCGCGCTGTTCTACGGCATTTTCCGCTTTATCGTGGAGTTTGTGCGGGTGCCTGATGCCCAGCTTGGCTACATTGCCTTCGGCTGGTTGACCATGGGTCAGTTGCTCTGCGTGCCGATGATCGTCGGCGGCATCTTCTTGATCTGGTTGGCCTACAACCGCAAACCTACGGCAAATCCAGCCGTATGATTTTCACGGCAGGGGCGATCCTCCTGCCGTTCTTGTTACAGGAAAGTCATGAAACAGTATCTAGATCTGGTCCGTGAAGTCATCGAGAACGGTACGTTGCAAGGCAATCGCACCGGCATCCGTACCATCAGCATGCCGGGCGCCATGCTGCGCTTCGACCTGCAGAAGGGCTTCCCGGCCATCACCACGCGCAAGCTGGCGTTCAAGTCGGCGATCGGCGAGATGGTCGGCTTCCTGCGGGGCGTGAAAAACGCCGGTGAATTCCGTGAGCTGGGCTGCAAGGTCTGGGACCAGAACGCCAACGAGAACGCCCAGTGGCTGGCCAACCCGTTCCGCCAGGGCCATGACGACCTGGGCGAGATCTACGGCGTGCAATGGCGCCAGTGGCCAGGCTACAAGCGCATCCCGCTTAGCAACCCGGCCGCTGTCGAAATGGCCGAGAAGGCAGGCTTTCGCCGTATCGCCCAGGACGAAGAGGACGGCGTCGCCTTCGTCATTCTGTACAAGGCCATCGACCAAGTGCGCCAGTGCCTGGACACCATCGCCAACGACCCGGGCAGCCGCCGCATCCTGTTCCACGGCTGGAACTGCGCGCAACTGGACGAAATGGCCCTGCCGCCGTGTCACCTGCTGTACCAGTTCCACCCGAATGTAGAGACCAAGGAAATTTCCCTGACCCTTTACATCCGCTCCAACGACCTGGGCCTGGGCACACCGTTCAACCTCACCGAAGGCGCGGCGCTGCTGTCGCTGTTCGGCCGCCTGACCGGTTACACCCCGCGCTGGTTCACCTACTTCATCGGCGATGCCCATGTGTATGAAAACCACCTGGACATGCTGAACGAGCAGCTCAAGCGCGAGCCACTGGAAGCGCCGAAGCTGGTGATCAGCGACCGTGTGCCGGCGTTTGCCGAGACTGGCAAGTATGAGCCGGAGTGGTTGGAGAAGATCGAGCCGAGTGATTTCTGGCTGGAAGGCTATGAGCACCATGCGCCGATGACAGCGCCGATGGCGGTGTGATTTTCTAGATTATTGGGGGCGCTTTGCGCCCCTTTCGCGACACAAGGCCGCTCCTACAGGCGATTGCGCCCCCTGTAGGAGCGGCCTTGTGTCGCGATGGGCTGCAAAGCAGCCCCGGCGACTTCAATGCCCATGGCTTCGCCCGACATGCGAATGCTCGGTATCCGGCACCGATACCGCCCCGTTCGTCTCCAGTTGCTGCAAGATCGCGCACTCACTGCCCTGCGCATTGCAGCGCCGCCGCAGCTCCACCAGCTGTTCTTGTAACGCCACCAAGCCATCGATCCGCGCCTGCACATGCTCGATGTGTTCGTCGATCAGCGCATTGACGCTGCCGCACGAGTCGTCGGGGCTGTCGCGCAGGCGTAGCAGGCTGCGGATTTCGTCCAGGGTCATGTCCAGGGTTCGGCAGTTGCGGATGAAGGTCAGCCGTTCCACGTGGGCCTGGGTATACAGCCGGTAGTTGCCTTCTGTACGGGCAGGCTCGGGCAGCAGGTTTTCACGCTCGTAGTAGCGGATGGTTTCCACCGCGCAGTCTGTGGCTTTGGCCAGTTCTCCGATCTTCATCACGAAATCTCCAACAAGTGGCTTGACCCTATAGTGGCTACAGGGTGTTCACTTGGCAACAGGCTCACTTTAAGGACGACCCCATGAACCAGCCTGTCAGCCACGAACACAAGCACCCGCACGATCACGCCCATGGCGATGACGACCATGGGCACGCCGCCCACGGCCACAGCTGCTGCGGGGCCAAAGCCGCGCCGGCGCTGGTGCAGTTGACTGAAACGGCCAGTGCCCAGGCACAGCTCAGCCGCTTCCGCATCCAGGCCATGGACTGCCCCACCGAGCAAACCCTGATCCAGGACAAGCTGGGCAAGCTGGCGGGTATTGAGCAGCTGGAATTCAACCTGATCAACCGCGTGCTTGGCGTGCGCCACACGTTGGACGATACCGGCGATATTGAGCGGGCCATCGACAGCTTGGGCATGAAGGCCGAGCCGCTGGACGCCGAAGGCGACAGTAGCGCCGCCGCGCCACAACCGGCCAGGACCCGCTGGTGGCCGCTGGCATTGTCGGGTGTCGCCGCCATCGCCGCCGAAATCGTGCACTTTGCCGCGCTGGCCCCGGAGTGGCTGGTGGCCGCACTGGCGCTGGCAGCCATTCTTGGCTGCGGCCTGGGCACCTACAAGAAGGGCTGGATTGCCCTGAAAAACCGCAACCTCAACATCAACGCCCTGATGAGTATTGCCGTGACCGGCGCGGTGCTGATCGGCCAATGGCCGGAAGCGGCCATGGTCATGGTGCTGTTCACGGTTGCCGAGTTGATCGAAGCGCGTTCGCTGGACCGCGCGCGCAATGCCATCAGCGGGCTGATGCAACTGACCCCGGACATGGCCACGGTGCAGCAGGCCGATGGCCAATGGCGCGAGGTGGAGGTGCGCGAGGTGGCCATCGGCGCCTTGGTGCGGGTGCGCCCCGGCGAACGCATCGGCCTGGACGGTGAAGTGGTCAATGGGCAGTCCAGCGTCGATCAGGCGCCGATCACCGGCGAAAGCCTGCCTGTGGAGAAGGCCGTAGGCGACAAACTGTTCGCCGGTACCATCAACCAGGCGGGTGCGCTGGAGTTTCGCGTTACCGCTGGCGCGGGGCAATCGACCCTGGCGCGGATCATCAAGGCTGTGGAGGAAGCGCAAGGCGCGCGGGCGCCTACCCAGCGCTTCGTCGACCAGTTTTCGCGTATCTATACCCCGGTGGTGTTTGCCATCGCCCTGGCCGTGGCGGTGATCCCGCCGCTGTTCATGGCCGCAACCTGGTTCGACTGGGTGTACCGCGCCTTGGTGCTGCTGGTGGTCGCGTGCCCGTGCGCCCTGGTGATCTCCACCCCGGTGACCATCGTCAGCGGCCTGGCCGCTGCTGCGCGCAAAGGCATCCTGATCAAGGGCGGGGTGTACCTGGAGGGCGGCCGCCACCTGGACTACCTGGCCTTGGACAAGACCGGCACCATCACCCACGGCAAGCCGGTGCAGACCGACGCCAAGGTACTGGTGGCGCTGTTCGAAGACCGCGCCCAAGCGCTGGCCGCCAGCCTGGGCGAGCGTTCGGACCACCCGGTTTCCCACGCCATTGCCCAGTTCGGCAAGGCGCAGGGCCTGGCCTTGAGCGAGGTCGACGACTTCGCCGCCCTGGCCGGGCGCGGCGTGCGTGGCACCATCGCTGGCGAGGTCTACCACCTGGGCAACCACCGCCTGGTGGAGGAGCTGGGGCTGTGCTCACCCGAGCTGGAAGCCCAGCTGGATGCGCTAGAGCGCCAGGGCAAGACCGTGGTCCTGCTGCTTGACCGCAGTGGCCCGCTGGCCCTATTCGCTGTGGCCGATACGGTCAAGGACAGCAGCCGCCAGGCCATTGCCGAGCTGCATGAGCTGGGCATCAAGACTGTCATGCTGACCGGTGACAATCCCCATACCGCCCAGGCCATCGCCGCCGTGGTGGGTATCGACCGCGCCGAGGGCAACCTGCTGCCAGGCGACAAGCTCAAAACCATCGAAGCCTTGTACGCACAGGGCCATCGCGTGGGCATGGTGGGTGACGGCATCAACGACGCCCCGGCCCTGGCCCGTGCCGAGATCGGTTTTGCCATGGCCGCTGCCGGCACCGACACCGCCATCGAAACGGCCGATGTGGCGCTGATGGACGACGACTTGCGGAAAATCCCGGCCTTCGTCAGGCTGTCGCGCCAAAGTGCGGCGATCCTCATGCAGAACATTGTTCTGGCGTTGGGCGTCAAGGCGATATTCCTGGCGATTACCTTTGCCGGCATGGCCACCCTGTGGATGGCGGTGTTCGCCGACATGGGCGTGAGCTTGCTGGTGGTGTTCAACGGCTTGCGCCTTTTGCGCAAATAGAGGATGTGCATGCTGAGTTCGGAGCTAAAAGCCTTTTACATGGTGGCCCGCCTGGGCAGCATCACCCTGGCGGCGAAGAAGCTCGGGCTCAGCCAGCCCACGGTGACCACGCAGATCCGCAACCTGGAAAGCCACTACGCGGTAGAGCTGTTCTACCGGGGCGGGCGGCGCCTGGTGCTGAGCGAAGAGGGCGTGCGACTGCTGCCGATGGTCAAGGCGCTGCTGCAACAGGAGGCCGACATCGAGTTCGAGCTGCGCAACAGCGGCCAGGCCCAAGGCAGCTTGCGCATCGCCGCCACGGCGCCTTACTACATTCTCGACCTGGTGAAGATCTACCGCGAACGCTTGCCGCAGGTGGATGTAGCGGTGGAGATCGGCAACTCGCAGCAGGTGCTGGAAATGCTCGAAGACTACCGGGTGGATATCGCCGCGTCGTCGCAACTGGTGGAGGACGCCCGGCTGGTGCGGCGGGTGCTGGGCACCGATCCACTGGTGGTGGCGGTGCACCGCAACCACCCGTTGGCCCATCGCCAGACGGTATCCATCGACGTGGTGGCCGGGCATTGCCTGTTGATGCGCGAAAAGGGCTCGACCACCCGCAAGCTGACCGAGCAGATGATGCAGGAGGCCGGGGTCCAGGCTGGCGCTTTGCTGGAAATCGGCAGCCGCGAGTCGATCCGCGAGGCGGTGCTGCGCAACATCGGCATCAGCGTGATTGCCCGCCACGAGGTGCCCCACAACCCGGAGCTGCGGGTGCTGGCGCTGGAGGATGCGCCGGTGATGCATGAATACCTGTATTGCCTGAAAGAACGGCGCCAGGCCCGGTTGCCGGCTGCCTTTCTTGGGGTGGCGCAGGAAGTGGCCGGCTCGCACTTCTGATAATTCTTTAATGGCTGTACTGGCCCTATCGCCGGCAAGCCAGCTCCCACAGAGACTGCATAGCTCTCAAGGGCGCAGGTGTACCTGTGGGAGCTGGCTTGCCGGCGATAGGGCCCTCACAGCCAGTACAAAATCTGCCTATACCACTATCACCGGCTTTTGCCTTAAAGCCACAGAACCTTCGCACAGCCTTCCTAGCATGGCCCCATCTCTTCGATGAGGCCCTGCCATGAACCACACCACCCCCGGCGCACAGATGCAAGTGCGCAACATCCACAAGCGCTTCGGTGCCTTTACGGCGCTCAACGATGTATCGCTGGACATCGCCGCCGGCGAACTGGTGTGCCTGCTTGGCCCGTCCGGCTGTGGCAAAACCACCCTGCTGCGCTGCATAGCCGGCCTGGAGCGCCAGGACCGCGGCACGCTGTACATCGGCGAGCGTGATATCTCCGAGCTGCCGCCCCAGGCCCGTGACTACGGCATTCTGTTCCAGTCCTACGCGCTGTTCCCCAACCTTACCGTCGAAGCCAACATCGCCTACGGCCTGACCGGCAGTGGCCGCGAGCAGACCCGCCAGCGGGTGGCCGAAATGCTCGAACTGGTAGGCCTTTGCGGCAGCGAGAAGAAGTACCCAGGCCAGCTCTCCGGCGGCCAGCAGCAACGTGTGGCCCTGGCCCGGGCGTTGGCGCCGTCGCCGTCCCTGCTGCTGCTCGATGAGCCGATGTCGGCGCTGGACGCCCGGGTGCGCGAGCACCTGTGCACCGAACTGCGCCAGCTGCAACGCCAGCTGGGCATCACCACCTTGATGGTGACCCACAACCAGGACGAGGCCATGCTGATGGCCGACCGCATAGCGGTGATGAACAACGGCCAGGTCGAGCAGTACGCCACCCCGCAGGAAATCTACGACCAGCCGGCCACGCCGTTCGTCGCCGAGTTCGTCGGCCAAGGCAACTGGCTGCCGTTCCAGCGCAGCGGCGACAGCCATGCCCAGGTCGGCGACATGAACATGCGCCTGGCCCCGGGGGCGGCCCAGGCCAGCAGCGGCCGGCTGTTCTGCCGCCCGGAGGCGATCACGGTCAACCCGGTGGTACACGAAGAAAACCTGTTCCCGGCCATGGTCCGCGAAATCACCTTCCTCGGTAACCGCTGCCGCATGAGTTTTGAGCTCAAGGCCCTGCCAGGCCATGCCCTGCTGGCCGAGGTGGCCCCCGAGGCCATGCCGCGCCTGGGTTCGCAGGACATCTGGGTGGCGCTGCCGCCGCAGAGCCTGCAGGTGTTTGCCTGAGATGGCCGCGCCAATGTCCCTGCCGCTGAGCCAGGCCAAAGCCGCGCGTGCTGGCGTCGCCCTGGGTGACCGGTTGTTCGTCGTCGGCGGCAAGAGCCTGCTGCTGGTCCTGTTGGTGCTGGCCGTGCTGATGCCGCTGCTGGCGATCTTCTGGCGTGGCTTCAGCGCTGACGCGGGCCAGGGCGGCGGCTTGCTGGCAGCCCGTGAACTGTTCGCCAGCGACAACTTCCACTGGTTGCTGGGCAACAGCTTGTCGGTGGCTTTCACCGTCGCGGCCATCGTGGTGCCGCTGGCCTACTTGTTTGCCTATGCCCTGCAGCGCACGCTGATCCCGGCCAAGGGCCTGTGGCGGGGGATTTCGCTGCTGCCGCTGCTGGCGCCGTCGATGCTGCCGGCCATCGCCCTGGTCTACCTGTTCGGTAACCAGGGGCTGCTGCGCGGGCTGCTCAGCGACAACATTTACGGCTTCTGGGGCATCGTGCTGGGCGAGGCCATCTACACCTTCCCGCATGCGCTGATGATTCTGCTGTCGGCGCTGTCGCTGGCCGATGCTCGGCTGTTCGATGCTGCCTCCAGCATGGGCGCCGGCCCAGGTCGGGCGTTCACCAGCATCACCTGGCCGGCCACGCGCCAGGCGGTGTTTGCGGCGTTCTGCCTGGTGTTCACCCTGACCATCACCGACTTCGGTGTGCCGGTGGTGGTTGGTGGCGACTATCAGGTGCTGGCGCTGGAGGCCTACAAGGCGGTTGTCGGCCAGCAACAGTTCGGCCGTGGTGCGCTCATCGGCATGGTGCTGTTGTTGCCGGCCCTGTTCAGCTTCAGCGTCGACGCCTGGCTGCGCCGGCGCCAGGGCGAGGCCATGAGCGGCCGTGCCCAGGTGTTCGAGCCCAAGCCATCGCGTGGCCGCGATGCCTGCTTCCTGGCCATTGTGCTGCTGGTGTGCGCGGTGTTGCTGCTGGTGATCGGCATGGCGGTGTATTCGTCGCTGGTCACGTTCTGGCCGTACAACCTGTCATTGTCGCTGCGGCACTACATGTTCGAAGACACCGCAGGTGGCGGCTGGCTGGCCTACCGCAACAGCGTGAGCATGGCCATCGGCACCGCGCTGATCGGCAGCATCGTGATCTTCACCGGTGCCTACCTGATGGAGAAGACCCAGGGCCAGCGGCTGCTCAACCAGGTGCTGCGCCTGCTCAGCTTCATCCCCATGGCCGTGCCGGGCCTGGTGCTGGGCCTGGGTTACGTCTTCTTCTTCAACCTGAACGGCAACCCGCTGCATGTGCTGTACGGCAGCATGGGGCTGTTGGTGGTGTGCACCATCGCCCATTACCTGACCACTGCGCAGATGACCGCAACCACCGCGCTGCGCCAGCTTGATGGCGAGTTCGAGGCCGCCGCGCTGTCGCTGAAGGCGCCGCTGTACAAGCACTTCCTGCGCGTGACCGTACCGATCTGCCTGCCGGCGCTGCTGGACATCATCCGCTACCTGTTCGTTTCGGCGATGACCACCGTGTCGGCGGCGATCTTCCTGTACAGCCCCGACACCATCCTGGCGGCCGTTGCCGTGCTGAACATGGATGACGCCGGCAACGTTGGCGGTGCCGCCGCCATGTCCACCCTGATTCTGCTGACCAGTGCCGGCGCTTCACTGCTGCTGGCCGCAGCCTCACGCGGCCTGCTGCGCCGCTCCCAAGCCTGGCGCCAACGCGCCGCGACCGTCTGACCTGTAAGGAACCTACCCATGTACAAGCACCTTGCACTTGCCGCTGCCGTTTGCGCCGTGTTCAGCCTGCAGGCTTCGGCCGCCGGTACCCAGCTGACGGTCTACACCGCGCTGGAAGCCGAGCAGCTCAAGAGCTACAAGCAGGCCTTCGAGAAGGCCAACCCTGACATCGAGATCAAGTGGGTCCGCGATTCCACCGGCATCATCACCGCCAAGCTGCTGGCCGAAAAAGACCGCCCGCAAGCCGACGCGGTGTGGGGCCTGGCGGCGTCCAGCCTGGCCATTCTTGACCAGAACGGCATGCTGGAAGCCTATGCACCCAAGGACCTGGGCAAGATTTCCGGCAACTACCGCGACGCTGCCAACCCACCAGCCTGGGTGGGTATGGACGTGTGGGCCGCGACCATCTGCTTCAACACCATCGAGGCCGAGAAGCAGGGCCTGAGCAAGCCGGTGAGCTGGCAGGACCTGACCAAGCCTGAGTACAAGGGCAAGATCGTCATGCCGAACCCGGCCTCGTCGGGTACCGGCTTCCTTGACGTGAGCGCCTGGCTGCAGACCTTTGGCGAGCCGCAAGGCTGGGCCTACATGGACGCGCTGCACCAGAACATCGGCCAGTACGTTCACTCCGGCTCCAAGCCATGCAAGCTGGCGGCTGCGGGCGAGTTCCCGATCGGTATCTCGTTCGAGTACCCGGCCGTGCAGCTCAAGCGCCAGGGCGCGCCGCTGGACATCGTGCTGCCCAAGGAAGGCCTGGGCTGGGAGATCGAGGCGACTGCGGTGATCAAGGGCTCGCCCAAGGCGGATGCGGCCAAGCGCCTGGCTGATTTCTCGGCCAGCCCGGCGGCCATGGAGCTGTACAAGGAAAACTTCGCCGTGCTGGCCGCGCCGGGCATCGCCAAGCCACAGACCGAGCTGCCGGCGGACTATGAGCAGCGCCTGATCAAGAACGACTTTGCCTGGGCATCGCAGAACCGTGACCAGATTCTGGCCGAGTGGCGCAAGCGCTACGACGGCAAGTCGGAGAAGGTGGCCCAGCAGTAACCTGTACCGGCCTCTTCGCGGGCATGCCCGCTCCCACAGGTACTGCGCAGGTCCATGGCTGTGCGCTATCGCTGTGGGAGCGGGCGTGCCCGCGAAGGGGCCAGACCTGGCCACTCAAAATTGGGAAACCAGTGCCTCCAGCTGTTCCTGCCGCTCAGCCTGATTCAGCTTTGCCCCTGGGTTGAGGGTGGACCACTGCGGATGCGCCCGGGCCTTCACCAGTGCCTCTGGCAACTTGCCCTCGCGCCAGGCCTTCTCATCCAGCTCACCCAGCCTGATGCTGTCTTGCGCCGCATGCCCGCGGTTATCCAGCGCCACCATCAACTGCTGCTGACGCAAAGCCAGCAGGCGCAATACCGTGTCGTCCACGGTCAGCTCGCGCTTGCCCTTGAGCTTGCCCAGCAACCGCGAGCCATAGTTGCGCGCCGTCTGCAGCGCGCCGCCGGCAATCGCCCCGGCCAGCGCTGCCGCGCCGAGGGTAAGCCCGCCGACCAGCAGATCGACCCCGGCCCCGGCTGCAGCTCCGGCCGCCACGCCGCTGCCCAGGCGCACGCCCAGCAGCTTCAGGGTTTCAGGATTGAACAGGTCATCGCCCCAGCGGCCATCGAGCAACGGCAAATCGCTGGCATGGGCATCTTCACGGCGGAAGGCATACAGCTTGAGCAAGGCTTCGACACAACGCTGTTCACGTTGGCGTATGTCCTGGCGCAGCGCCTCTATGGCACGCGCTTCGGCCGCAGGTTCGGCCTCTACACTGCGCCGGCAGGCGGCGCAGTCCAGCAGCAGCTCAGCGATCAGGCGCTTGCCACTGTGCTGGCGGGCCAGGCGCTGTGCCTGCTGGTCCTCGATCAGCCGTTGCAGGGCTGGGCGGGCGTCCTCCAGCAGCAGGGCCAGGCTTTCGTACAAGCGGCGCTCGCCATCCTCGGGAGGGGCCACGCTGTCGAACCGCACCAACGCGTGAAGGCCAAGCCGGGCAAGGGCTTCACGCCATTGCGGCTCGCGGTGCTGGTGGCTGGCGACGAAGTTGAGCACCGGCAGCAATGGCTTGCCGCAGCTGGCCAGCACTTCCAGTTCATCGCGGTACTTGGCCAGCACCGGCTCGCGCGCATCGATTACATACAGGCCGGCATCGCTGGCCAGCAACTGGCGCAGCACCTTGGCCTCCTGCTCGAAACGCTGGCGCGCTTCGCTGCCCTGCAGAAAGCGCTCCAGGCGGGCCGGGCCGTCCAGGCGCTCGCCCGGGCGTTCCAGCCGCTCGAGGTAGTCGAGCAGGGCAATGGCGTCCTCCAGGCCCGGGGTGTCGTACAGCTCCAGCAAGGGTTCGCCGTCCACCGACAAGCGCGCACCTTCTACATGGCGGGTGGTACTGGGGCGGTGGGACACTTCGCCAAAGCCGACGTCACGGGTCAGCGTGCGCAGTAGCGAAGTCTTGCCGACGTTGGTATGGCCGACCACGGCCAGTTTCAGTGGCTCAGTCATGGCCATGCTCCAGCCAGGTCAGTGGTGAGGTGTCGGCATGCTGCAGGCCAAGGCGGTCCAGGGCTTCGTGCCAATCGCCGAGGCGCTGGGCATCGACGGCCTGGCCCGGTGCAGCCTGCAGCAGCCAGATACGGGTTGCGCCGGCATTGCGTGCCAGTTCGGCGAGCAGCGCCAGGCTGCCGCGGTCGGGCGAGCGCCGGGGGTCGCAGGCGATGGCCAGGCGTGCCGGGGGGAAGCGGCTGAGTTGTTCGAGCAGCCGGTTGCGCGACTCGCGGCTGTCGAGCACGCCGGCATCGATCACGCTTTTCGGCAAGGCGGGCGGCCAGGGGCGCTGGTCGTCCAGTTCCAGCCCCACCAGCAGGGCACCGCTGCTGCCGCTTTCCAGCTGGCCGGCGGCAAACTGTGGCAGGGCCTCGGGCGCGGCGTCCTGCACGCCGATGCGTTCGCTGCGTGGCATCAGTGCATCACGCAGTTGCGCGTAGCCGGGCAGGCTCAGGTCCAGCGCCAGGCGCTCGCGGCCCTGGCGCCAGCGCCACAGGCACAATGCGGCCAGTACCAGGCGTGGTAACAGGCCATACACCAGCACCACCCCTAGCAACCAGCTGGCCCAGGCCTGCCGGGCTTGCTCCAGGGCCGGCATGGTGTCGCCGCTGGCGCGGATCATGGCTTCGTCGGGCACGGCAAAGCCCAGCAGTGAAGGCAGGGCACCCAGCGCTTGGGTCAGGTGGATGAACGGGTCGGCGGCAAGCAGCGTGGTTTCCCAGACAAAGCCATAGCGCCGAGTCGCCAGCAAGGCCAGCAGCATGCCCAGGGCGGTGAGCATGGCCAGCAGCCACAGGCCATGCACCAGCAGGCCAAGCAGCCAGCGGTTAAGGCGTTGGCGTTGCAGCAGCACCAGCAGTGCAGGTGCCAGGTGTGCGGCCTGGGCATCGCGGGCAAAGCGTTCACTCAGCCATAGCCACAGGCGCCCCAGCCCCGCGCCATGCTCGCCGCTCAGGGCAAAACCGATGGCCCAGCCCAGCAGCATCAGCAGGTTCAGCCCGAGCAGGCTGCCCAGGGCCCAGAATACGTTTACCGGTCGCTGCCCATCACCCAGGGCGGCCAGGGCCAGGCCCGCGCCGCTGAGCACGGCCATCACCAACAAGGCCAGCAGCGCCAGGCGCGCACCTTGCTTCCAGTGGCGCAGGGCGGCGCTCATGCCGTCGCGTTCGGCCAGGAACAGTGCACGGGTTTCGATGCGGGCCGCCAGGTCGCCGCCCAACTGGCGGGCGCGGCGGTTGGCTTCCTGGTCCTCCAGGGGGCCGGCGTGTTCCTCGCGCAGGCGTACCGCTTCGGTGAGCCAGCGCTTGTCCAGTGGAGTCGGTTCAGTCACATGGTCTTCCATTGCACAGGTCAGGGCAGAAGCATAACCCACACGCCCGGTGCTATCCTCGCTGGCATGAATACATCACTCCCCCTTAGCCTGATCGCGGCTTACGCCGAGAACCGCGTGATTGGCATCGACAACTCCATGCCCTGGCATTTGCCGGGGGATTTCAAGTACTTCAAGGCCACCACCCTGGGCAAGCCGATCATCATGGGGCGCAAGACCTGGGATTCGCTGGGGCGGCCGCTGCCTGGGCGGTTGAATATCGTCGTCAGCCGCCAGCCCGGCCTTGAACTGACAGGCGCGGAGGTATTTGCGTCGCTTGAAGAGGCGCTGGTGCGGGCCGAGCAGTGGGCGCGCGAGCAGGGCGTTGAAGAACTGATGCTGATTGGCGGGGCGCAGTTGTATGGGCAGGCGCTGGAGAAAGGGCTGGTCAGCCGCATGTACCTGACGCGGGTGGAAATGGCGCCGGAAGGGGATGCCTGGTTCCCTGCGTTTGATGAGGAGCATTGGACGCTGGAGTCGAGTGAGGCACAGGCTGAGGAAGGTAAGCCTGCTTATCACTTCGAGGTTTGGGACAAGGTTTGAGATTGTCGGGGGCGCGAAGCGCCCCCGGCGATCTGTCAGGAGTGGCTCAATTCGGCATGCTCATCGCCGGCCAGCACGTCCTTGTCGGTCTCTTTCAGCAGCTGGCTGGTGACCACGCCCGCGGTCATCGAACCGTTCACGTTCAGCGCCGTACGCCCCATGTCGATCAGCGGCTCCACCGAAATCAGCAACGCCACCAGCTCCACCGGCAAGCCCATGGCCGGCAGCACGATCAGCGCGGCAAAGGTGGCACCGCCACCCACGCCGGCAACCCCAGCCGAACTCAACGTGACGATGGCGACCAAGGTAGCGATCCACAACGGGTCGAAGGTATCGATGCCCACTGCCGGTGCCACCATCACCGCCAGCATGGCGGGATAGAGGCCGGCGCAGCCGTTCTGGCCAATGGTGGTGCCGAACGATGCGCTGAAGCTGGCGATCGACTGCGGCACACCCAGGCGGCGGGTTTGCGCTTCGATGTTCAGCGGAATGCTGGCGGCGCTGGAGCGGCTGGTGAAGGCGAAGGTCAGCACCGGCCATACTTTGCGGAAGAAGCGCAGCGGGCTCACACCGGTCGCAGCCAGGATCACGGCATGCACCACGAACATCAGCCCCAGCCCCAGGTACGACACCACCACAAAGCTGCCCAGCTTGAGGATGTCTTCCATGTTCGAGCTGGCCACCACCTTGGTCATCAACGCCAGCACGCCATACGGGGTCAGTTTCATTACCACCCGCACCAGGCGCATCACCCAGGCTTGCAGGGTGTCGATGGCCGACAGGGCGCGCTCGCCTTTCTCGGCATCGTCCTTGATCAGCTGCAGCGCGGCCAGGCCGACGAACACGGCGAAGATCACCACGCTGATGATCGACGTCGGCTTGGCCCGCGCCAGGTCACCCACCGGGTTGCTGGGGATGAACGACAGCAGCAACTGCGGGATATTCAGGTCGGCGACCTTGCCGGCGTAGTCGCTGTGGATAACCTGCATGCGCGCGCTTTCCTGCACACCGGCCACCAGGCCTTCGGCACTCAGGCCGAACAGGTTGGTCAGCACGATGCCGATCAGCGCGGCAATGGCGGTGGTCAGCAGCAGGGTGCCGATGCTCAGTACGCTGATGCGGCCCAGCGACGAGGCATTGTGCAGGCGCGCAACGGCGCTGAGGATCGAGGCGAAGATCAGCGGCATGACAATCATCTGCAACAGGCCGACATAGCCGTTGCCGACCAGGTCGAGCCAGGCGATGGTGGCCTTGAGCACGGGGTGGCCAGCGCCGTAGATCGTGTGCAGGGCGAGGCCGAAGACGACGCCCAGCACCAGGCCCAGCAGTACCTTCTTGGCCAGGCTCCAGTCGGTGCGGCGGGTTTGTGCCAGGCCCAGCAACAGGGCCAGGAACGCCAGCAGGTTAAGTGACAGCGGCAGGTTCATTGAAGCTCCAGCAGAAAAAAGCAGAGGTGGCATCGCCTCTGTGAGCGATTGCGAACGGAAATGCTAACAGCCTGAAAACAAACGAATTTATACCCAAATGGAATTTGCATAGTCGTTTATGGAATAACGAAGTGTCGCGGATTGCAATGAACGCGGCGTTTGCGGCTGTATAGAGGTCGTTATCGAGGGTTGGCAGTGGGGATTGTTGCACTAGCGTTTCTGGGTCATTTCAGGAGATTCGTACATGAAAGTCGCTGTGAAAGCCGCCGCCATCGGCCTGTCCCTGCTGTTCAGTATCGAAACCTTCGCCACCGAGCTCAAACATTGGCCTGCTGAGGCCGCCCGGCAGCTCGACAGCATGATTGCAGCCAACGCCAACAAGGGTAACTACGCGGTGTTCGACATGGACAACACCAGCTACCGCTATGACCTTGAAGAAGCCTTGCTGCCGTTCATGGAAAACAAGGGCCTGCTGAGCCGCGACAAGCTTGACCCGTCGCTGAAGCTGATGCCGTTCAAGGACACTGCCGAGCACAAGGAAAGCCTGTTCAGCTACTACTACCGGTTGTGCGAAGTCGACGACATGGTCTGCTACCCGTGGGTGGCCCAGGTGTTCTCGGGTTTTACCCTGAAGGAGTTGAAGGTGCAGGTGGATGAACTGATGGCTTCTACCAAGCCGATCCCCAGTACTTATTACGAAGGCGACCAGGTCAAGACCATCGAGGTACAGCCGCCCAAGGTCTTCAAGGGCCAGGCCGAGCTGTACAACAAGCTGATGGAGAATGGCATCGAGGTGTACGTGATTTCGGCGGCCTCCGAAGAGCTGGTGCGCATGGTCGCCTCGGACCCCAGGTACGGCTACAACGTGAAGCCGCAGAACGTGATCGGCGTGAGCCTGCTGCTAAAGGACCGCAGTAATGGCCAACTGACCACGGCACGCAAGCAGATCACTGCTGGCCACTACGATGCCAAGGCCAACGAAGGGCTGGAGCTGACCCCGTACCTGTGGACCCCGGCTACCTGGATGGCGGGCAAGCAGGCGGCCATCCTGACCTACATCGATGAATGGAAGAAGCCGGTGCTGGTGGGCGGCGACACGCCGACCAGCGATGGCTACATGCAGTTCCACGGGGTGGATGTGGGCAAAGGTGGCATCCACCTGTGGATAAACCGCAAGGCCAAGTACATGGACCAGCTTAACGGCATGATTACCAGGAATGCGGCGGCGCAGGCCAAGGAAGGGTTGCCGGTGACGGCGGACAAGAACTGGGTGATCGTGACGCCGGAGCAGATTCAGTAGTTGTTGTGTTGTCTGTTCCGGCCTCTTCGCGGGTGAACCCGCTCCCACAGGTGCGCCACAGAATCTGAAATCAGTGTAGTACCCGTGGGAGCGGGTTTACCCGCGAAGGGGCCGGAACAGGCATAAAAAAACCGGCACCCAGGGCGCCGGTTCTTCTTTCACGCTAAAAAAGCCTCAGAGCCCTTCCAGCATCGCCTTGTTGCGCACCGCACCCTTGTCGGCACTGGTCGCCAGCAGGGCGTAGGCCTTCAGCGCGGTGGTCACCTTGCGTGGGCGCACTTCAGCGGGCTTCCAGCCCTTCTTGTCCTGCTCGATGCGGCGCTCGGCCAGCTCTTCGTCGCTGACCAGCAGGTTGATCGAACGGTTGGGGATGTCGATCAACACCTTGTCGCCATCACGGACCAGGCCGATGGCGCCGCCAGCAGCGGCTTCCGGCGAGGCGTGGCCGATCGACAGGCCCGAGGTGCCGCCCGAGAAGCGGCCGTCGGTGAGCAGGGCGCAGGCCTTGCCCAGGCCTTTGGACTTCAGGTACGAGGTCGGGTACAGCATTTCCTGCATGCCCGGGCCGCCTTTCGGGCCTTCGTAGCGGATGATCACGATGTCGCCGGCCTTCACTTCGTCGGCGAGGATGCCGCGCACGGCGCTGTCCTGGCTCTCGAAGATCTTGGCATTGCCTTCGAACACGTGGATCGATTCGTCGACACCGGCGGTTTTCACCACGCAACCGTCAACGGCGATGTTGCCGTACAGCACAGCCAGGCCGCCTTCTTGCGAGTAGGCGTGCTCGAAGCTGCGGATGCAGCCGTTTTCGCGGTCGTCATCAAGGGTTTCCCAACGGGTCGACTGGCTGAACGCAGTCTGGGTCGGGATACCGGCAGGGCCGGCCTTGAAGAAGGTGTGCACGGCTTCGTCATCGGTCTGGGTGATGTCCCATTTGGCGATGGCTTCTTCCATGCTGCGGCTGTGCACGGTCGGCAGGTCGGTGTGCAACAGGCCGCCACGGGCCAGCGAACCGAGGATGCTGAAGATGCCGCCGGCGCGGTGCACGTCTTCCATGTGGTACTTCTGGATGTTCGGCGCCACTTTGCACAGTTGCGGCACTTTACGCGACAGGCGGTCGATGTCCCGCAGGTCGAATTCGACTTCGCCTTCCTGGGCTGCGGCCAGCAGGTGCAGGATGGTGTTGGTCGAGCCGCCCATGGCGATGTCCAGCATCATGGCGTTTTCAAACGCCTTGAAGTTGGCGATGCTGCGCGGGAGGACCGACTCGTCGTTCTCGCCGTAGTAGCGCTTGCACAGCTCGACAATGGTGCGGCCGGCAGTGAGGAACAGCTGCTCGCGGTCGGCGTGGGTGGCCAGGGTCGAACCGTTGCCCGGCAGGGCCAGGCCCAGGGCCTCGGTCAGGCAGTTCATCGAGTTGGCGGTGAACATGCCGGAACACGAACCGCAGGTCGGGCAGGCGCTGCGCTCGTATTCGGCGACTTTTTCGTCGGACGCCGTGGAGTCGGCGGCGATGACCATGGCGTCGACCAGGTCCAGGCCGTGGCTGGCCAGTTTGGTCTTGCCGGCTTCCATCGGGCCACCGGAAACGAAGATCACCGGGATGTTCAGGCGCAGGGCCGCCATCAGCATGCCGGGGGTGATCTTGTCGCAGTTGGAGATGCACACGATGGCGTCGGCGCAGTGGGCGTTGACCATGTATTCCACGGCGTCGGCAATGATCTCGCGGCTTGGCAGCGAGTACAGCATGCCGTCGTGGCCCATGGCGATGCCGTCATCGACCGCGATGGTGTTGAATTCCTTGGCCACGCCACCGGCGCGTTCGATTTCGCGGGCAACCAGCTGGCCCAGGTCCTTCAGGTGCACGTGGCCCGGGACGAACTGGGTGAACGAGTTGGCGATGGCGATGATCGGTTTCTTGAAATCTTCGTCCTTCATCCCGGTAGCGCGCCACAGGGCACGGGCGCCGGCCATGTTGCGGCCTTGGGTGGAAGTCTTGGAACGATAATCAGGCATGAAACACTCCTGGCGGCTTAATCAGGTCACATAAAGGGGAGTGAGCTTCTCTTGTCCTTTGTGCCGCAGGCCGGTTGCCACTGGCACGGATGGGGCCGAAGACAGCACGGGATCGCCGCGTGCTTGGCCAGAGCTCATAAACCCGCCGGGGATGACTGGCGATGAATAGGCCGATTCTACACCGCTGGCGCGGTGAGGGAATGCAGATATGGATGGTTGGCGGGGAGTTTGCAGCAGGAAAGGGCCGCTGGGCGGCCCTTTGTAGCAGATATCAGCTATTTGGCAGCAAGCGGCACGTGATGCTCTTGATGTAGCGGGTTTCGGCGATGGCCGGGTGCACCGGGTGGTCCGGGCCCTGGCCGCCGCGCTCGAGCAGCTGCATGTTGCGGTCCAGGTGGCGGGCGCTGGTCAGCAGGATGTTGTTCAGGTCGTCCTCGGGCAAGTGCATCGAGCACGAAGCGCTGACCAGGATGCCGTCCTTGTTCAGCATGCGCATGGCCTGTTCGTTCAGGCGGCGGTAAGCCGCTTCGCCGTTTTTCAGGTCCTTCTTGCGCTTGATGAAGGCGGGTGGGTCGGCAATGATCACGTCGAAGCGCTCTTCGGCAGCCTTGAGCTCGCGCAGGGCTTCGAACACGTCGCCTTCGATGCAGGTCAGCTTCTCGCTGATGCCGTTCAGTGCCGCGTTACGCTCCACGCCATCGAGGGCAAAGCCCGAGGCATCGACACAGAACACTTCGCTGGCGCCGAAGGCACCGGCCTGCACGCCCCAGCCACCGATGTAGCTGAACAGGTCGAGTACACGCTTGCCTTTCACGTACGGCGCCAGGCGCGCGCGGTTCATGCGGTGGTCGTAGAACCAGCCGGTTTTCTGGCCTTCACGCACCGGGGCTTCGAACTTGACGCCGTTCTCTTCCAGCGCCACCCAGTCCGGTACTTCGCCGTAGACGGTCTCGACATAGCGCTGCAGGCCTTCGGCGTCACGCGCGGCGGAGTCGTTCTTGAACAGGATGCCGCTGGGCTTGAGCACCTGCACCAGGGCCGCGATCACGTCGTCCTTGTGCGCTTCCATGGTGGCCGAGGCCAATTGCACCACGAGGATGTCGAAGAAGCGGTCGACCACCAGGCCCGGCAGCAGGTCGGAATCGCCGTAGACCAGGCGGTAGCACGGCTTGTCGAACAGGCGCTCGCGCAGCGACAGGGCGACGTTCAGGCGGTGCACCAGCAGCGACTTGTCCAGCGGCAGCTTGATGTCGCGCGACAGCAGGCGGGCGCAGATCAGGTTGTTGGGGCTGAGTGCGACGATGCCCAGCGGCTTGCCGTTGGCCGCCTCGAGAACGGCCTGCTGACCGGCCTGAAAGCCTTGCAGCGGGGTCGCGGTGACGTCGACTTCGTTGCTGTAGACCCACAGGTGGCCGGCGCGCAGGCGGCGGTCGGCATTGGCTTTGAGGCGAAGGCTGGGCAGGGACATGACGTCGCTCCGGAAAAAAGAGCGGGAGTATAGCGTGTCTGCGGTGCTTTCGCCTTTAGAGGTGCAGCGCCTGGGAGATCGAGCGCCGCCCGCGCGGCGCTCGATTTCCCAGGCGCTGCACCTGTCACGGCGAGCGCAGAGAGGGTTAAAATCCCCGGTCCTAAACGAGTGTGCACGTATGTCCCAAGAACTCAGCGCCGAACAGATCCAGCAAGCCTTGCAAGGCATCACCATCCCGCCGCAACCGCAGATCATGGTCGACCTGCAGTTCGAGCAGTACATGCCTGACCCGGACCTGGAAACCATCGCCAAGCTGATTTCCCAGGACCCGGGGCTCTCGGGCGCCTTGCTCAAGCTGGTCAATTCCCCGCACTTCGGCCTTTCCAACAAGATCGGCTCGATTCAGCGCGCGGTGAACCTCCTGGGCAGCCGTTCGATCATCAACCTGATCAATGCCCAATCGATCAAGGGCGAGATGAGCGACGAGACCATCGTCACCCTCAACCGCTTCTGGGACACCGCCCAGGATGTGGCGATGACCTGCCTGACGCTCGCCAAGCGCACCGGTATCCAGCCCGCGGACGAGGCTTACACCCTGGGCCTGTTCCATGACTGTGGCGTGCCGCTGATGCTCAAGCGCTTCCCCGACTATATGGATGTGCTGGTGCAGGCCTATGCCCAGGCCGACGAAGAAACGCGGGTGGTCGACACCGAAAACCGCGTGTTCAACACCAACCATTCGGTGGTCGGTTATTTCACCGCCAAGTCGTGGCGCCTGCCTGAGCACCTCACGGCAGCCATCGCCAACCATCACAACGCCCTGGCGGTGTTCCGCGACGAGAGCTCGCGCAATGCCCAGAGCCAGCTGAAAAACCTGCTGGCGGTACTGAAGATGGCCGAGCACATCTGCGCGTCCTACCGGGTGCTCGGCAACCAGGCGGTGGACCACGAATGGAACGTGGTCGGCCCGCTGGTGCTCGATTACATCGGTCTGTCGGAATACGATTTCGAAAACCTCAAACAGAACATTCGCGAGCTGAGCGGGCACTGACACATGCCGGAATTGCCAGAAGTTGAAACCACCCGGCGCGGTATTGCGCCCCACCTGGAGGGCCAGCGCGTCAGCCGCGTGGTGGTGCGTGACCGGCGCTTGCGCTGGCCAATCCCGGAAGACCTGGATGTGCGCCTGTCGGGGCAGCGCATTGTCAGTGTCGAGCGGCGCGCCAAGTACCTGTTGATCAATGCCGAGGTTGGTACGCTGATCAGCCATCTGGGCATGTCGGGCAACTTGCGGCTGGTCGAGCTGGGTTTGCCGGCGGCCAAGCATGAACATGTCGACATCGAGCTGGAGTCGGGGCTGATGCTGCGCTACACCGACCCGCGCCGCTTTGGTGCCATGCTGTGGAGCCTGGACCCGCTGAACCACGAGCTACTGCTGCGCCTCGGCCCTGAGCCGCTGACGGATCTGTTTGACGGTGAGCGCCTGTTCCAGCTGTCCCGCAGGCGGTCGATGGCAGTCAAACCGTTCATCATGGACAACGCGGTGGTGGTGGGGGTGGGCAACATCTACGCCACCGAAGCGCTGTTTGCCGCAGGTATCGACCCACGTCGGGAGGCGGGCGGGATTTCACGGGCGCGCTACCTGAAGCTGGCGATCGAGATCAAGCGGGTGCTGGCGGCGGCGATCGAGCGCGGTGGTACCACCCTGCGCGACTTCATCGGTGGCGATGGGCAGCCGGGGTACTTCCAGCAGGAATTGTTCGTCTACGGACGAGGCGGGCAGCCGTGCAAGGTGTGCGGCACGGAGTTGCGCGAGGTGAAGCTGGGGCAGCGGGCGAGCGTGTATTGCCCGCGCTGCCAGCGGTAAGGCTGGGGGCCGCTTTGCGGCCCAATTCGCGGGTAAACCCGCTCCCACAGGTACGGTGCAGGCCTGTAGGCCAGTGAGTTACCTGTGGGAGCGGGTTTACCCGCGAACAAGGGCGAAGCCCTTGCCAGACGGCGATCAGGCCTTGCCGGTAATCCGGCGGTACTTGGCCATCAGCTGTTCTTCGCTTTCCGGGTGCGCTTCATCCAGCGGGATGCAGTCGACCGGGCACACCTGCTGGCACTGAGGCTCGTCGTAATGGCCCACGCACTGGGTGCACAGGTTTGGGTCGATCACGTAGATCTCTTCGCCTTGGGAGATGGCCTCGTTCGGGCACTCGGGTTCGCAGACGTCGCAATTGATGCAATCGTCGGTGATTATCAGGGACATGGGGACTCCGGCCGGGGCTCATCGCCTGGGCATGTTCAACGCAATGGGCACAATTGTGCCGCATTCGCGCCCGCAGTGCACGCGGGCGCGATAATCAGGCGCTCGGGCTTGCTTTCTTGAAGCGTTCAGTCAGCGCTTCGGCCACCACCGGGTGGACGAATTTACTGATATCACCGCCCAGTGCAGCGATTTCCCGGACCAGGGTCGAGGAAATGAACGAATAACGCTCCGAAGGCGTCAGGAACAGGCTCTCGACATCGGGGGCCAGTTGCCGGTTCATGTTCGCCAGCTGGAACTCGTACTCGAAGTCGGACACCGCACGCAGGCCACGCAGGAAGACGTTGGCGCCCTGTTCCTTGGCGAAATGCGCCAACAGGGAGGAGAAGCCGATGACTTCGACATTGGGCAGGTGCTTGGTGACCTCACGGGCTAGCGCCACCCGCTGCTCCAGCGGGAACAGGGGGTTTTTCTTCGGGCTGGCCGCCACCGCGATGATCACGTGGTCGAACAAGCGCGAGGCGCGCTCGACCAGGTCTCCATGGCCTTTGGTAATGGGGTCGAAAGTACCCGGGTACAACACTCGGTTCATCGCGTCATCCTGGCTGGAGTGCGTTGGGGAGTCGGATGGTAGCGCAGCGATTGCGCCCGGCCAAGTCATGCGGCCAGCTGATGGCACTATAGACAGGCGCCGTATTCGTTGTCATGCGCTGTGTGCCACGGGGCAGTGCACGGGCAGGTGGTTAGCGGATGAACAGCTTGTAGACCAGGCGCTGCAAGGTTTTGCCGTAAGGTGGGTAGATCAGCCGTGCGGCGTTGAAGCGTTGCTTGGCGAGTACCCCCTTGGCCTTGCTGAAGGTCAGAAAACCGTCGTGGCCATGGTAGTGGCCCATGCCCGACGGGCCGATGCCGCCGAAGGGCAGATCGTCCTGGGCTACATGCAGCAGGGTGTCGTTCAGGCATACCCCGCCGGAGTGGGTATTGCGCAGCACATGTTCCTGCCCGGCCCGGTCGTAACCGAAGTAGTACAGCGCCAGAGGGCGCGGGCGTTGGTTGATGTAAGCCAGCGCCTGGTCGAGGCTGTCGTAGGGCACCAGCGGCAGCAGCGGGCCGAAGATTTCGTCCTGCATCACCTGCATGCTGTCGTTCACGTCCAGCAGCAGGTGGGGTGGCAGGCGCCGGCCCTGGCGGGTTTCACCAGGGTACAGGTCAAGCACCTGCGCACCTTTGTCGCGGGCATCGTCCAGCAGGTGCTGCAAGCGCTGCAGCTGGCGGGGGTTGATGATGGCGGTGTAGTCGGGGTTGTCGGCAATGCGTGGGTACAGGCGGCGCACGGCGCGCTGGTAGGCGTCGCTGAAGGCGGCCAGCCGGTCGCGTGGCACCAGCACATAGTCGGGGGCGACGCAGGTCTGGCCGGCGTTCAGGGTCTTGCCGAAGGCGATGCGCTCGGCGGCGCTGGCCAGCGGCACGTCGGCCGACACGATGGCCGGTGACTTGCCGCCCAGCTCCAGGGTGACCGGGGTGAGGTTCTGCGCCGCCGCCAGCATGACCTGCCGGCCCACACTGGTGGCACCGGTGAACAGCAGATGGTCGAAGGGCAAGCGGGCGAAGGCCTGGCCAACCTCTACCTCGCCCAGCACCACACTGACCAGGTCGGTGGGAAACACCTGCTCCAGCAGGTGTTTCACGGCCTGGGCACTGGCGGGCGTGGCTTCGCTGAGCTTGAGCATGACCCGGTTTCCGGCGGCCAGGGCGCAGGTCAGCGGGCCGATGGCGAGGAACAACGGGTAGTTCCACGGCACGATGATACCGACCACCCCGAGCGGCTGATAACGCACGTGCGCGCTGGCCGGCTGAAAGGCCAGGCCAACACGCCGCGGGCTTGCGCGCATCCAGCGGTGCAAGTGCCTTTCGGCGTGGCGCAGGCCCTGTATCGAGGGCAGCAGCTCGGCCAACAGGGTTTCGTCGGCGCTACGCCCGCCAAAGTCCTCGCTGATGGCCTCGATCAATCCAGCCTGGCCGGCCAGCAAGGCTTCGCGCAGGCTTCTTAGCCATTGCAGGCGCTGGGCAACCGGCGGCAGGGGGGCGCCGGCAAAGGCCTGGCGCTGGGCAGCGAACACCGCCGCGAGGTCGAGGTCGGATGGCACAGGGGGCAAGGCACTGGGCGCGTTCATGGCAGCGTCTGATCCGGGCAGTGAGTTTCTAGAGCCTATACTCTAGTCTGCACGATGGTACGACTTTTTCCGTGCCGCCGAACGGTGCTTCCACCTGTAATACGCCGTAAGATGACCCTTTGATGAATGCCTGCAGACTGGGAGCTGAGCATGGCCCCGCGCATGAAGACCCGAGAGCGCATCGTGCAGAACAGCCTGGAGCTGTTCAACCAGCAGGGCGAACGCAGCGTCAGTACCAACCACATCGCCGCACACATGGAAATCTCGCCCGGCAACCTGTATTACCACTTCCCCAACAAGCAGGCGATCATTGCCCTGTTGTTCAGCCAGTATGAAGAACTGGTAGACAGCTTCTTGCGCCCGCCGCAAGGCCGCAAGGCAACCGTGGAAGACAAGCGCTTCTACCTCAAGGCCCTGTTGGCGGCGATGTGGAACTACCGCTTTCTGCACCGCGACCTGGAGCACCTGCTGGACAGCGATGCAGAACTTGCCGCCCGTTACCGGCGTTTTTCCGAGCGCTGCCTGCGCCAGGGCCAGGCGATCTACCGCGGCTTTGTCGACGCGGGCATCCTGGCCATGGTGCCGGCGCAAATCGAATCGCTGACCATCAATGCCTGGATTGTGCTGACGTCCTGGGTTCGTTTTCTAAGCACGACGCGTGAACATTCCGCGCACCTGGGTGAAGAAGCCTTCAAGCGGGGCGTCTACCAGGTGCTGGTGCTGGAACTCGGCTACGTCACCGAGAGTGCGCGCACTGCTGTTGACGCCCTGTGCCAGGAATTCCATGTACCGTTCAACCAGGCTCTGGAAACGTAACCCAGGGCCCTAGTGCCATCGATCAGGAGATTGTCATGCCCCTTGCGCAATTGATCACCCCGCAGCAGTTGGCCGAGCGTCTGGGCTCGCCCAAGTTGGTGATCCTCGACTGTCGCTTTGCCCTCGAGGATGTGGACTATGGCCAACGCAGCTATGCCCAGGGCCATATCGCCGGGGCGCATTTCGCCGACCTGGACCGCGACCTCAGCGGGCCGGTGAGCAAGGGGCGCACCGGGCGCCATCCATTGCCCGATGCGCACCGGCTGGTGGAGCGTCTGCGCGAGTGGGGCCTGGACAACGACAGCGAGGTGGTGCTTTACGACGACGGCCCCGGCGCCTTTGCGGCCAGGGCCTGGTGGCTGCTGGCCTGGTTGGGCAAGCGCAACGGCGTGGCGATCCTCGATGGTGGCCTGAAGGCCTGGCATGCGGCGCACCTGCCGTTGAGCCTGGACTCACCGCCCAAACGCGAAGGCACCTTCAGTGGTGAGCCGGATGCCAAGTTGCTGATCGATGCCGACCACTTGGGCAAGCGCCTGGGTAGCCCAGACCTGACCTTGATCGATGCGCGAGCCTTGCCGCGGTTTCGCGGTGAAGTGGAGCCGATCGACCCGGTGGCGGGGCATATTCCCGGGGCCCAGTGCGCGGCGTTTACCGACAACATTGGGGCAGATGGGCGCTTTCTGCCAGCGGATCAGCTCAAGCAGCGTTTTGCCGAAAAGCTCGGTGGGCGGGCGCCGGAGCAGCTGGTGTCTTACTGCGGATCAGGGGTGACGGCTTGCCATAACCTGTTTGCCATGGCACTGGCGGGGTACCCGCTGGGCAAGCTGTATGCGGGGTCGTGGAGCGAGTGGATCAACAACCCGCAGCATGCCGTGGCCACCGGCGAGTAAGCAAGCGCGCTCTGCAAGGCTATCTTGGCTCTTGTGGGAGCGGGTTTACCCGCGAACACCGGCGAAGCCGGTGCCATCCTCCGCGCCGGATTCTTCGCGGGTGAACCCGCTCCCACAGGGTGTTGGGCAGGCCTTCAGTCACTGGCCGTCTACTAGCCACTGCGGAATCCGCCGCTCCAGGTAGTACCCAGGGTTACGCAGGCTGCCATCGACAAAGCCCACATGCCCGCCGCGGCGGTGCAGTTCGAAGCGGGTCTGGGGTGCCAGTTCACGGGCCGTAGGCAGGCTATGGCCGGACACGAACGGGTCATCGCTGGAGTGGATGATCAGCGTCGGCGTGCGGTTCTGGCCGAGGAAGAAGTGGCTCGATGAGCGGCGATAGTAGTCGTGCGCATCGCGAAAGCCGTTGAGCGGTGCAGTGACCTTGCCGTCGAAATCCCAGAACGTGCGCAAGTTGCCCAGCTGCCCCAGGCGCTCCAGCGCCGCCAGCCGCTCATGCTGGCCCTGGTCGTGGAAGTGGCGCTGCTTGAGCTGAACATACGCCAGCATCTCGCGCATGAAATGCGCCTGATACACCTTGGAGAACCCCTGGCCGATACGGTCGGCACAGTGGTCCAGGCGAAAGGGCACCGACACGGCAACTGCCGCCTCCAGCTGGCTGGCAACGCCGCTTTCGCCCAGGTATTTCAACAGCACATTGCCACCCAGCGAGTAACCCACCGCATACAGCGGCGCCAACGGGCGCTGGGCGCGCAGGTGGCTGACAATTTCTGCCAGGTCTTCGCTGGCGCCGGAATGGTAGCTGCGCGGCAACAGGTTGGGCTCGCCTGAACAACCACGCCAGTTCACCGCCACGCTGGCCCAGCCGCGACCTTGCAACGCTTGCTGCAAGCCTTTCACGTAGGGTGATTGAGACGAACCGGTCAGCCCATGCAGCACCAGCACCAGTGGCGCATGTGGCTGGTGCGGGCCGTGCCAGTCGAGGTCGATGAAGTCGCCGTCGGCCAGCCACAGGCGCTCGCGGTTGCGCTGCAGCTCAGGCAGCTTGCGCCACAGCGGGCCCCACAAGGTCTGCAGGTGGGGATTGGACAGGCCGATGGCCGGACGGAAGGTGGCGCTTGGGCTGGGCATGCTGGGCAACTCGTGATGTGCCTGCCTAGAGTGCCATGAAAAAGCGCCACAGTACCTGCGCTATTGGTCGGTGGCTGGCAGTGCTTGTTGCTCGGCGTGTGGGCCGACACTGACGCGTACTGCCTGGCTCAAATCAAGCCGGCGCTGCATGACGGCGCGGACATCTGCCGGTGTCAGCATGGCAAGGCGGTCGATGCAGGTGTCGAGATAATTGGCGGGCTGGCGTTGATAGGTGAGGTGCGTGAGCAAGGCTGCCAGGTTCTTGTTCTGTGCCACCTCGCGCAGCAGTTGCCCTGCCAGTTGCTTGCACGCCATTTGCAGCTCGGCCTGGGTTGGCCCTTGGTCGATGAACTCGCGCAGCAAGGTTTCTACCAGTACGTTGGAACCTTCGACGTACTCTGGCGCGATGTCCCATTCGACGCTGAACAGGCCACCAGCGCTCAATGCATTTACCCGGGTATAGATGCCATACGTCAACCCGCGGCGGTGCCGCAGTTCATTCATCAAGCGTGACGCGATTCCCGACCCCAATACCTCATTGGCCAACACCATGGCCGGGTATTCCGGATGATTGGCTGGCACGCCCATGGGTAGTGCAATCAGGACGGCACTGCTCGCGCCAGGCTGTTCGACGTTGAACGTGGTGCCGGCTGCTGGAGTGGCGGCCGGCAGCTCGATTGCGGACCAGCCTTGCGGCAGTGCCTGACTGATCCGTTGTGAAACGGCCTGGGCCTGTGCAAGGGAAAGGTCCCCCACTACTACGATGTCCAGGTTACTGGCGCAGTAGGCGCGTTGGTGGAAGCGCCTCAGATCCTCAGGGGTAGCCTGGTCTATCCCTTGCTGAGTGCTGCCCAATGGGTTGCCATATTGATGACCACTGAACATATGCCGAAAGGCTTCGCTACGCGCCCTCAAGCGGGGGTGGTGCTCGCGAGATGCATTGTGCCGCAGCAGTTGGCTTTTTATCTTGGCTAGCGCGTCAGCGGTGAAGGCAGGGCGTGCTACAACGTCAATGAAAAGCGCCAGGGCCGGGTCGAGCAGCGCTTCGGTGCTCAAGCTTCGCAGGCTCAGGGTCGCGTGCTCCAGGCGTATCTGTTTTTCCATGACCGCGCCCAGGCGCTCCAGTTGCTCTGCTTGCTGGGTGGCTGTGTGCTGCTGGCTGCCTTCGTCGAGCATGTAGAACGCCAGGGATGCCAGGCCCGGGAGCACGGTGTCCTGGACCGTACCGGCCTTGAATCGCAGCACGATATCGACAATTGGCAGCCCCCGGGCCTCGACGAATTTCACCCCTGTGCCGCTGTCCGTCGTCCATTCCTGCATTTGGGTATCAATAGGTTCGAAGAGGTCCAGATCAACCCCCTGTGCCGAAACCAGCCCGCCATGAACAGGGTTGTCTGCAGCGGGTTGTTGCGGATTTGAATTCGAGTCATTCATCAGCGCTTGCCTTGTGATGCGTAAAGGTGATGGTGGTCCGGGATTCGGTCAGGAAGTCATAGGCGGCCAGGCCGACCTGCTCGGCTGTCACGGCTTCGATGGCGTGCCGTTCATCCTCCAGTGCAACAGGGTCCAGGCCGCAGGCAGCCTGCTTGCCGATGGCTTCTGCCTGCTTGCTGATATCGTCCCTGTCGAATAATTGCTCGGCCAGAAGCCGTGCCTTGGCGCGCTGGAGGTCTTCTTTGCTGGGCGCTGACTGGCGGAACGCTTCGATTTCCATCAGCAGCCGTTCTGCCGCCGCCTCGGGTGCAACCTGCGGGCTGCAGAACGCGTAAAACGTCAGCAGGCTGTCACCACGTTGCCAGGGCTCATAGTCCGACCACACACCTTGCAGTACCGGTTCATCGCGCACGAGCAGGCGCTGGAGGATGCTCGCCTGGCCTTGGGCAAGAATCTGGGGCAGCAGACGCAGTGCATACGCTTGTGAGTCAGACAGGGCGGTGCATTGACTGGGGAGGTTGAAACTGATGATCACGCCCGTGCGCAGGCCGTGCTGGCGCAAGGTTTGAACGCGCCGAACCAGGCTGGAGGGCTCTACAGGTATTTGCCGGGCCGGCAGGCGATGAGCGGGGATCGTTGCAAAGTGTCGCGTTACCAGCGTTTGCAGTTGCGCCAAGGTAATGTCGCCGGCCACTGCCAGCGTCGCGTTGTTGGGGTGGTACCAGGTCCGGTACCACGTGCGTGCCGCGGCAGGTGTCATGTGGCCGAGGTCGGTCTTGTAGCCGATCACGGGCGTGCCATAGCCGCTGTTGTCATAGGCCAGCAGCAGGTGATGTTCCAGGGCCAGCGACCATGGGTCGTTATCGATATCCTCGCGTCGCTCGGCCATGACAACCGCCAGTTCGCGGGCAAAAGGTGCATCGCTGAGGGTGGCGCTGGCCATGATATCGGCCATGGCTTCCAGGGCGATCTCCAGGCGGCTGGCGGGCAACGTCAGCGGAAAGGCTGTGGCATCCGTGAGGGTGAATGCATTTGCCTCACCACCCAAGTGGGTCATGAGGGCGGAGTATTGGCCTCCGGCCAGTTTGCTGCTGCCTTCGAACAACAAATGTTCAAGGGCATGTGACAGGCCGGTGTGGCCTTCGGGCTCGTAGCTGGAACCCACGTGATACCAAAGCTGCACGCTGACCAGAGGTGCGCGGTTGTCTTCACGCAGACAGACGCGCAGGCCATTGGCGAGGGTAAAGGCATTTACCCGGCTAGCCGGTGTGGGCGGGGAGGGGCGTTCGGTCATGGTTGAAGTGCTCCTTCAAGAAACAAAGGAGCAGCTTCAGCCACGCAGGCGGTGGGAGTGCGGTAACTAAGTAAGCCAAACCCGGTTTACGGGGTCATCCTCGCTGCCAGAGCGCGTAATGCACCTGGCCGGTTTTCTTCTCGCGGTGCAGGCGCCAGTTGCCGGGCATCGGCAGCGTCGACGGCGCCGCTTCGCTTTCGGTGTAGATCAGCGCCTGTTCGCCCAGCCACTGGTTCTGCTCCAGCAGGTTGCAGGTGTTGGCCAGCAGGTCCTGGTGGAACGGTGGGTCGAGGAACACCACGTCAAACTGCTGCTTGGCCGGGCCTTGCAGGTAGCGCAGGGCATCGGTTTGCAGGATTTGCCCGCGCGGGCAACGCAGGATCTCGAGGTTGTTCTTCAGGTTGCCGATCGCCGCCGGGTTGCTGTCCAGTGCCACGGCATCCTTGGCGCCGCGAGACAGGGCCTCGAGCACCAGGGCGCCGCTGCCGGTGAAGGCATCCAGTACCCGGGCACCCTCGATGTGCGGCGCCAGCCAGTTGAACAGGGTTTCGCGCACGCGGTCAGGCGTTGGCCGCAGGCCTTCGCCTTCCGGTACCGCCAGGCGGCGGCTACGCCACTCGCCGGCGATGATGCGCAGGTGGCCCTGGCCCTTGCTTTGGCCCGATTGCGGGCGGGCGGGAGGGGTGGATCTTGGCATTAGTGCTCCGGTACCCCGAGCGCTTGCTCGGAGGGCTTGTCAGTGGGTGCTGGCAGCGGTTTTTGTGGCACTTTCGGGCCTACGGTGACGATCACCAGTTTATCGGCTGACAGGTGTTTGTTCATGGCCGCCCTGACCTGCTCGACGGTGAGGGCCTGGGACTGCTGCATGAAGTCCTCCAGCCAGGTCAGTGGCAGATTGTAGAAGCCGATTGCGCCCAACTGGCCGACGATGCTGGCGTTGCTGGCATTGGACAGCGGGAAGCTGCCGGCCAGTTCGCGCTTGGCGTCGTCCAGCTCTTGCTGGGTGGGGCCTGTCTTGAGGTAGTCGGCAAGAATGTCCTGCACCAGCTTGAGCGTGCCTTCACTGAGCTCGGCACGGGTCTGCAGGTTGATCATGAACGGGCCGCGCACCTGCATGGGGCTGAACACCGAGTACACGCCGTAGGTCAGGCCACGCTTTTCACGCACTTCGCTCATCAGCCGGGTACCGAAGGCGCCACCACCGAGGATCTGGTTACCCAGCGACAAGGCTGGCCAATCCGGGTCCTGGCGGTCGATACCAAGCTCGGCCAGCATGAGGTGAGTCTGTTTGGACGGGAAGTCGATGTGGGTCAGGCCGGCCTTGGCTTCACTGGGCTGGGCCGGTGCGGCAAGCGCCGGGCCCTTGGGCAGGCCCGCGGAAACCTGGGCGGCGATGGCTTCGGCCTCGGCACGGCTGAGGTCGCCGACCAGGGCGATTACTGCGTTGCCGCCGGTATAAGCCTTGGCGTGGAAGGCGCGCAGTTGTGCCAGGGTAATGCCGTTGATGGTGTCTGCGGTGCCATCGCTTGGGTGGGCGTAAGGGTGGTCACCATAGAGGTTGCCGAACAGCGCCTTGCCAGCGATTTTGCCGGGGTTCTGCTTCTCGTATTCGAAGCCGGCCAGCATCTGGTTCTTGATGCGCTTGAGGGCGTCCTCAGGGAAGGTCGGCTTGCCGGCCACTTCGGTAAACAGCTTGAGCGCAGGTTCGCGCTTGTCCTTGATGCTGAGGCTGCGCAGCGATGCCACGGCCATGTCGCGGTAGGAGCCGTTGCCAAAGTCTGCGCCCAGGCCTTCGAAACCTTCGGCGATGGCGGTCACGTCCTTGCCGGCCACACCCTCGTTGAGCATGGCGTTGGTCAGTGCCGCCAAACCGGGTGTTCCGGCGTCCTGGCTGCTGCCGGCGGCGAAGGTGACGCGCAGGTCGAACATCGGCAGTTCGCGGGCCTCCACGAACAACACCCGGGCACCCTCAGCGGTGCTCCAGTGCTGGATGTTCAGCTGGCGTCGGCTGGGTGCCTTGCCATCCAGCTCGGCCAGCGACTGCAAGGTGTTGGCCGGGCGGGCGGCGCTGGTGTCCGCCTTGGCGGCGTTGTCGGCCATGGCCGGGGCGGCCAGCACTGCCGCCAGTGCCAGGGCGCGGATGCCCGTGGCCAGCAGGGTTGGGCGCGGTGCGCGACGATCACTCATGAGCGGACTCCTCGGGCAGTACATGGGCAACGCTCAGGCGTTCACGGGTGAAATAGGTGCGCGCGGCGTTCTGGATGTCCTGCGGGGTGACACGCTTGAGCTCGTCCAGCTCGCTGTCGATCAGTTTCCAGGACAGGCCGACGGTTTCCAGCTGGCCGATGGTGGTGGCCTGGCTGCTGATGGAGTCGCGGTCGTAGACCAGGCCGGCAATGACCTGGGCGCGCACGCGTTCGAGCTCTTCAGCGCTGGGCGGGGTGGTCTTGAGTTCTTCAAGCAACTGCCAGATGCCTTTCTCGACATCGTCGAGGGTTTTCTGCTTTTGCACATTCGGCGTGGCCGAGATCAGGAACAGGCTGTCGCCGCGGGTGAAGGCGTTGTAGCTGGACGAGGCGCCGGCCACCAACTCCTGGCCACGCTCCAGGCGTGCCGGCATGCGGGCGCTGTAGCCGCCGTCGAGCAGTGCCGAGATCAGGCGCAGGGCATGCACAGTGCGCGGGTCCTTGGCGGTGGGCAGGCCGGGCACGTTGAAACCATAGATCAGGCTGGGCAGCTGGGTGCGTACGTGCAGGGTCAGCTGGCGCTGGCCAGGCTCGGCCAGCTCCAGTGGCAGCTTGGCCGGCGGTACGGCACGCTTTGGAATGCTGCCGAAGTACTTCTGCGCCAGGCCCTTGACCTCGTCAGCGGTGACATCGCCGACCACCACCAGGGTGGCATTGTTGGGGGCGTACCAGGATTCATACCAGTGGCGCAGTTCCTCGACCTTCATGCGCTCCAGATCCGCCATCCAGCCGATGGTCGGCGTGTGATAGCCGCTGGCGGGGTAGGCCATGGCGCGGAACAGCTCGAACGCCTTGGAGTTGGGCTGATCGTCGGTGCGCAGGCGGCGTTCTTCCTTGATTACCTCGATTTCACGGCTGAACTCGTCGGCCGGCAGGCGCAGGCTGGCCAGGCGGTCGGCCTCCAGCTCCAGGGCGACCGGCAGGCGGTCGCGGGCCAGCACCTGGTAATAGGCGGTGTAGTCGTCGCTGGTAAAGGCGTTTTCTTCGGCACCCAGGTCACGCAGGATGCGCGAAGCTTCGCCGGGGCCGACCTTGGCGCTGCCCTTGAACATCATGTGTTCCAGCGCATGGGACAAACCGGTCTGGCCCGGGGTTTCGTAGCTGGAGCCGACCTTGTACCAGATCTGCGAGACCACCACCGGGGCGCGATGGTCTTCGCGCACGACCACCTTCAGGCCATTGTCGAGGATGAATTCGTGGGTGGGTTGCACATCGGCGGCGAAGGCCGCAAGCGGCAGGCAGAGCGTGCCGAGCAACAGGCCAGCGGCGCGGCGGGCTAGAGCATTCATAAGGTGTTTAACCTGTTCGGCGGCCCGCTGGGTTTAGCGTCGGCGGGCCAGGAGGTGCTAGGATACTGATCCGGTTGCCTGGCGACCATGCCTGTCGCCGTTCTGGCCCACAGGACACTAAGACAAAACGTTGCGCATGAACCAGCCGGCTTCAAGATAGTCTGTTCTGCGTAGAGAGAATTCCCGATGTGCCATTGCTGGCTCATCGCTACCCTGAGATAGCCGTCCTCCATGTTTGGTTCCAACGACGACAAGAAAGCGCCGGCCGAGGCTGGCGAGAAGAAAGGCCTGTTCAGCTGGTTTCGCAAGAAGCCGCAGCAACCTGTCGCCGAACAGCCACAAGCCCCTGAATCCCAGGCCACAGAGCCGGTAGCGCCGCCATCCGCCGTCGAGCACGCTGAAGCTGCTCCGGTCGAGCCGGTGGTTGCTGAAGCACCTGCACCTGCAGCTGAGGCCCCTCTGGCTGCTGAGCCAGCAGTGGCCCCTGAGCCTGTACCTGCCCCGGTGGTCGCGCCAGTCTTTGAGCCTGCACCTGCTCCGGTGGCTGCCCCGGTCCCTGAGGCTGCGCCTGCGCCAGTAGTGGTCACCCCAGCGCCTGAGCCTGCCCCCACCCCTGTGGGAGCGGGCGTGCCCGCGAATGCGGAGCCTGCCGCCCCGCAGCTCGAAACCCCTGCGCCAGTAGCAGCCCCGGCCATTCAAGCCGTCGAACCCCCGGTCAGCAACCTGGTACTGCCCGTTGCCGAGGAGCCCGTCGCTCTCGTCCCTGACCTGGAGCCAAAAGCCCCGCCAGCGATCCCCGAGCGTCCGGCAGCAGAGCCGGTGCAACCAGAGCCCGAGCCTGTGGCTGCGGCCGTTACCGAACAAGCCAAACCCGGCTTCTTTGCCCGCCTGAAGCAAGGCCTGTCCAAGACCAGCGCCAGCATCGGCGAAGGCATGGCCAGCCTGTTCCTCGGCAAGAAGGTCATCGACGACGACCTGCTCGACGAAATCGAGACCCGCCTGCTGACCGCCGACGTGGGTGTGGAAGCCACCTCGGCCATCGTCCAGAACCTGACCCAAAAGGTTGCCCGCAAGCAGCTGGCCGACGCCGACGCGCTTTACAAGTCGCTGCAGGAAGAACTGGCCGCGTTGCTGCGCCCGGTCGAGCAGCCGCTGAAAGTGCAGGCGCAGAACAAGCCCTATGTCATCCTCGTGGTTGGCGTGAACGGCGCCGGCAAGACCACCACCATCGGCAAACTGGCGAAAAAGCTGCAGCTGGAAGGCAAGAAAGTCATGCTGGCTGCGGGGGACACCTTCCGTGCCGCAGCGGTCGAGCAGCTGCAGGTGTGGGGTGAGCGTAACCAGATTCCGGTGATCGCCCAGCACACCGGCGCCGACTCCGCGTCGGTGATCTTCGACGCCGTGCAGGCCGCCAAGGCCCGTGGCGCCGACGTGCTGATCGCCGACACTGCCGGCCGCCTGCACACCAAAGACAACCTGATGGAAGAGCTGAAGAAGGTCCGCCGGGTCATCGGCAAGCTCGACGCCGATGCGCCCCACGAGGTGCTGCTGGTGCTTGATGCCGGTACCGGCCAGAACGCCATCAGCCAGGCCAAGTACTTCAACCAGAGCGTCGAACTGACCGGCCTGGCCCTGACCAAGCTGGACGGCACTGCCAAAGGCGGGGTGATCTTCGCCCTGGCCAAGCAGTTCAACATCCCGATCCGCTTCATCGGTGTCGGTGAAGGCATCGATGACCTGCGCACCTTCGAAGCCGAGCCGTTCGTCAAGGCTCTGTTCGCCGAGCGAGACTGACCATGATCCGATTCGAACAGGTTGCCAAGCGCTATCCCAACGGTCATGTGGGTTTGCATGAGCTGAGTTTCCGGGCGCGCCGGGGCGAATTCCTGTTCGTCACCGGCCACTCGGGTGCCGGCAAGAGCACCTTGCTGCGTCTGTTGCTGGCCATGGAGCGCCCGACCAGCGGCAAGCTCATGTTGGCCGGGCAGGACCTGGGCCAGATCAGCAATGCGCAGATCCCGTTCCTGCGTCGGCAGATCGGCGTGGTGTTCCAGAACCACCAGCTGTTGTTCGACCGCACGGTGTTCAACAACATCGCCTTGCCACTGCAGATTCTCGGCTTGTCCAAGGCCGAGATCGCCAAGCGAGTGGATTCGGCGCTGGAGCGCGTTTCGCTGTCTGACAAGGGCGAACTGTTCCCCGCCGACCTGTCCACCGGGCAGCAGCAGCGGGTGGGTATCGCCCGGGCCATCGTTCACCAGCCGGCCCTGCTGCTGGCCGACGAGCCCACCGGTAACCTCGACCCGCGCCTGGCAGCAGAGATCATGGGTGTGTTCGAGGACATCAACCGGCTG
This sequence comes from Pseudomonas putida S13.1.2, assembly GCF_000498395.2. Lineage (NCBI taxonomy): Bacteria > Pseudomonadati > Pseudomonadota > Gammaproteobacteria > Pseudomonadales > Pseudomonadaceae > Pseudomonas > Pseudomonas putida. Next base: position 5,378,123 of record NZ_CP010979.1, read on the forward strand.
GGGACCACGGTATTGATCGCCAGCCACGACCTGGCACTGATTGCGCGCATGCGCCACCGCATGCTGACCTTGCAGCGCGGCCGCTTGATCGGCGATGGGGAGGCCGGGCAATGAGCACTATACGTACGCCAAAGGTTTCCGAGCGGGTTGCGCCAAAGCCGGCCGACCCGCAACCGGAGAAGAAAAAGCGCGGCGAGGACGATGACGGCCCTGATTTCCGCACACTGCTGCATGCCTGGCTGGAAAGCCACCGTGCCAGCATGGCCGACAGCCTGCGCCGTCTGGGCAAGCAGCCGATCGGCAGCTTTTTCACCTGCCTGGTGATGGCGGTGGCGCTGAGCATGCCCATGGGCCTGTCGTTGCTGCTGAAGAACGTCGAGCAGCTGGGCGGTTCGTGGCAGCGCGCTGCGCAGATTTCGCTGTACCTCAAGCTCGATGCCGGCAGCCGCGATGGTGAAGCGCTGCGCGACGAGATCAAGGGCATGCCTGGGGTGGCGGACGCGCAATTTGTCAGCCGCGAGCAGGCGCTGGAGGAATTCCAGCAGCAGTCCGGCTTGGGCGAGGCCTTGCGCGAACTGCCCGACAACCCGCTGCCTGGCGTGGTGGTGGTAACCCCGACCGAGGTCGACAAGCCCGCCCTGGATGCCTTGCGTCAACGCCTGTCGGAGCTGCCGCGGGTGGAAGTGGCGCAACTTGACCTGGTGTGGGTCGAGCGCCTGGCGGCCATCCTCAAACTGGGTGACCGCTTCGTCTTCGGCCTGGCCGTGATGCTGATTTCTGCCCTGCTGTTAGTAATCGGTAACACAATTCGTCTACACATTGAAAACCGCCGTGTCGAGATCGAAGTGATCAAGTTGGTAGGCGGCACTGACGCCTACGTGCGCCGGCCTTTCCTGTACATGGGCGCCTTGTACGGCCTGGGTGCGGGGCTGCTGGCGTGGGGTATCCTGGCGTTTGGCCTGAACTGGCTCAACGACGCGGTGGTAGGGCTTTCCGGGCTGTACGGCAGTGACTTCGCCCTGGGCGGGGTGCCGGCGTCCGATGGTCTGTCGCTCTTGATCGGAGCGGTGCTGTTGGGGTATATCGGTGCATGGATTGCCGTCGCTCGTCATCTGAACGAGCTGGCGCCGCGATAGTTTTTACGTGCCAGCATTGACATTTTCTTCACTACGGAACTTGTACCGTCGTTCCAGGTCAATGTTGGCAGCGCCCACAAGGCGCGAGTTTAGTAAGTCGGAGGTTCTTGAATGACCACATCGTTGCAACCTGCCTATGCCCTGGTACCCGGTGCAAACCTGGAAGCCTATGTGCACACGGTCAACAGCATCCCGCTGCTGACGGTCGAGCAGGAGCGTGATCTGGGCGAGCGTCTCTATTATGAGCAGGATGTCGAGGCCGCTCGTCAAATGGTGATGGCCCACCTGCGTTTCGTCGTACACATCGCCCGTAGCTATGCCGGCTACGGTCTGGCACAGGCTGACCTGATCCAGGAAGGCAACGTCGGCCTGATGAAGGCCGTCAAGCGCTTCAACCCGGAAATGGGCGTGCGCCTGGTGTCGTTCGCCGTGCACTGGATCAAGGCAGAGATCCACGAGTTCATCCTGCGCAACTGGCGCATCGTCAAGGTGGCCACCACCAAGGCCCAGCGCAAGCTGTTCTTCAACCTGCGCAGCCAGAAGAAGCGTCTGGCCTGGCTGAACAACGACGAAGTGCATCGCGTGGCGGAAAGCCTCGGCGTCGAACCGCGTGAAGTGCGCGAGATGGAAAGCCGCCTCAGCGGCCAGGACATGGCCTTCGACCCGGCAGCAGAAGCTGACGACGACAGCGCCTTCCAGTCGCCTGCGCATTACCTGGAAGACCACCGTTACGACCCGGCGGTGCAGCTGGAGGATGCCGACTGGAGCGACAACTCCACCAGCAACCTGCACGAAGCGCTGCAAGGGCTGGACGAGCGTAGCCGCGATATTCTCTATCAGCGCTGGTTGGCGGAAGAGAAGGCCACGCTGCATGAGCTGGCCGACAAGTACAGCGTATCGGCTGAGCGGATTCGCCAGCTGGAGAAAAATGCGATGAACAAGGTCAAGGCATTGATCGCTGCCTGATCGAGCCTGGCTGCAAACAGAGCCGCTTGCCTGGATAAGGTGAGCGGCTTTTTTTTGCCGGTGAGATTTTGCGGCCGCTTTGCGGCCCATCGCGACACAAGGCCGCTCCTACACGGGGTCGCGGTCGCCTGTGGGAGCGGCCTTGTGTCGCGATGGGCTGCGCAGCAGCCCCAAAAAGCTCAAAGCTTGCGCGAAGTATCGAGCTGCATCAGGTAGCTGGGCCCGCCCAACTGGCTCATCTGCCGGCGAATCCACCCCGCCCGGCTAGCCACATAGGCGCTCGGCCGGCTGGCACTCCACTTGATCGGGCTTGGCAGCACTGCGGCCAGTTGTGCGGCCTGCTGGCGGCTGAGCCGGCTGGCATCGACACCAAAGTGATAACGCGCCGCCGCCTGGGCACCAAACACGCCCTTGCCCCATTCGGCACTGTTCAGATAAACCTCGAGAATGCGCTCTTTCGACCAGAACAGCTCGATCAGCGCGGTGAACCAGGCCTCCAGCCCTTTACGGAACCAGCTGCGTCCGGACCACAGGAACAGGTTCTTGGCCACTTGCTGGGTCAGGGTGCTGGCACCGCGCACACTGCCGCCACGCTCGTTGTAGGCCAGTGCGGCCTGGATAGCCGGGATGTCGAACCCCCAGTGGCTGGCGAACTTCTGGTCCTCGCCCGCGATAACGGCAACCTTCAGCTCATCGGAGATGTTCTCCCACGGCTCCCAGTCGCGCTGCAGGTCGATCGGCTCGCCATTGACCCAGGACTGGACCTTGCGCTCGACCATCAGCGCCGTGCCGGGCGGTGGCACCCAGCGGAACACCAGCACCAGCACGATGCTGCCGGCAGCGAACCAGAGCAGGGCGCGGGAGAGGCGACGGATAAGGGTTGGCAGCATGTCGATGGCTTGGCCGTACGGGTGGAAGGGGCCATTATACAGACCCGATACAAGGAGTCGTCCCATGCTTCGCAGCTTCCTGATGCTTGCCGCCTTTTTCGGCTTTACCGGGGTCGCCCTGGGTGCCTTCGCTGCCCACGGCCTGAAAAGCCGGTTGACGGCAGACTACCTGGCGATCTTCCACACGGGCGTGACCTACCAGCTGGTGCATGCCTTGGCGATCTTCGGTGTCGCCGTGCTCTCGGTGCACCTGCCCGGGCGCCTGATCGGCTGGGCTGGCGGCCTGTTTGCCTTAGGCATCGTGCTGTTCTCCGGCAGCTTGTACCTGCTGACCCTCAGCGGCCTGGGCAAGCTGGGCATCATCACGCCGATCGGCGGCCTGTGCTTCCTGGCCGGCTGGCTGTGCCTGGGCCTGGCAGCCTGGCGGCTGGGCTGACCGAGTGGTCCACAATCGCGACTAATGGCGTGCACCGGCCTTGGGTTGCAGGTGGGTTCGGCGCTAGAATGCGGGCCCCAAAGAACAATGGTGGCCGTGCGCATGCGCATTCAACTGAACGGTGAACCTTACGAACTGCCTGCTGGCGAAAGCGTTGCAGCCCTGCTGACGCGCCTGGAGCTGACCGGGCGCCGTGTGGCAGTAGAGCTGAACCTGGACATCGTGCCGCGTAGCCAGCACGACAGCACGCTGCTGAACGACGGCGACCAGGTCGAAGTGGTCCACGCCATCGGTGGTGGCTGACAGCAGCCCGGCGGTTTACAAGCAAGCCCAGCAACCTATTCCCGAGGAACAACGATGAGCAACGTTCGTAGCGACAAGCCCTTCACCCTGGCCGGGCGTACTTTCCAGTCGCGCCTGCTGGTCGGCACCGGCAAGTACCGTGACATGGAAGAAACCCGCCTGGCCACCGAGGCCTCGGGTGCCGAAATCGTCACCGTCGCCGTGCGCCGCACCAACCTTGGCCAGAATGCGGGCGAGCCGAACCTGCTCGACGTACTGTCGCCCGACAAGTACACCATCCTGCCGAACACTGCAGGCTGCTTTGACGCGGTGGAAGCGGTACGCACTTGCCGTCTGGCGCGCGAACTGCTCGATGGGCGCAAGTCGCACGAATCCCGCACGCTGGTAAAGCTGGAAGTGCTGGCCGACCAGAAAACCCTGTTCCCCAACGTGATCGAAACCCTCAAGGCCGCCGAAGTGCTGGTCAAGGAAGGTTTCGACGTGATGGTGTACACCAGCGACGACCCGATCATCGCCCGTCAGCTGGCTGAAGCCGGCTGCATCGCGGTCATGCCGCTGGCTGGCCTGATTGGCACCGGCCTGGGTATCTGCAACCCCTACAACCTGCAGATCATCCTGGAAGAGTCCAAGGTGCCGGTGCTGGTCGATGCCGGTGTGGGTACCGCTTCCGACGCCACCATCGCCATGGAAATGGGCTGCGAGGCGGTGCTGATGAACTCGGCCATCGCCCACGCCCAGCAGCCGGTGCTGATGGCCGAAGCCATGAAGCACGCCATCGTCGCCGGTCGCATGGCCTACCTGGCCGGCCGTATGCCGAAGAAACTCTATGCCAGCGCCTCTTCGCCGCTGGATGGTCTGATCAAGTAAGAGCTCCTGATGACTGAATCGCACGATACGCCGATCACCCCCGACGGCGAAGCCCGCCCACACCGCCGCATCAAGAGCTTCGTGATGCGCGCCGGGCGCATGACCGAAGGCCAGCAACGCGGCCTGGACCAGGGCGGCCCGCTGTACATCCTGCCGCTGGCCGACAGCCCGGTGGACTACGACCAGGTGTTCGGCCGTTCGGCGCCGCGCACCCTGGAGATCGGCTTCGGCATGGGCCATTCCCTGCTGGAAATGGCGGCTGCCGCGCCTGAGCAGGATTTTATCGGTGTAGAAGTGCACCGCCCGGGTGTCGGCGCGCTGCTCAACGGCGTACTGACCCAGGGCCTGAAGAACCTGCGGGTGTACGACTGCGATGCCATCGAAGTGCTGAACCGCTGCGTGGCGGACAACAGCCTCGACCGCCTGATGCTGTTCTTCCCCGACCCTTGGCACAAGGCGCGCCACCACAAGCGCCGTATCGTCCAGCTGGAGTTTGCCGAGCTGGTACGTCGCAAGCTCAAGCCCGGTGGCGTGTTCCACATGGCCACCGACTGGGAGCCGTATGCCGAGTACATGCTGGAAGTGATGAGCGCAGCCCCGGGCTATCGCAACCGTGCGGCCGACGGCACCTACGTGCCACGCCCCGAAGAGCGCCCGATCACCAAGTTCGAACGCCGCGGCGAGCGGCTTGGGCATGGGGTGTGGGATTTGAAGTTCGAGAAGGTGGATTGATCGGCTAATCTGGCCTTTCGATGTGCTGGTGCTTGCAGAAATGCGGGCGAAAAAAAACCGCCTTGAGAAAGGCGGTTTTTTTGTGAGCGACAGGACTGAGTATCCTTCGCTCTGGGACCTCACCGAAAACGCCCCCACAGTCAGGGGATCATAAGCAGCCAAAAAGGGCGCGTCAACGATCAGAAATATCCAGCATCACGTGTGTCTGCGCGGTTAACAGCTTTGATTGCGCATCCCAATTATCATCGTGTTGCTCCTGTGGGGAAAAATTCGGTGATGGGTCGGGTAGGAGAAGAATTCTGCTTTCCGGCCCCTTCGACATGGCCTGAGAACCGTGCCGGTAACTGACTTCGAAGGGCCATTAACCTGGCCACTTCACCGAAAACGTCCCCAGAGTTTTCGAAGGCATCGAAGTGCCGGTTAGATGCTGGAAGATTGGCCCGCCAACACGGAGGCCAAGGCATATGAAGCGTTTGCTTGATGCGCTGAGCCGCGTCTGGAAGCTCATTCGGATCTTGATTGTGCTCAAGACCGTTCGGGACTTCATGCGTGACCACTTCGATGATGCCCGTTAAGGGCTAGTCAGGTGGTAGGGCTGCCCTGGTTTCCCGGGGCAGCTTTTTGCAACCGTTAGCCTCGGCGATCAGCCACCACACCAATCAACACCAGCACCACCAGCAACACCGGCGCCAGCGCGTAGTTGTTGAACTGTGCCAACCCCTTCACCACCCACGGCGTGGCATAGATCAGCGCCGCACCGCTGCCGATCATCACCATCAGCGCCATGAACGGCACCCGCAGTGCACCCGCCAGGCCACCCAGGCGTTGTTCGGCCCAGGCTTTCACATCGCTGCCGAACAGCACCAGCAGGCAGCCTACCAAGGCCAGGGAAATCTCCGACAGGTTGCCGCGGCTCCAGCGGGAAACCGTCGCGAGCAGATCAAGTACCAGATCCATGGGTCATCCTTAGGTCAAGAAATACTGCAGCAGGTCATTGAGGAACAACTGGCCCCTTGGCGTGGCTACCAGTCGATCCGGTTCGACCTGTAAAAGGCCTTTTTGTTCGGCGGCGCGGCGTGCCTCGCGCAGCTGTGCCAGCGGCAAACCGGTGCGCTGGGTGAACAGTTCCGCTTCCACGCCATCGGTAAGCCGCAAGGCGTTCATCAGGAACTCGAACGGCAGCTCGTCGACCGGCAGCAACTTCTCGCCGGCCTTGAACGGCTTGGCCAGGTTCAGGTAGTCCTTGGGCAGGCGGGTTTTCCAGGTGCGCAGGATGCGCCCGTCGGCGAAGGTCAGCTTGCCGTGTGCACCGGCACCAATGCCGATGAAGTCGCCAAAGCGCCAGTAGTTGAGGTTGTGCTGGGCTGCGCGGCCCGCCTGGGCATAGGCCGAGACCTCGTATTGGCGATAGCCGTGCTCGGCCATCAGTGCCTGGCCGGCCTCCTGGATATCCCAGAGGATGTCGTCTTCGGGCAGCTCTGGCGGCTGGTTCCAGAACACCGTGTTCGGTTCCACGGTCAGCTGGTACCACGACAGGTGCGTCGGGCCCAGGTCGATGGCCTGGCGCAGGTCGTCCAGTGCGTCATCCAGAGACTGGTCGGGCAGGCCGTGCATCAGGTCCATGTTGAAGTTGTCGAAGCCGGCAGCACGCGCCATGCCGGTAGCACGGACCGCTTCGTCGCCATTGTGGATGCGTCCCAGCGCCTCCAGCTTGGCGGCCTGGAAGCTCTGAACGCCGATGGAGAGGCGGTTGATGCCGGTTTGCCGGTAGGCCTTGAACTTGTCCTGCTCGAACGTGCCCGGGTTGGCCTCCAGGGTGATTTCGATGTCTGGCGCGAACGGGATGCGTTGTTCCACGCCGCGCAGCAGCCGGCCCAGGGCATCGGCACTGAACAGGCTGGGCGTACCGCCACCAAAGAAGATCGAGCTGATCGGGCGGCCCTGTACGGCGGCCAGCTCCTGGTCGAGGTCGTCCAGCAGGGCTGTGACGTACGCGTCTTCCGGCAGTTCAGGCCCGGCAGCGTGGGAGTTGAAGTCGCAGTAAGGGCATTTGCGTACGCACCACGGGATGTGGATGTACAGCGCCAGCGGCGGCAGGCTGGTAAAGGCCGCCGCGCCGGGGGAAGACAGCATTTCGATCATGCCAGGCCCAGACGTTGGCGCAGCAGGGCCATGGCACGGGCGCGGTGGCTGAGCTGGTTTTTGTCCACAGGGGCCAGGTCGGCGCTGGAGCAGTTGCGCTCCGGTACCCAGAACAGCGGGTCGTAGCCGAAACCGTGCTCGCCGCTAGCCTCGAACAGGATGCTGCCGTGCCACAGGCCTTCGCACAGGATCGGCAGTGGGTCGTCGGCATGGCGCACCAGCGCCAGGACGCAGACGAACTGCGCGCCGCGCTCGGCCTCGGGCACGTCTTTCAGGGCCTCGAGCAGCTTGGCGTTGTTCGCTGCGTCACCCTTGCCGTCGGCATAGCGTGCCGAGTAGATGCCCGGCGCACCCCCGAGGAAGTCCACGGCCAGGCCGGAATCGTCGGCCAAGGCGGGTAGGCCGGAAATACGCGCGGCGTTGCGTGCCTTGAGGATGGCGTTCTCGACGAACGACAGGCCGGTTTCTTCCGGCTCGATCTGGCTGAACTCGCCAATCGAGCGCAGCTGCACGGACTGGCCAAGCATGGCCTGGAGTTCCTTGAGTTTGCCGGCGTTATGGCTGGCCAATACGAGTTGCTGGAAATTCATCATTCGCCTGGGAACACTTCCTGGTTGAAGCTGAGGGAGTTGCTGATGCCGCCGGTTTCGATGTTCAGGTCGAAGGTGACGGTTTCTGGCTGGTCGATCTTGAACTGGGCGATGTAGTACACCGCGCCCTGTTCGGTAACCTGCTTGAACGACAGCGGGCTGCTGCGCCCGGTCAGGTCCTTGACCGTGCCGCTGACCACCGCCGTGGCAGGTTTGTCGGCCTTGAGCACGGCAATGTTGAGCACGCCCTGGTTCTTGCTGCGTACCAGGCCGGTGGCTGCGGCCACCTCGGGTGTAAGCATGCTCGACGTGAATGCGCTGTAATGCACCGTCACGTTGCCAAACACTTCCTTGCGCTCGGGCCGGGCGGCATCGGCAGCCAGTGCCGGCAATGCCAGGCACAGGCTGATCAGGAACAGGGCTAGGCGACGCATGGGGCGATTCCTCCGGTGGGCGTCAGACAGCCAGCTGGTGCTCTTGCAGGCCGGGGCTGCTGACGCGGTAGATGCCGATCTCACCTAGAAGATTAGGCCATAGCCGGCCACCCCACCCGTTGCGGTGCAGGTGGTCGACGGCCAGGCGGTCCAGGACCTTGGCCCTGCGTTCGTGCACCAGCTCTTCGAAGTCGGCGAAGGTGCAGAAGTGGATGTTCGGCGTGTTGTACCAGGTATACGGCATGAAGTCCGATACCGGCATGCGGCCTTTGGTCGCCAGGTACCAGCGGCAGCGCCAGTGGCCGAAGTTGGGGAAGGTGATGATGCACTGGCGGCCCACGCGCAGCATCTCGTCGAGGATGCGGTCGGGGTACTCCACGGCCTGCAGGGCCTGGGTCATGATCACTACGTCGAAACTGTTGCTGGCGAAGTTGCCCAGGCCCTTGTCCAGGTCCTGCTCGATGACGTTGACGCCCTTGGCCACGCAGGCGGCGATGTTGTCGGCGTCGATCTCCAGGCCATAGCCGGTGACCTGTTTGCGGTCACGCAGCGAGGCCAGCAGTTCGCCGCTGCCGCAGCCCAGGTCGAGTACCCGGCTGCCGGCGGGGATCCAGTCGTGGATGATTTCCAGATCGGCTCTCATGCTGTCCTCAGATGGCAATGCGGTTCATGTAGTTCGAGAAACCCTGCATGTAGCGAGGCGTGGGGATCAGGAAGGCATCGTGCCCGTAAGGCGATTCGATCTCCAGGTAGCAGACGTTCTTGCGCGCAGCCATCAGGGCGTCGACGATCTCGCGCGAGCGGGCCGGCGAGAAGCGCCAGTCGGTGGTGAACGACATGATGCAGTAATCCGCCTTGACGTGAGCCAGGGTGGCAGCCAGATCGCCGCCTTGGGCAGCAGCCGGGTCGAAGTAGTCCAGCGCCTTGGTCATCAGCAGGTAGGTGTTGGCGTCGAAACGGCCGGAAAATTCCTCGCCCTGGTAGCGCAGGTAGCTTTCGACCTGGAACTCGACGCTGTGGAAGTCGTAGTTGAGCTTGTCGCTTTTCAGCTCACGGCCAAATTTTTCACCCATCGAGTCGTCGGACAGGTAGGTGATGTGGCCGACCATGCGTGCCAGCATCAGGCCGCGCTTGGGAATGACGCCTTGGTCCTGGAACGAACCACCATGGAATTCGGGGTCGGTGAGGATGGCCTGGCGAGCCACTTCGTTGAAGGCGATGTTCTGCGCCGACAGCTTGGGTGCCGAGGCGATGTCGACGCAGTGGCGCACACGCTCCGGGTAGCTGATGGTCCATTGCAGTGCCTGCATGCCGCCCAGGCTGCCGCCGACGACAGCGGCCCATTGCTGGATGCCCAGGCGCTCGCCCAGGCGCACCTGGCTGTGTACCCAGTCCTCCACGGTCAGTACCGGGAAGTCGGCGCCGTAAGGCTTGCCCGTGGCCGGGTTGACGCTGCTGGGGCCGGTGCTGCCGTTGCAGCCGCCGAGGTTGTTCAGGCTGACCACGAAGAAGCGGTTGGTGTCGATCGGTTTGCCAGGGCCAATGCAGCTGTCCCACCAGCCCGGTTTGCGGTCAGTGGCGGCATGGTAGCCGGCGGCATGGTGGTGGCCGGACAGGGCATGGCAGATCAGCACCGCGTTGCTCGCGCTGGCGTTCAGGGTGCCATAGGTCTCGTAGACCAGCTCGTAACTGGCCAGGGAGCGGCCACAAGCCAGTGCCAGCGGTTCATCGAACCGGGCGGTTTGCGGTACTACCAGACCGACGGAATCTTCGGGAAAGACAGTGGACATCGACCCTGCTCACGCTTGACGGAGGCGTAAGTCTAAAGAGCGCTACCCCCAGCGGCAAGCAAAGGCTTGCCGCTGGAAGCAACCAGGGTCAGATCATGCGCCACAGTTCTTGTGGCATGCCCGCGTAGGCGGCCAGCGGGGGCATGACGAACGACTGGAGCACCTGGATCGCCAGGAAGGCGAAGATCGGCGAGATGTCCATGCCGCCCAGGTTGGGCACGATGCGGCGGAACGGTGCGAGCACCGGCTCGCTGATCTGGTAGGCCAGTTCGGCTGCCGGGTTGTGGCTGTTGGGGGCGACCCACGAGACGATCACCATGACGATCATCGCCACCCAGAAGATCTTCAGGAACAGCGAAGTGATACCAATGATCGCCCACATCAGCAGGTGCAGGACATCACCGAAGGTGCCGTAGGTGACCATCAGCACGAAGCCCATCAGCAGGGCCTGGATGATGACCGCCAGCAACAGCGACGAGGTATCCAGCCCGCCGATGCTGGGGATGATCCGGCGGATCGGCTTGAGCAGCGGCTGCGTGGCGCGCACCGCGAACTGGCACAGCGGGTTATAGAAGTTGGCTTTGACCAGTTGCAGGACAAAACGCAGCAGGACGATCACCAGGTAGAGGCTGACCAGGGTTTGCACCACGAAGATCGCAGCGCCGGACAGTGCATTCATCTAAAGCTCCTTATTTGCCCAGTTGTTCGGCCAGCTCGGCGGAGCGCGTGGCCGCAGCCTGCAGCGCCTGCTCGACGATGGCTTCGAAGCCGCTGGCCTGGAACGACTTGATCGCAGCTTCGGTGGTGCCGGCGGGCGAAGTGACGCGGCGGCGCAGCTCGGCGGCATCGACATCGCTGGCAACCGCCATGCGGGCAGCACCCAGGGCGGTCTGCAAGGTCAGCTGGGAAGCGGTTTCACGTGGCAGGCCGAGTTTTTCGCCTGCGGCGGTCATGGCCTCGATCAGCAGGAAGAAGTACGCAGGGCCACTGCCGGATACAGCGGTCACTGCGTCCAGTTGTTGTTCCTGCTCCAGCCACAGGGCGGTGCCGACGGCCGACAGCAGTTGTTCGGCCTGCTGGCGCTGCTCGTCCGACACTTCAGCAGTGGCGTACAGGCCGCTTACGCCCTGGCGCAGCAGCGCAGGGGTATTGGGCATGCAGCGCACCACCGGGCGAGTGCCCAGCCAGCTTTGCAGGCTGGCACAGGTGATGCCGGCGGCGATGGAAACGATCAGCTGGCCATCCTGCAGGTTGGGTTGCAGGGCCTGGCACACGGCTTTCATGACCTGCGGCTTGACCGCCAGCACGATGACGTCGGCGCCGTCGATGGCCTGGGCGTTGTTCTCGAACGTTTCGATGCCGTGCTCGGCCTGGATGCGGGTGCGGGTCTCGGCGCCCGGGTCGCTGGCGCGGATCTGCGAGGCGTCCAGGCCCTGGGCACGCAAACCACCGATCAGGCTGGCGGCCATGTTGCCGGCGCCGATAAAGGCAATACGTGTCTTGCTCATGTCAGGTCCTTGTGGGGAAGAGTGAGTAAAGCATGGAGTCAGTTTTGGCCGTAGTCGCGAGCACCGAAAAGGGCGGTGCCGATGCGTACCCAGGTCGCACCTTGTGCAATAGCCGCTTCCAGGTCGTGGCTCATGCCCATGGACAGGGTGTCCAGGCCAAGACCCAGGCTTTCCTGCAACTGGCGCAAGCGGGCGAAGGCAGCTTCCTGTGCAGCGCGGTCGTCGGTGGGCTCGGGGATTGCCATCAGCCCACGCAAGCGCAGGTTGGGCAGCCCGGCAACTGCCTTGGCCAACGCCGGAAGGTCAGCGGGGGCGCAGCCAGACTTGCTGTCTTCGCCGCTCACGTTCACTTGCAGGCAGAGGTTCAGTGGCGCCAGGCCGGCAGGGCGCTGCTCGGACAGGCGTTGGGCAATTTTCAGGCGGTCCACGGAATGCACCCAGTCGAAATGCTCGGCGATGGCTTTGGTCTTGTTCGACTGAATGGGGCCGATGAAGTGCCAGATCAAGGGCAGGTCGCTTAGGGCCTGCTGCTTTGTCAGCGCTTCCTGTAGGTAATTTTCCCCGACATCGCGCACGCCAGCGGCGTGGATCTCGCGAATGGCGCTGGCGGGCTTGGTCTTGCTCACAGCCAGCAACTGGACGCTGGCCGGATCGCGCCCGGCAGCCTGGGCAGCGCTGGCGATACGGGCGGAAATAGCGGAAAGGTTGTCTGCTAGGGTGGACATGGACGGATGCCGGCGGCTGTAGGGTCTGCGGCATTCTACCTACTTGAAGGCCTTTGGGGAGTCTCATGGATGTGACCGACCTGTTGGCCCGGGCCGTAAATGCGGGGGCTTCGGACCTGCACCTGGCGGCGGGCCAGATCCCGATGCTGCGCCTGGAGGGTGACTTGCAGCGCATGAATTTCCCGGCGCTGGTGCCGGCAGACCTGGCCGAGGGCATGGCGCCCTGGCTGGCTGAACACCAAAGGCGGCAGTGGGCCGAGGGCGATGAGCTGGACCTGGCGCTTGAGTTGCCGGCGCTTGGCCGCTTTCGGCTGAACCTGTTTCGCCAACTGAACGGCCCTGGGGTTACCTTTAGGCTGATCCCGGGGCGGATCGCCACGCTGGATGAGCTCGACCTGGGGGATGTGTATCAAGCTGTTGCGCAATGCACTGATGGCCTGATCCTGGTAGGTGGGCCTACCGGCAGTGGCAAGTCCAGCACCCTGGCGACGTTGATCGACCAGCTGAACCGCGACCGGGCGCTGCACATCGTCACCCTCGAAGACCCGGTCGAAGTTATCCACAGCAGCCAGCGCAGCCTGATCAACCAGCGTGAGATTGGCCGCCATAGCGGCGGCTTCGCCCAGGGGCTGCGCAGTGCGCTGCGCCAGGACCCGGATGTGATCATGATCGGTGAGCTACGTGACCTGGAGAGCGTTCGCCTGGCCTTGCGCGCAGCCGAGACCGGGCACCTGGTGCTGGCGACCGTGCATACGCGTTCGGCGGCCAGCAGCATTGACCGGCTGGTGGAGGTGTTTGCTGCCGAGGAAAAGCCCTTGGTGCGGGCGATGGTGGCCGAGTCGCTGCGCCTTGTGGTGGTGCAGACGCTGGTCAGGCGTGTGGGCGGTGGGCGGGTGGCGGCGCGGGAAGTACTGGTGGCGACGCCGGCGGTGCGCAACCTGGTTCGGGAGGGGCGAATGGCGCAGTTGTGTTCGGTGATGCAGGCGGGTGGTGCAGAAGGGATGCGGACGATGGAGGGGGCAATGCGGGAGCTGAGAGAGAAGGGGCTGATCAAAGACCTATAGTGCCTGTTCTGGCCTCTTCGCGGGTAAACCCGCTCCCACAAGTACGAAGCAGCCTTTGAAGACTGTGCGGTCCCTGTGGGAGCGGGTTCACCCGCGAAGAGGCCGGACCTGTTAGCGCTTGGCCAGGTTCAGCTGCTGCTGTTCCTTCGGCAGCACACGCTTGGCCACTACGTAGTGTTTCTGCCAGTAGGGCTTGCTCAGGTTGTCGATGCTCACCCGCTTGCCACGCCGTGGTGCGTGGATGAAGCGGTCGTTGCCCAGGTAGATGGCAACATGGTTTACCCGGCGGCTCTTGATGTTGAAGAAGATCAGGTCACCAGGCTTCAGGTCACCCTTGGCTACCTTGACGCCGTGGCCTTGGGCCATGGCATTGGAGGTGCGCGGCAGGTCGACGTCTGCGACATCGTTGAAGGCGTATTTCACCAGCCCGCTGCAGTCAAAGCCTTTTTTCGGGCTGCTGCCACCCCAAACATAAGGGGTACCGAGCACATTCACCGCACGGCTAAGCACATCGCTGCTCTGCTTCGGCGACATGGCCGCGACTGGCAAGCCGCGGTTGCTGGCGGCATTGGCTGGGCGCGCGCGCAGGGCGGACTGCTTGACCGGCGCGTGTTTCACCGAGGCATTGGTGGTATAGCCGGTGAAACCATTGGGAAGACGTTGCTCACGATTGGTGGCGTGGGCGGCCAGGGGCAATAATAGACAGAGGGTCAGCCATGTCTTGAATAAAGGCGGCATAGATGAAGCTCTTATGAATAGTTATGTGTTGGGCGCGCAACTTTATAACAGCTTTTTGATCAATATTTGATCCGTTGGTCGATTGCCCCGCTGCCGTACGTCGGCCGGAGACGAGAAAGTCACATTTTTTTTTAGAAAATTTTCGGATAACCCTCGAGGGCTATGCATGAACAGTTATCAACAGGGGGCGCCCTTTCACGACACGCACAGCAAGACCATTGGCTACCTGCTGTGGATTTTTGGCTTCACCGGGTCGCATCGTTTCTATTACGGCAAGCCGATTACCGGGACCCTTTGGTTCTTTACCTTCGGCCTGCTGGGCATCGGTTGGCTGATCGACCTGTTTCTGATCCCGTCCATGGACCGTGAAGCCGATCTGAGGTTCCAGTCCGGCCGTATCGACTACAACATCGCCTGGGTTCTGCTGACCTTCCTTGGGGTGTTTGGCCTGCATCGGCTGTATCAGGGCAAGTGGATCACCGCCATCATCTACTTCTTTACCGGCGGCTTGTTCCTGGTGGGCGTGCTGTACGACTTCTGGACCCTGAACAGCCAGGTGTCCGAGCGCAACGCCTTGCGTTGAAATGCTTCCCGGGTAATGAAAAAGGCCTTGTCGCACCGAAGCGACAAGGCCTTTTTTGTTGCTGGGTTACTGACGCGTCTGCCGCTGTTGCAGCAACAGATTGCTGAACCCGGCCCCGGCCAGTTGCTTCTGCGCCCCGGTCAGTTGCTCACGGTTGCTGAACGGCCCGACCAGTACGCGGTACCAGGTCTCGTCCTTGACCGTACCCGACTCCACCTTCACCGACTGCCCCAGCAGGATGATCTGCGCGCGGACCTTGTCGGCATCGGCCTGCTTGCGGAA
Organism: Pseudomonas putida S13.1.2; assembly: GCF_000498395.2. Classification (NCBI taxonomy): domain Bacteria; kingdom Pseudomonadati; phylum Pseudomonadota; class Gammaproteobacteria; order Pseudomonadales; family Pseudomonadaceae; genus Pseudomonas; species Pseudomonas putida. The sequence goes on from NZ_CP010979.1 coordinate 5,393,309, forward strand.
CGAGCCAGCCTGCAGGAAGTACTGGGTGGTCGCTGCTGGCTTGATCACCGGCGGCGGCGGTGGCGGGGTCTGGCCCAGCAACGCCGCCTGGGCGCGCGCGGTGTCGATTTTTGCAGCTTCTGCCGGCGTCACCGGGGTCACCGGCTGGGCGGGTACCGGCGGTGTCTTCTCGGGCACGGCCTCCGGCGGCACGATCACCTCGGACTCCGGCAGCAGGGTGTAGAAGTCGTACTTCGGCTTCACCGGCTGCTGTGGGGTGGCCTGCGCAGGCTTGCTGGCTTCGGCCACTTTCTCCGGCTTCTGCTGCTCGGGCTTGGCGCGCTTGATGTCTTCGCCACCGGGCTCAAGCTTCATCAGGAACACGATGAACGCGCCGACGGTGAGGCCGACGGCCATCCATACCCAACCAGGGATCGGCTGTTTGGCCGGCGCCGTCTGGCGGCTGGCGCCGCGTTTGGGGGCGGGTTTTTTCTTGGCAGCCAACTTACATGCGCTCCAGGGTTTCCAGGCCGAGCAGTTCCAGACCTTGTTTGAGGGTGCGGCCGGTCAGGGCGGCGAGGCGCAGGCGGCTCTGCTGTTGCTCCGGGGTTTCGGCGGCGAGGATCGGGCAGTTCTCGTAGAAGCTGGAGAACAGGCCGGCCAGGTCGTACAGGTAGCTGCACAGCACGTGTGGCGTGCCTTTTTCGGCGACGCTGTTGAGGGTTTCGCCAAACTGCGCCAGGCGGGCAGCCAGGTCCTGCTCATGGTCGGCCTGCAACACGATCTTGCCGTCGACTTCGTCAAAGCTTTTGCCCAGCTTGCGGAATACGCCGGCTACGCGGGTGTAGGCGTACAGCAGGTACGGGGCGGTGTTGCCTTCGAAGTTGAGCATCAGCTCGAAGTTGAAGCTGTAGTCGCTGGTGCGGTGCTTGGACAGGTCGGCGTATTTCACCGCGCCAATGCCCACCACTTCGCCGATGTGTCGCAGGTCTTCGTCGGCCAGGCTCGGGTTCTTTTCCTTGACCAGCGCGTAGGCGCGCTCCTTGGCCTCGGTGAGCAGGTCGATCAGCTTGACGGTGCCGCCGTCACGGGTCTTGAACGGGCGGCCGTCGGCGCCGTTCATGGTGCCGAAGCCCATGTGCTCCATCTGCATCGGGTGGCCGACAAAACCTGCACGGCGTGCCACTTCGAATACCTGGTTGAAGTGCAGGGCCTGGCGCTGGTCGACGAAGTACAGGGCGCGGTCAGCGTTGAGCACGTTGCTGCGGTAGCGCACGGCGGCCAGGTCGGTGGTGGCGTACAGGTAGCCGCCGTCGGCTTTTTGCACGATCACCGGCAGGGGTTCGCCTTCGCTGTTTTTGAATTCCTCGAGGAATACGCACTGGGCGCCTTGGTCCTCGACCAGCAGGCCCTTGGCCTTGAGGTCAGCTACCACGTTGGCCAGGTCGTCGTTGTAGGCGCTTTCGCCCATCACATCGGCCATGGTCAGTTTGACGTTGAGCAGCTCGTAGGTCTTCTGGCAGTGCGACAGCGAGATGTCCTTGAAGCGGGTCCACAGGGCCAGGCACTCAGGGTCGCCGGCCTGCAGCTTGACCACCAGGCCACGGGCGCGCGTGGCGAACTCTTCGGATTCGTCGAAGCGTTTCTTCGCCGCCCGGTAGAAGTTTTCCAGGTCTGACAGCTCGTCACTGGTGATCGGGTTTTCCTGCAGGTAGGCCATCAGCATGCCGAACTGGGTACCCCAGTCGCCGACGTGGTTCTGGCGGATGACGTTGTCACCCAAGAATTCCAGCACGCGTGCGACGCTGTCACCGATGATGGTCGAGCGCAGGTGGCCGACGTGCATCTCTTTGGCCAGGTTTGGCGCCGACATGTCGATGACGACCTTTTCGCGCGGGCCGGCCTTGCGCACGCCCAGATGGTCATCGGCCAGGGCGGCATCCAGGCGGTTGGCCAGGGCTTCGGTGTTCTGGAAGAAGTTGAGGAAGCCGGGGCCAGCGATTTCCACCTTGCTGATGTCGGCGCTGGCCGGCAGGGCGGCGATCAGTTTTTCGGCCAGGTCGCGTGGCTTCATGCCAGCCTGCTTGGCCAGCATCATGGCGATGTTGCTGGCGAAGTCGCCGTGGGTCTTGTCCCGGGCGTTTTCCACCTGGATCGCCGGCGACAGCCCGTCAGGCAGCACACCGTCGGTGACGAGTTGGGTGAGGGCTTGCTGGATCAGCTGGCGAATGGTGTCTTTCATGGGGATCTCTTTTCGACCGCAAGCGCGGTGAGCGCCTGGATGCGCAGGTGGAAAAACTGGGCATTATCCGTTGCCGGGAGCGGGTTGCCAACCTTTGAGCGGCAAGCTGCAAGCCACAAGCTGCAAGAAAAAGCGGCATCGCATCCGCCATGCTCTTGCTTGTGCCTTGTAGCTCGTAGCTTGCAGCTCAATAGAGGTCGACCGGGTCGACGTCCAGCGACCAACGTACCTGGCGCCCGCTGGGCATCTGCTCCAACACTAGCAACCAGGCGCTGATCAGTCGATGCAAAGGCGCCCGGGTATTGGCCTGTATCAACAGTTGTGCGCGGAAGCGTCCGGCGCGGCGCTCCATGGGTGCCGGCACCGGGCCCAGCAGTTCGATGCCCGGCAGGCGCTGTTCGGCCACCAGGCGCTCGGCGGCGGCGCAGGCTTCGTCGAGAAAACTTTCAGCTTGCCCGGGCTTGTGTGCTTCGGCACGCAGCAAGGCCAGGTGGGAGTAAGGCGGCAGCCCGGCGGCGCGGCGCTCATCCAGGGCCTGTTCGGCAAAGGCGAAGTAGCCCTGCTCGGTAAGCTGCACCAGCAGCGGGTGGTCGGCCAGGTGGGTCTGGATGATCACCTTGCCTGGCTCTTCGGCCCGCCCGGCCCGCCCGGCCACCTGTACGATCAGCTGCGCCATGCGCTCGCCGGCGCGGAAATCGCCCGAGAACAGCCCGCCATCGGCATCGAGGATGGCCACCAGGGTCACCCGCGGGAAGTGGTGCCCTTTGGCAAGCATCTGCGTACCGACAAGGATGCTCGGCTGGCCCCGTTGAATGGTACTGAACAGGTTGTGCATGGCGTCCTTGCGCGCCGTGCTGTCGCGGTCCACCCGCAGGATCGGGTAGTCCGGAAACAGCACTTTCAGGCGCTCTTCGGCGCGCTCGGTACCCGCGCCGACCGGGCGCAGGTCAACGTGGTTGCACTTCGGGCACTGGTGCGGCAGGCGTTCGTCATAGCCGCAATGGTGGCAGCGCAGCACGGCCGAGCGCTGGTGCACGGTCATGCGAGCATCACAGCGTGGGCACTCGGACAGCCAGCCACAGTCGTGGCACAGCAGGGTCGGGGCGAAGCCGCGACGGTTGAGGAATACCAGCACTTGCTGGCCTGCCTCCAGGGTCTGGCGGATGGCTTGTTGCAGTGGGCCGCTGATGCCGCTGTCCAGTGGCAGGCTCTTTACATCCAGGCGCAGCATGCGCGGCGGGCGGGCTCCACCAGCGCGCTGGTTCATGCGCAGCAGGCGGTAGCGGCCGGTAAGGGCGTTGTGCAGGGTCTCCAGCGACGGCGTGGCAGAACCTAGCAGGATCGGGATGTTCTCCTGGTGGGCGCGCACCAGTGCCAGGTCGCGGGCGTGGTAGCGCAGCCCTTCCTGCTGTTTATAGGAGCCGTCGTGCTCTTCGTCGATGATGATCAGGCCGGGGTTTTTCATCGGCGTGAACAATGCCGAGCGGGTGCCGATGATGATGTCGGCCTCGCCGTCCCGGGCAGCCAGCCAGGCGTCCAGGCGCTCACGGTCGCTCACTGCCGAATGCAACAGGGCGATGCGGGCGTTGAAGCGTTGCTCGAAGCGCGCCAGGGTCTGCGGGCCCAGGTTGATCTCCGGAATCAGCACCAGCGCCTGCTTCCCGGCTTCGAGGGTTTCACGAATCAGCTGCAGGTAGACCTCGGTCTTGCCGCTGCCGGTGACGCCGGCCAGCAGGAAAGCACCAAAGCCCCCAAAACCTTCGCGCACCGCGTCAAAGGCGTCGCGTTGCTCCTCGTTCAGCGGCAATTCCGGCTGCGCCAGCCAGTGTTCGTGGCGTAGCGCCGGCAGGTGCCGGCGAACTTCAATCTGTACCAGTTCCTTGGCCAGCAGCAGGTCGAGGCTGTCCTTGTTCAGGTTGAGCTTGGCCAGCAGGCTGTGGGCCACGCCGTGCGGGTGCTGGGCCAGGGTCTTGAGGGCGTCGCGCTGGCGCGGCGCGCGGGCGATGCGCGGGTCTTCCAGGCGGGCGCCGGGGGCGACGTGCCAGAAGCGCTCCTGGCGCATCTCGGCAGGTTCGCCCTGGCGCAACAGCGTCGGCAGGGCCCAGCTCAGGGTGTCGCCCAGGCTGTGCTGGTAGTACTGGGCGGTCCACAGGCACAGCTTGAACAGCGATGGCGGCACTGGTGACACCGGGTCGAGCAGGGCGCTGGCCGGCTTGAGCTTGTCGGCGGGCACCTCGCTCTGCGCGCACACCTCCACCAGCACGCCGATCATTTCGCGGCGGCCGAAGGGCACGCGTATGCGCATGCCTGGGCTCAAAGCCTGGCGCGCCATGCTCGCGGGTGCCTTGTAGTCGAACAGGCGACGCAGCGGGGAGGGCAGGGCAAGGCGCAGGATGACGTCGGGCACGCGGAAGGTCTCGGAGGGCGTATCAAAGACTGGCGAGCCTAGCAGACGACGGTCGGTGCAAGCGACAACTTGCACTGACGCAGCGCTCTGGTATTATTTGCCGCCTAATTACGTGCGGTATTCAACAATTGGTGTTGGATGGCGGCACGCAGCTCGAGGAAGCGACCATGAAAGAAGGTATCCACCCGAACTATGAAGTAGTTGCAGTCACCTGCAGCTGCGGCAACAAGTTCGAAAGCCGTTCGACCCTGGGCAACACCCTGTCGATCGACGTTTGCAACCTGTGCCACCCGTTCTACACCGGTAAGCAGAAAGTCCTGGACACCGGTGGTCGCGTACAGAAGTTCGCCGATCGCTTCGGCATGTTCGGTGCCAAGAAGTAATCATGCGCATGGCGAACCCCTCGGGTTTCGCATTGCTGCTCAAAAAAGCGCCCCTTGTGGGCGCTTTTTTCATGGGCGTCATCTGGCATTTCCCTGCCCTGGCGTTCTGCCCGCTGCCGCAGCAGCCCCAGCAAGTGCTGGTGCGCCAAGTGGTTGATGGCGACACCTTGCGCCTGGTCGATGGCCGCAGCGTGCGCCTGATCGGTATCAATGCCCCGGAAATCGGCCGCAAGGGGCGTACCAGCGAACCCTATGCCGAGGCCGCCAGGCGACGCCTTCAAGCATTGGTAAACGCCAGTGACGGGCGTGTCGGGCTGGTGCCGGGCGTTGAGGAAAAGGACAAGTACGGCCGCACACTGGCGCATATTTACGGCCGCAGTGGAGACAATCTGGAAGCTCGGTTGCTCAGCGAGGGGCTGGGCTACCGCGTGGCAGTCGCCCCCAATGTAAGCCTCAGCGGCTGCCAGCAGGTTGCCGAGCAAGCGGCGCGCAAGGGCGGCGTTGGTGTGTGGCGGCGCTCGCCCGTGGTGCCGGCAGGTGCTGTCAGGCAGTCGGGTTTCGCTGTGATCGGTGGCCGCATCACGGGTATCGAGCGCAACCGTGGCGGGGTCTGGCTGACCCTGGACGACACGGTGGTCCTGCAGGTTCCCGCTCGTCTGCAACGCAACTTCCCCGCCAGCTTCTTCGATAACCTCAAGGGACGCCAGGTCGAAGCACGTGGCTGGGTGCTGGACCGTTCCCGCAAGGGCGGGCTTAAGCCTGGGCAGCGACGCTGGGTGTTGCCATTGACCGATCCGAGCATGTTGGAGCGTTTTTCAGGCTAAAAGATGTAGACATTTCGCTATTGGATTGTACACACTGTGAGCCGTATGCCCCCGTGGGTTATAGCGTAAAGTCGTAGGCTAAAGGCCTTGACACAAGTGACCGACCAGTCTTGTGACTCCCCGGCTCTTTGCGTATCCTCGGCGGTCCGTCAGAACAGTAAATAGCGGAATGCCCACCATGTCAGACCTGAAAACCGCCGCTCTCGAATACCACGCTCAACCTCGTCCGGGGAAACTGAGCGTCGAACTCTCCAAGCCCACTGCCACCGCCCGTGACCTCGCCCTGGCCTACAGCCCAGGTGTTGCTGAGCCCGTGCGTGAAATCGGCCGTGATCCAGAGCTGGCTTACAAATACACCGGCAAAGGCAACCTGGTTGCGGTGATTTCCGATGGCACCGCCATCCTCGGTCTGGGTGACCTCGGCCCACTGGCTTCCAAGCCGGTCATGGAGGGCAAGGGTGTTCTGTTCAAGCGTTTCGCTGGTATTGACGTGTTCGACATCGAAGTCGAATCAGAAAGCCCGCAAGCGTTCATCGACACCGTTCGCCGTATCTCGATCACCTTCGGTGGCATCAACCTCGAAGACATCAAGGCACCTGAGTGCTTCGAAATCGAGCGCACCCTGATCGAACAGTGCGACATCCCGGTGTTCCACGATGACCAGCACGGTACCGCCATCGTTACCGCGGCCGGCATGATCAACGCCCTGGAAATCGCCGGCAAGAAGCTCGAAGACGCCAAGATCGTCTGCCTGGGTGCCGGTGCTGCCGCCATCTCCTGCATGAAGCTGCTGGTGAGCATGGGTGGCAAGGTCGAAAACATCTACATGATCGACCGCAGCGGTGTCATCCACGCTGGCCGTGACGACCTGAACCAGTACAAGGCCCAGTTCGCCCACGCTACCGACAAGCGCACCCTGGCTGACGCACTCAACGGTGCTGACGTGTTCGTAGGCCTGTCCGGCCCGAACCTGCTGAGCCCTGAAGGCCTGAAGTCGATGGCTGCCAACCCGATCGTGTTCGCCTGCTCGAACCCGGATCCGGAAATCTCGCCTGAGCTGGCGCACGCCACTCGCAACGATGTGATCATGGCCACCGGTCGTTCCGACTACCCGAACCAGGTCAACAACGTACTGGGCTTCCCGTTCATCTTCCGTGGTGCCCTGGACGTTCGTGCCAAGCGTATCAACGAAGAAATGAAGATCGCCGCCGCCATCGCCCTGAAGGACCTGGCCAAGCTGCCAGTGCCGAAAGAAGTGTGCGAAGCCTACGGTGTCGAAGGCCTGGAGTTCGGTCGTGAGTACATCATTCCGAAGCCGCTGGACGCACGCCTGATCACCGTCGTTTCCGACGCAGTGGCCAAGGCCGCTATCGAATCCGGCGTGGCTACCCTGCCGTATCCGAAGCACTACCCGCTGACCAGCGTGGATGACGTGTTCAACGGCTGATTGCCGCTGTAGCGACACAAAAAAGCCCCGGCTCGCATGAGCCGGGGCTTTTTGTTGGCCGTTGTCCCGATTAACGTGGTCCCTGTAGGAGCGGCCTTGTGTCGCGAAAGGGGGGCGAAGCGCCCCCAGATCTATGCATCAAGCAGAAATTGCAGGGGCCGCTGTGCGCGGCCCTTTCGCGACGCAAGGCCGCTCCTACAGGGACCGCGTTGGTCGGGCGGGTATCAGAACAGGTCCATCGGCGCTGCTTCATCGGCCGGCAGCGGGCTGCCCGGTGCTGCGCCATTACCCAGTTCATCCACCGAGGGTGGCGAATCTTCGGCCTTGAACAGCTCGAAGAAGGCATTGGGCGTGCTCGGGGAGGCAGCGCGGCCGCTGATCGGGTCGACGCGCAGGCTGAGGATGCCTTCCGGTTCTGCTGGCGCATGCGCCGGCTTGTCCTTGAGCGCCGCGCCCATGAAGCTCATCCAGATCGGCAGCGCCGCCGTGCCGCCGTACTCGCGGCGGCCGAGGGTTTCCGGCTGGTCGAAACCAACCCATACCGTGGTCACGTAATCGGCGTTGTAGCCGGAGAACCAGGCGTCCTTGGACTCGTTGGTGGTACCGGTCTTGCCCGCCAGGTCGGTGCGGCCCAGGGCCAGCGCCCGGCGGCCGGTACCGCGCTTGATCACGTCCTGCAGCATGCTGGTGAGGATGTAGGTGGTGCGCCCGTCGATGATCTGTTCAGCCACAGCCGGCGTTTGCGGAGCAGCGGCCACCTGGTTGAAGGCGGATGGCGCCTCACCTGGCATGGCCGCAGTGCTGATCGGCTGTTCGGGTGCCGCCAGGCCAGCCTGGTCCTCGGTGCCCTGGGGTACGCGGGCCGGGTTGGCGGTGAACAGTGTTTCGCCGCTGCGGCTTTCGATGCGGTCGATCAGGTACGGGGTGACCTTGTAGCCGCCGTTGGCAAAGGTGCTCCAGCCTGTGGCGATTTCCATCGGGGTCAGGGTGGCGGTGCCCAGGGCCAGCGACAGGTTGCGCGGCAGGTCCTGCTTGTTGAAGCCGAACTTGGCGATGTAGTCGATGGTGCGGTCTACACCCATGGCCTGCAGCAAGCGGATCGACACCAGGTTGCGCGACTTGTACAGCGCTTCGCGCATGCGGATCGGGCCGAGGAAGGTATTGGTGTCGTTCTTCGGCCGCCACACTTTGTCCACGGACTCGTCGACGAACACGATCGGCGCATCGTTGACCAGGGTGGAGGCGGTGTAGCCGCTGTCCAGTGCAGCGCTGTAGATGAACGGCTTGAAGCTGGAGCCCGGCTGACGCTTGGCCTGCATGGCGCGGTTGTAGTTGCTTTGCTCGAACGAGAAGCCGCCAACCAGCGCACGAATGGCGCCGTTGTAAGGGTCGAGGGTGACCAGGGCACTTTGCGCGCCGGGCACCTGGCTGAACTTGAACTTGCCGTCTTCCAGGCGCTGCAGGCGCACCAGGTCACCGACCTGTGCCACGTCGGCCGGCGACTGTGGAGCGCGGCCCTGGGCGTTACTGTTGATGAACGGGCGCGCCCACTTCATGGTGTCCCAGGCAACTTCGGCTTGCTGGCCGTCCCGGGTCAGTACCTGTAGGCCGGCTTTGTCGACATGGGTGACGATGGCTGGCTCCAGGCCACCCAGGGTGCGCTGCTTGCCCAGTTCCTGCAGCCAGGCTGCCTGGGTGCGGCCCGGGAAGCGTGCTTCCGGGCCACGGTAGCCGTGGCGTTCGTCGTAATCGGACAGGCCTTTGAGGATGGCTGTGTTGGCCATTTCCTGCATGTCGCTGGGCACCGTGGTGGTGACGCGGAAGCCTTCGGTATAGGCCTCGCTGCCGTAGCGGCCGACCATTTCGGCACGGGCCATTTCGGCGATGTAAGGCGCATTCACCTCAGGCGTCGGCACGTGGTAACTGGCATTGAGCGGCTCGGCCAGGGCAGCCTGGTAGCTGGCCTGGTCGATCTTGCCCAGCTTGTACATGCGGCCCAGGATCCAGTCGCGGCGCTCTTTGGCGCGCACCGGGTTGGCCAGCGGGTTGAAGCGTGACGGTGCCTTGGGCAGGCCGGCGATCATCGCCATCTGCGCCAGGCTCACATCGCGGATCGATTTGCCGTAGTACACCTGCGCGGCGGCATCGATGCCGTAGGCGCGGTTGCCCAGGTAGATCTTGTTCACGTACAGCTCGAGGATTTCGTCCTTGGTCAGCTCACGTTCGATCTGCAGGGCCAGCAGGATCTCGTTGGTCTTGCGGGAGAAACTGCGTTCGCTGGTGAGGAAGAAGTTCTTCGCTACCTGCATGGTGATGGTGCTGCCGCCGGTCTGGATATGCCCGGTTTTCACCAACTGGGTCGCTGCGCGCATCAGGCTGCTGGGGTCGACACCGTAGTGATTGAGGAAATTGTCGTCCTCGGCTGACAGAAGCGCCTGAATGAACTGTGGCGGAATTTCCGCGAAACGGATCGGCGAGCGGCGCATTTCGCCGAATTCGGCAATCAGTTTGCCGTCGCTGCTGTACACCCTGAGGGGGATCTGCAACTGGATGCTTCTGAGGGACTCGACCGAGGGCAGGCTGGGGCTAAGATACAGAAACGCACCGCTCACACCGAGTACGAGCGCGCAAATGACTGCGACGGAAGACCACCAGAAGAACTTCAGCAGACGTATCAAGGCTTTTCGGTGTCCAGGTTGAGAGTGGGTTGCACGCAGGCCCGGCGGACCAGAAAGCGCTGGGCATTATAAGCATTTTTTCGCCTCTCCGGGTTACCGGCCAGGCTGCCCGTCGCCTCGATGGGCAGGCCGGGCCTAGTGTTGACGCGGGGTGGCGACCGACCGCTGCAGCAGGCAGCAAGGAAGCCGCATGTTAGGACGCTTTGGCAAGGATGCCAGTTCACTCGTGGGGGTGGAAATTGCCCCTGACGCTGTTCGTGTTGTGCAGCTTCAGCGGCGCAATCAGCGCTGCCGGGTGCTTGCATCGGCACAAGAGCCGTTCGAATTACTGGCAGGCAAGGATTGGGTCGCGGAGCCCGCTACCGTGGTGGCAGCCCTGCGCCGTGCCTACCTGCGCAGCGGCCTCAGGCAGCGTCGGGTAGCGTTGGCGTTACCGGCCAGCCAGGTGATCTGCAAGCGGTGTCATTTGCCGGTGGAGCAGGTCGGGGTTGAACTGGAGACGCAATTGCTGGCCGATGCCGAGCGGCTGTTTCCGTTCCCATTGGAGGACCTGGCCCTGGATTTTCAGGTCTTGGGGGTATCCCGCACGCAACCGGGGTGCGCCGAGGTGCTGGTGGCCGCGTGTCGGCAAAGTGCGTTGGCGTCACTTGATGCCATCGTCGAGCAGGCCGGGTTGCAACTGGAGGCCATCGAGGTCGACAACATTGCCTTGTGCCGCATGTTGCCCGAGGGCTGCCTTGAGGGTTCGGCACTGCTGCGTGTCGAAGCGCGCAGCGCAGTGCTTTATGACTGGCAGCCCGGCCGGCCCTACCAGCGTCGTGAACTGCAAACGCAGGGGCTGAAGGCCACGGGCCAGCTCTCGGAGCGCCTGCAAGCGCTGCTTGCGGATGAGCATTTGCCTGCAGGCCTGTGGATTACCAGTGGTTCACCGGTAGAGCCGGGCTGGTTGCAAGACCTTGGCCGCCAGCTGAATACGCCGTGCCGGCATTTACCTGGCCTGGAGGGGCTGGAACACGTGGATGGCACGATGCTCCTGGCGTGCGCGCTGGCACTTGGAGGGTTGCGCCCATGATGCGGCTTAACCTGCTGCCCTGGCGTGAACGGCAGCGCGAGGCGGCGCTGCGGCGCTTTCGCACCCAGCTGATTGCCGGCGCACTGCTAGCGCTGTGCGCCGTGACGCTGGTCGACCAGTTGGCCCGACAGCGCGGGCAGCAGCAGGCGCTGGCCAATGCCCAGCAACAGGCCGCCCTTGAGGTGCTGGCCGAGCAACTGCAGCCGCTGGCTGATGTGCGTGCCCAGCATGATGCACTTATCGCCCGTTCGGCTGCGCTGGAGGGCTTGCGCGCCCAGCAGGGTGTTCTGGGCGATGTGTTCGCTGGCCTCGAATGCGCGCTGCCGTTTGGCGTCCAGCTGCTCGACCTCAGCCTGGAAAACGGCCACTTGCAAATGACCGGGCTGGCTACGTCTGGCGCCGTGGTTGCGCAGTTCATGCGCGATCTGGAGCGGTCGGGTGTTTTGGTGGATCTGGCGCTCAAGCGGGTCAGGAGCCTGCCGGGTGGCGATGAGTTTCTGCTGGTTGCGCGCGTTTCGGCGTTCTGGTCGTGAATGCAGCGCCGGTCCTTGCCTGGCGCGCGATAGCCGAGCGCTCCAGAAGCATCAGGCTTATCGCCCCAGTGCTGGTCGCCGGGCTGGTGTTCGGCCTGGGTTGCGCGTTTCGCCTGCCAGCGGCGTTGCAGCAGCAGGCGCACGAAGCGGCCAGGCAGGCCACATTGAACGAGCAGCAAGCAGTCACTACCGCACAGCTGGTCGAGCTGGAGTTATTGCAGGCGTCTTTGGCTGTTGCCGAGCGGCGGTTGCTGGAGGCTCACTGGCACTTGGCCGCCGGGGAGGGCATGAGTGACCTGCTTGACCGCCTGGCGGCTTCGGGGCATGCGCATGGCTTACTGGTCGAGCGGTTCGACGTGCAGGAAGCCGAGCAGCAGGCAGGCTATCAAAAAGTACCTTTGCAGGTGCGAATGGTGGGGCGTTACGTGGACTTGCGTCAGTGGCTGGGCGACTGGCTGGGCCAGGCACGCCTGATGCGCAGCGGTGACATGACACTGGCCGCAGTCGAGGGGCAGCCCGGGCTTTTGCGTCTGCAACTGCGGGCCGATGCCTTTCAGACCCCCGCGCCCGTACCGGCACCCGATGCGCTCGCGCATATGCCGGCCAAGGCCGCCACGCCAGTCCCTGTGGTCGACCCCTTTGCGCCAAGGGCGACACGAATGGCTGGCTCCGGGCTGGCCAGCGTGCCGCTGGCACAACTGGAAATGGTCGGCAGCCTGTCGCGAGGGGCGGCGCATGAGGCGCTGGTGATGGCGGCTGGCAGGCTCTACCGCGTGCGGGCAGGTGAGCGGTTGGGGCGTAACCACGGTGTGGTGGCGCGGATTGATCAAGACCAGGTCGAAGTGCGTGAACGGCTATTCATGGCGGGGGTATGGCACGAGCGCACGGCGTTCATCACCCTTGCAAAGCGCCTGGGCAAGGAGGCCCGGAACCCGTATGAAGAACGTGATGAAATGGGTGTTGGCAGCCCTGCTGCCGATCCCGCTGGCGTCGGCGGCCCCTTATCAGGGTGAGCCCCTGTCATTGAACTTCCAGGATGTAGAAGTGCGCTCGGTGCTGCAGGTGCTGGCCGACTATGCGGGCGTCAACCTGGTTGCCAGCGATGACGTGCAGGGCAACGTGACCTTGCGGTTGCAGGACGTGCCCTGGGACCAGGCCCTTGACCTGGTGCTGCGCAGCAAGGGCCTTGCTCGGCAGCAGGAGGGCAATGTGCTGCTGGTGGCGCCTGCGGCAGCGTTTGCCGCGCAGTCGTTCGATGCTCATCTGGGCCTGTTGCCGGAGGTGCAGTTGCAGCCGTTACGCCGTGAATTGATACCGATCCACCATGCCAACGCTGCCGATCTGGTTGAGCTGTTGATGACCAGTCTGGCGGATGACAGTACCCTCGCCGTTCGTGGCAGCCTGGGTGTCGATGAGCGCACCAACACCTTGGTGGCGCACCAGCCCGCCGAGCGCCTGGCTGAATTGCGGCAACTGGTTGCGCAGCTGGATGTGCCGGTGCGCCAGGTGGCGATCGAGGCGCGTATCGTCGAGGCCAACGTCGATTACGAAAAAAGCCTGGGGGTGCGCTGGGGCGGGCCGCTGTACGGTGAAAACCTGCGGCCGGGCAAGGAACTGTTCATCGACCTGGGCGTAGAGCGGGCGGGCAGCAGCGTCGGCCTGGGCCTTCTGCGCGGCGACGTGCTGCTCGACCTGGAGCTCAGTGCCATGGAAAAAAGCGGCAACGGCGAAATCATCTCGCAGCCCAAGGTGGTCACGGCCGACAAGGAAACGGCCAGGATCCTCAAAGGCACCGAGGTGCCTTACCAGGAAACCAGTAAGAGCGGCGCCACCTCGGTCGCCTTTCGCGAAGCCTCGCTGTCGCTGGAGGTGACCCCGCAAATTACCCCGGACAACAAGGTGATCATGGCGGTCAGGGTGACCAAGGATGAGCCGGATTACGTCAATGCCTTGAACAACGTACCGCCGATCCGCAAGAACGAGGTCAACGCCAAGGTTCGTGTGGCGGACGGTGAAACGATCGTGATCGGTGGCGTGTACTCGACTTCGCAAAACAATGTGGTCGACAAGGTGCCATTTTTGGGCGATCTGCCGTATGTTGGGCGGCTGTTTCGACGCGATGCATTACAAGAGAAAAAATCCGAGCTGCTGGTCTTCCTGACTCCGCGTATCATGAGTGACCAGGCGATTGCTGTGAGTCGTTGATTCTGTGCGAAATTTGATACTTGTGGGGCCCATGGGCGCTGGTAAAAGCACCATAGGACGCCTATTGGCCAAAGAGCTGCGCCTGCTGTTCAAGGATTCCGACAAGGAAATCGAACTGCGATGCGGCGCCAACATCCCGTGGATTTTCGACAAGGAAGGCGAGCCGGGTTTCCGTGAGCGCGAGCAGGCGATGATCGCCGAACTGTGCGCACTCGACGGCGTTGTCCTGGCGACCGGCGGTGGCGCGGTGATGCGCGAAGCCAACCGCCAGGCATTGCGCCGGGGTGGGCGGGTTATCTACCTGCATGCTTCGGTGGAGCAGCAGGTTGGCCGGACCGCGCGTGATCGCAATCGCCCGCTGCTGCGCACCGCCAACCCCGAGGCGACCCTGCGCGCCTTGCTGGAAGCCCGCGACCCGCTCTACCGCGAGATCGCCGATGTGGTAGTGGAAACCGACGAGCGGCCGCCACGCATGGTGGTGATCGATATTCTCGACCGCTTGCAGCAGTTGCCGCCCCGTTAGCCCGGGACTATTCTCGGCCACCAGCGCCGAGGCGAGGTTCAACGTTAGCGCGCAGGTTGCCCGAACGGCGCCGCGCTCAAGTACATTGTGGGGATACATGCAGACACTTAAGGTCGACCTGGGCGAGCGCAGCTACCCGATCTACATTGGCGAAGGCCTGCTGGACCAGCCCGAGCTGCTGGCGCCGCACATTGCCGGCCGGCAGGTCGCCATCGTTTCCAACGAGACCGTCGCGCCCCTGTATCTCGAACGCCTGAGCAAGACCCTGGGTGCCTACTCGGTGCTGCCGGTGGTATTGCCCGATGGCGAAGCCCACAAGAACTGGGAAACCCTGCAGCTGATCTTCGATGGGCTGCTCACAGCCCGCCATGATCGTCGCACTACCGTGGTTGCCCTGGGCGGCGGCGTGATCGGTGACATGGCCGGCTTCGCTGCCGCCTGCTACCAGCGCGGTGTCGACTTCATCCAGGTGCCGACCACCCTGCTTTCCCAGGTCGACTCGTCGGTGGGCGGCAAGACCGGTATCAACCACCCGCTGGGCAAGAACATGGTGGGTGCCTTCTATCAGCCCAATGCGGTGCTGATCGACACCACCAGCCTCAAGACCCTGCCAGCGCGCGAGCTGTCGGCGGGCCTGGCCGAAGTGATCAAGTACGGCCTGATCTGCGACAAGCCGTTCCTGGGCTGGCTTGAAGACAATATGCAAGCCCTGCGCGCCCTCGACTCGGCAGCCCTGACCGAGGCCATCCGCCGCTCGTGCGCGGCCAAGGCCGCAGTGGTGGGTGCCGACGAGCGCGAGTCCGGCGTACGGGCCACGCTGAACCTGGGGCATACCTTTGGGCATGCCATCGAGACCCACATGGGCTACGGCGTGTGGCTGCACGGCGAAGCCGTGTCGGCGGGCACGGTGATGGCCCTGGAAATGTCCATGCGCCTTGGCTGGATCGACCAGGCCGAGCGTGATCGCGGAATCCGCCTGTTGCAGGACGCAGGTTTGCCGGTGGTGCCACCACAGGAAATGACCCCGGCGCATTTCATGGAGCACATGGCGGTCGACAAGAAAGTGATCGACGGTCGCCTGCGTCTGGTGCTGTTGCGCCAGATGGGCGAGGCCGTTGTGACCGACGACTATCCGAAAGAGATTCTACAGGCCACGCTGTCGGCGGATTACCGCGCGATCGTGGCCCAGCTTTGAGGTTGTGACAGCGCAATGACCAGTTTGCATGCCGATGAGGCCTTTCTCGACCATTATCAGTTGAGCCACGATCCGTTCGCGCCCCGTGTGCCCGGCTTCAAGTTCTTCCCTGCCCAGCGCAAGCCTGTGCTTGGCCAGCTGCACCATCTGGCGCGCTACAGTCAGCTGATGCTGGTGGTCAGCGGCCCGTTGGGCAGCGGCAAGTCGCTGCTGCGCCAGGCCCTGGTGGCCAGCACCAACAAGCAGGCTGTGCAGAGCGTGGTGGTATCTGCCCGCAGTGCCAGCGATGCCTCCAGCATGCTCGCCCAGGTCGCGCAGGATCTGGGCGTGGCCCAGCCCGAGGTTCAGGCGATCCTGTCCAAGGTGGTGCAGCTGGCACTGACCGGGCAGGAAGTGTATTTGCTGGTGGACGATGCGGAACAACTCGACGAGTCGGCACTCCAAGCGTTGCTGGAGTTGGCGGCGGGGGTACCGGAAGGGCGCCCGCACGTGTTCCTGTTCGGTGAGCCTTCACTGATTGCCGGGCTGGACGAGCTCAATGTCGAGGAAGAACGCTTCCACATCATCGAGCTTGCCCCCTACAGTGAAGAAGAAACCCGCGAGTACCTGGAGCAGCGCCTGGAAGGGGCTGGCCGGGGCATCGAGGTGTTCAGCCGTGAACAGATCGTCGATATCCATGAACACTCCGAC
Organism: Pseudomonas putida S13.1.2; assembly: GCF_000498395.2. Classification (NCBI taxonomy): domain Bacteria; kingdom Pseudomonadati; phylum Pseudomonadota; class Gammaproteobacteria; order Pseudomonadales; family Pseudomonadaceae; genus Pseudomonas; species Pseudomonas putida. The sequence continues at coordinate 5,409,487 of NZ_CP010979.1, forward strand.
GGCTGGCCTGGCAACATCAACCAGGTCGCCCGTGACACTTTGATCGAAGCCATGATCGCCAGCCGTTCGACGGCCAAGCGACCATCCATGGGGTTCAAGATGCCTAAAAAACATGTGCTCGCGCTGTCCGCTGTGGTCGTGGTCGCCGTTGCGGCTGCGGTGTTGATGCCCAAGAAAGGCGACAAGGCCCCCGCCGAAGCGCCGGCCGCCCAGGCTCAGCTGCCGCTTGGCGAAGGCAAGCCTGGGGCTGCCATCGAATTCTCCGGCTCGTCCCAGCCGATGCCACTGCCACTGGTTGGCCAGTCCCAGCCTGTAATGCGCGAGCCGCTGGCCCAGGCCGCTGGCATGGGTGAGGGTGAAGAAGGCAGCCCGGCGGGCGACACCGCCCTGCAGCCTGGCAACCCGCCGCCAACCGTGACCACCATTGCGCCGCCGCAAGGTGTGCCGGCTGGCCCGGCGCCTGCGCCTGCACAGCCTGTGGCCACTGCGCCGGTACAGCCGGTTGCGCCTGCGCCAAAGCCTGTTGCAACCCAGCCTGCGAAGCCGGTTGCACCTGCCAAGCCTGCACCTGCGCCAACCCAGGTCGCCGTGGCCAAGCCTGCCGCCAAACCTGCCGAGAAACCCGCCGCCACTGGCAGCGGCAACAGCGGCTGGTACTCCGGGCAGAAACCGGGCAATTACGTGGTGCAAATCCTGGGTACCAGCTCCGAGGCTTCGGCCCAGGCGTTCGTGAAAGCCCAGGGTGGCGACTATCGCTACTTCAAGAAAAACCTGCAGGGCAAGCCACTGTACGTAGTCACCTACGGCAGCTTCGCCAACCGCGATGCAGCGATTGCGGCAATCAAGAACTTGCCAGCGAAGGTCCAGGCTGGTAAACCTTGGCCACGAACCGTCGGCAGCGTCCAACAAGAGCTGGCCACGGCCCGCTGATACCTTCCGGGCGGCATCACCCCGCCGCCCAGTTGCTGAGCGATTTACTGACTTTCGACTAGCCTGCTGCGTTTCAACGCGGCAGGCTTTTCTGTCCCAGACTGCCGGCCACAAGCCCCTAGTTGCAGTCATGGCTGAAACGCTTCAGACTCATGCCAAGCCGCTATCACGGCGCATGGCGCAAAAACATTCAAAATTGCGACATAAATTTTCAATGGTGAGACATGAAAATTTGTGGGCATCGCTGTCGCTGTGCAACAATGGTTTTCCATGGCCACCGCAAAAAAGCTGGCGTTTGATCGGCGTGGATGGTAAGTGGTTGTTAAAAAAGAGATTTACCTCCGTTGAGAGGTGAACCTGGTGAGAATGTGTCTATGAAAACAGGTCTGTACCATCCCGAAGAATTCAAGGACAACTGTGGTTTTGGCCTGATCGCCCATATGACGGGCGAACCGAGCCACCACCTTCTGCAAACCGCCATGCAGGCGCTGACTTGCATGACCCACCGCGGCGGTATCAACGCCGACGGCAAGACCGGTGACGGTTGCGGTCTGCTCATGCAGAAGCCCGATCAATTCCTGCGAGCCGTGGCCCAGGAACACTTTGCCGTCGAGCTGCCCAAGCAGTACGCCGTCGGCATGGTGTTCTTCAACCAGGACCCGGTGAAAGCTGAAGCTGCCCGCGCCAACATGGACCGCGAGATCCTCGCCGCTGGCCTGAAACTGGTCGGCTGGCGCAAGGTACCGATCGATACCAGCGTACTCGGCCGCCTGGCCCTGGAGCGCCTGCCGCAGATCGAGCAGGTGTTCATCGGTGGTGAAGGCCTGAGTGACCAGGAATTCGCCATCAAGCTGTTCAGTGCCCGTCGCCGTTCGTCGGTGGCCAACGCCCACGATAGCGACCACTACATCTGCAGCTTCTCGCACAAGACCATCATCTACAAAGGCCTGATGATGCCGCGCGATCTCGCGGCGTTTTATCCAGACCTGGGTGACGAGCGCCTGCAAACAGCGATCTGCGTGTTCCACCAGCGCTTCTCCACCAACACCCTGCCGAAATGGCCGCTGGCGCAGCCGTTCCGCTTCCTCGCCCACAACGGCGAGATCAACACCATCACCGGCAACCGCAACTGGGCCATGGCCCGTCGCACCAAGTTCGCCAATGACCAGATCCCTGACCTCGAAGAGCTCGGCCCGCTGGTCAACCGCGTCGGTTCCGACTCGTCGAGCATGGACAACATGCTGGAGCTGATGGTTACCGGTGGCATCGACCTGTTCCGCGGCGTGCGCATGCTGGTACCGCCAGCCTGGCAGAACGTCGAGACCATGGACGCCGACCTGCGCGCCTTCTACGAATACAACTCCATGCACATGGAGCCGTGGGATGGCCCGGCCGGTATCGTGATGACCGAAGGCCGCCACGCGGTGTGCCTGCTCGACCGTAACGGCCTGCGCCCGGCGCGCTGGGTCACCACCACCAATGGCTACATCACCATCGCCTCGGAAATTGGCGTATGGGGTTACCAGCCTGAGGAAGTGCTGGCCAAGGGCCGTGTCGGCCCGGGCCAGATCCTTGCCGTGGACACTGAAACCGGCCAGATCCTCGACACCGACGCCATCGACAACCGCCTGAAGTCGCGCCACCCGTACAAGCGCTGGCTGCGTCAGCACGCCACCCGTATCCAGGCGACGCTGACCGACGACCAGGGCGCGGCCAGCTACGACGCTGACCAGCTCAAGCAATACATGAAGATGTTCCAGGTCACCTTCGAAGAGCGTGACCAGGTGCTGCGCCCGCTGGGTGAGCAGGGCCAGGAAGCCGTTGGTTCGATGGGTGACGACACGCCGATGGCCGTGCTGTCGCAGCGTGTGCGTTCGCCGTTCGACTTCTTCCGCCAGCAATTTGCCCAGGTGACCAACCCACCGATCGACCCACTGCGCGAAGCCATTGTGATGTCGCTGGAGATCTGCCTGGGCGCCGAGCGCAACATCTTCCAGGAGTCCCCGGAGCACGCTTCGCGGGTCATCCTCAGCTCCCCGGTCATTTCGCCCGCCAAGTGGCGTTCGCTGATGAACCTGGAGCGTGAAGGTTTCGACCGTCAGCTGATCGACCTCAACTATGAGCAGAGCGTCGGCCTGGAAGCGGCCATTCGCAACATCGCCGACCAGGCTGAAGAAGCCGTGCGCGCTGGCAAGACCCAGCTGGTGCTGAGCGACCGCTACATCGCCCCGGGCAAGCTGCCGGTGCACGCATCGCTGGCCGTTGGCGCGGTGCACCACCGCCTGACCGAACAGGGCCTGCGTTGCGACAGCAACATCCTGGTAGAAACCGCTACTGCCCGTGACCCGCATCACTTCGCCGTGCTGCTGGGCTTTGGTGCCTCGGCTGTGTACCCGTACCTGGCGTATGAAGTACTGGCTGACCTGATTCGTACCGGCGAAGTGCTCGGCGACCTGGACGAAGTGTTCAAGTACTACCGCAAGGGCATCTCCAAGGGCCTGCTGAAGATCCTGTCGAAGATGGGTATCTCTACCATCGCCTCGTACCGCGGTGCGCAGCTGTTCGAAGCCATCGGCCTGGCCGAGGAAGTGGTCGGCCTGAGCTTCAAGGGCGTGTCCAGCCGCATCAAGGGTGCGCGCTTCGTAGACCTGGAAAGCGACCAGAAGCTGCTGGCGGCCGAAGCCTGGAGCGCGCGCAAGCCGATCCAGCAAGGTGGCCTGCTGAAGTTCGTCCACGGTGGCGAATACCACGCCTACAACCCGGACGTGGTCAACACCCTGCAAGCCGCCGTGCAGCAGGGCGACTATGCCAAGTTCAAGGAATACACCACGCTGGTCGACCAGCGTCCGGTGTCGATGATCCGCGACCTGCTGAAGGTGAAAGTGGCCGATCAGCCACTGGCGCTGGAGCAGATCGAGCCGCTGGAGGCCATCCTCAAGCGTTTCGACTCCGCGGGTATCTCGCTGGGCGCACTGTCGCCGGAAGCCCACGAAGCGCTGGCCGAGGCCATGAACCGCCTGGGCGCGCGTTCCAACTCGGGTGAAGGCGGTGAAGACCCGTCCCGTTACGGCACCATCAAGAGCTCGAAGATCAAGCAGGTGGCCACCGGCCGCTTTGGTGTGACCCCGGAATACCTGGTCAATGCCGAAGTGCTGCAGATCAAGGTCGCCCAGGGCGCCAAGCCTGGTGAGGGCGGCCAGCTGCCGGGCGGCAAGGTCAACGGCCTGATCGCCAAGCTGCGTTATGCGGTACCGGGCGTGACCCTGATCTCGCCGCCGCCGCACCACGACATCTATTCGATCGAAGACCTGGCCCAGCTGATCTACGACCTCAAGCAGGTCAACCCGCAGGCCCTGGTCTCCGTGAAGCTGGTGGCAGAAGCCGGCGTGGGCACCATCGCCGCTGGCGTGGCCAAGGCCTATGCCGACCTGATCACCATCTCCGGTTATGACGGGGGTACCGGTGCTTCGCCGCTGACCTCGATCAAGTACGCCGGCGCCCCGTGGGAGCTGGGCCTGGCCGAAACCCACCAGACCCTGCGCGGCAACGACCTGCGCGGCAAGGTACGGGTACAGACCGACGGCGGCCTGAAAACCGGCCTGGACGTGATCAAGGCGGCCATCCTCGGCGCCGAAAGCTTCGGCTTCGGTACCGCGCCAATGATCGCCCTGGGCTGCAAGTACCTGCGCATCTGCCACCTGAACAACTGCGCCACCGGCGTGGCCACCCAGAACGACAAGCTGCGCAAGGACCACTACATCGGCACCGTCGACATGGTGATCAACTTCTTCACCTTCGTCGCCGAAGAAACCCGTGAGTGGCTGGCCAAGCTGGGTGTGCGCAGCCTGGGCGAGCTGATCGGCCGTACCGACCTGCTCGAAATGCTGCCAGGCGATACCGAGCGCCAGCAGTACCTGGACCTGTCGCCGCTGCTGGGCAGCTCGCACATTCCGGCAGACAAGCCGCAATTCTGCGAAGTCGACAAGAACCCGCCGTTCGACAAAGGCGAGCTGGCCGAGAAGATGGTGGATATGGCCCTGCCGGCGATTCGCGATCAGGCCGGTGGCGAGTTCAGCCTCGATATCTGCAACTGCGACCGCTCCATCGGCGCCCGTATCTCTGGCGAAATCGCCAAGCTGTACGGCAACCAGGGCATGGCCGCCAACCCGATCACCTTCCGCTTCAAGGGTACTGCGGGCCAGAGCTTCGGCGTGTGGAACGCCGGTGGCCTGAACCTGCACCTGCAAGGCGATGCCAACGACTACGTGGGCAAGGGCATGACCGGTGGCAAGGTCACCATCGTGCCGCCAGCCGGCAGCCCGTTCGAAACCCAGCACAGCGCCATCGTCGGCAACACCTGCCTGTACGGTGCCACTGGCGGCAAGCTGTTTGCCGCGGGTACTGCGGGCGAGCGCTTCGCTGTGCGTAACTCCGGCGCCCACGCTGTTGTCGAGGGCACTGGCGATCACTGCTGTGAGTACATGACCGGCGGCTTTGTCTGCGTCCTGGGCAAGACCGGTTACAACTTCGGTTCTGGCATGACTGGCGGCTTCGCCTACGTGCTCGACATGGACAATAGCTTCGTCGACAAGCTCAACCACGAGCTGGTGGAAATCCAGCGTATCAGTGGTGAAGCGATGGAGGCTTACCGCAGCCATCTGGCGCGCGTTCTTGGCGAGTATGTGGAAGAAACCGGCAGTGAGTGGGGGCGTGAGCTCTCGGAGAACCTGGACGACTACGTGCGGCGCTTCTGGCTGGTGAAGCCGAAGGCAGCCAACCTGAAGCAACTGTTGTCCAGCACACGTGCCAACCCGCAGTAAAAACAGCTGCAAGTGGCAAGCCTCAAGCTGCACGTAAAGGCAGTACGAGGTTTGCCCGGCTTAAGTGATCGTCTTGCGGCTTGCAGCGTGTAGCTTGCAGCTGCTGTAAAGAGGTTTTGAAAAATGGCTGAACGTCTGAACAACGACTTCCAGTTCATCGAAGTGGGCCGCAAGGACCCGAAGAAAAAGCTGCTGCGCCAGCGCAAGAAGGAGTTCGTGGAAATCTACGAACCGTTCAAGCCGCAGCAGTCTGTAGACCAGGCGCACCGCTGCCTGGGCTGCGGTAACCCGTATTGCGAATGGAAGTGCCCGGTGCACAACTTCATCCCCAACTGGTTGAAGCTGGTGTCCGAAGGCAACATCCTGGCTGCGGCCGAGCTGTCGCACCAGACCAACACCCTGCCGGAAGTGTGCGGCCGCGTGTGCCCGCAAGACCGTCTGTGTGAAGGTGCCTGCACCCTGAACGACGGCTTCGGCGCGGTGACCATCGGTTCGGTGGAGAAGTACATCACCGACACCGCTTTCGCCATGGGCTGGCGCCCGGACATGTCCAAGGTCAAGCCAACCGGCAAGCGCGTCGCCATCATCGGCGCCGGCCCGGCTGGCCTGGGCTGCGCCGACGTGCTGGTGCGCGCTGGGGTAACCCCGGTGGTGTTCGACAAGAACCCGGAAATCGGTGGCCTGCTGACCTTTGGCATCCCTGAGTTCAAGCTGGAAAAGACCGTGCTCAGCAACCGCCGCGAAGTGTTCACCGGCATGGGCATCGAGTTCCGCCTGAACACCGAGGTGGGCAAGGACGTGACCATGGAACAGCTGCTCGCCGAGTACGACGCAGTGTTCATGGGCATGGGTACCTACACCTACATGAAGGGCGGCTTCCCGGGCGAAGACCTGCCGGGCGTGCATGACGCACTGGATTTCCTGATCGCCAACGTCAACCGCAACCTGGGCTTCGAGAAGTCGCCGGAAGACTTCGTCGACATGCAGGGCAAGAAGGTAGTGGTACTGGGCGGTGGTGACACCGCGATGGACTGCAACCGCACCTCGATCCGCCAGGGCGCCAAAGCGGTGACCTGCGCCTATCGCCGTGACGAAGCCAACATGCCGGGTTCGCGCAAAGAGGTGAAGAACGCCAAGGAAGAGGGCGTGAAATTCCTCTACAACCGCCAGCCTATCGCCATTGTCGGCGAGGACAAGGTTGAAGGTGTGAAGGTGGTCGAGACCCGTCTCGGCGAGCCGGATGCCCGTGGTCGCCGCAGCCCTGAGCCGATCCCGGGTTCCGAAGAAATCCTGCCGGCCGATGCCGTGGTGATCGCCTTCGGCTTCCGCCCAAGCCCCGCGCCGTGGTTCGAGCAGCATGATATCCAGCTGGACAGCCAAGGCCGTGTGGTAGCGCCGGAGAAGGGCAAGTTCAAGCACCAGACCAGCAACCCGAAAGTGTTTGCCGGTGGCGACATGGTGCGTGGTTCGGACCTGGTGGTAACGGCCATCTTCGAAGGGCGTACGGCTGCCGAAGGTATCCTGGACTATCTCGAAGTCTGATCCATTGCCGGGGCCGCTTTGCGGCCCATCGCGGCACAAGGCCGCTCCTACAGGAGATATGCGATTCCCTGTAGGAGCGGCCTTGTGCCGCGATAGGGCTGCAAAGCAGCCCCAGGGCATTTTTTGTATACAAAAACGCTTGATCTGCGGCATCCAATAGACAAAACGCATGGCCATGGCCGTGCCTTTTGCGCTGGCGTCTGAGAAAATGCCCGCACTATTTTTCCGGATGCCGACATGACTGCCCTGAAGAACGACCGTTTCCTGCGTGCTCTGCTCAAGCAACCCGTAGACGTCACCCCGGTGTGGATGATGCGCCAGGCTGGCCGCTACCTGCCGGAGTACCGCGCCAGCCGCGCCAAGGCCGGTGACTTCATGAGCCTGTGCATGAACCCGCAGTTTGCCTGCGAGGTCACCCTGCAGCCGCTGGAGCGCTACCCGCTGGACGCGGCGATCCTGTTCTCGGACATCCTCACCATCCCTGACGCCATGGGCCTGGGCCTGTACTTCGAAACCGGCGAAGGCCCGCGTTTCAAGAAGGTCATCAGCACCCCGGCTGACATCGAAGCGCTGCCGATCCCCGACCCGCAGAAAGACCTGGGCTATGTGATGGACGCGGTCAGCACCATTCGCCGGGAGCTCAATGGCCGCGTGCCGCTGATCGGCTTCTCCGGCAGCCCGTGGACCTTGGCCACCTACATGGTCGAAGGCGGCTCGTCGAAGGACTTCCGCAAGACCAAGGCCATGGCCTACGACAACCCGCAGGCCCTGCACCTGCTGCTGGACAAGCTGGCCCAGTCGGTCACCAGCTACCTGAACGGCCAGATCCTGGCCGGCGCCCAGGCCGTGCAGATCTTCGACACCTGGGGCGGCAACCTGTCGGCGGCGGCTTACCAGGAATTCTCCCTGGCCTACATGCGCAAGATCGTCAGCGGCCTGATCCGCGAGCACGAAGGGCGCAAGGTGCCGGTGATCCTGTTCACCAAGAACGGTGGCCTGTGGCTGGAAAGCATCGCCGACGCCGGGGCAGACGCCCTGGGCCTGGACTGGACCTGCGAGATCGGCGATGCGCGCCGCCGTGTGGGTGACAAAGTGGCGCTGCAAGGCAACATGGACCCGACCGTGCTGTACGCCAAGCCCGAGGCTATCCGCCAGGAAGTGGCGCGTATTCTGGCCAGCTATGGCCACGGCACCGGCCACGTATTCAACCTTGGCCATGGCATCACCCCGGAAGTCGACCCGGAGCATGCCGGCGTGTTCATCAACGCCGTGCATGAGCTGTCGGCGCAGTACCATCAGTAATCTGATCGCTGAAAGCAAAGCCCGGCCCTGAGCCGGGCTTTTTGTTGCATTAAGTTTTGATTCAGCGAACGTCGCTAATCTGGTCCCATCGAAACCGAAACAGGACCCGATCCTCATGAAAGCACGTTACCTCGCCCTGATCCTTGCCCCTCTGTTCAGCACCGCTGCTCTGGCCGCAACCTATACCGGCCCTGGCGCCCAGTCGGTAACCACCGTGGCAGCTGCCAACGACGCTGCAGATGACACGCCTGTGGTGCTGCAGGGGTATGTGACCAAGAAGATCAACAACGACGACAAGTACGAGTTCAAGGACAACACCGGCACCATCACTGTTGAAATCGACGACGAAGACCTGCCGCCGACCCCGTTCAACGACAAGACCAAGGTCAAGCTGACCGGTGAGGTGGAGAAGCACCTGATGAGCCGCGAAGTGGATGTGGATATTGTCGAGATCATCAACTGATCTGATGGCCTCTTCGCGGGCACGCCCGCTCCCACAGGGACTGCACCGAACCCTGTGGGAGCGGGCGTGCCCGCGAATGCTTCACGCCGCTTTGGGTGGTAACTTGCTCAGGTGCAACGCCACCAGCAATGCCACCGCCAGCAAGCTGCCAATGAACAGCCCGATACCGCTCCAGCCCCACTGGTGCCAGAACACCCCGCCCGCCGTACCGGCCACGCTGGACCCTGCGTAATAGCTGAACAGGTACAGCGACGATGCCTGCCCCTTGGCCTTCAGTGCCCGGCGGCCGATCCAGCTGCTGGCCACCGAGTGCGCGCCAAAGAACCCGAAGGTGAACACCAGCATGCCCACAATCACCATCGCCAGCGGGCTCGCCAGGGTCATCAACAAACCACCCGCCATTACCACGATACTGGCCCAGAACACCTTGCGCCGGCCCAGCTTGTCCGCCAGCGCGCCGACTTGCGCCGAGCTGTAGATGCCAGACAGGTAGACCACCGACAGCAAGCCGACCAGCGCCTGGTTCATGTGGTAAGGCTCGGCCAGCAAGCGGTAGCCGATGTAGTTGAACAGGGTGACGAAGGCGCCCATCAGCAGGAAGGCCTCGAGGAACAGCCAAGGCAGGCCGGCATCCTTGAAGTGCATGACAAAGCCGTCCAGCAGGCTGCGTGGGCTCATCATCTGCGGGCGGAAGTTGCGCGATTCGGGCAGCACCTTCCAGAACACCAGGGCGGCGACCAGGGCCAGGCCACCGATGGTCAGCATGGCCGTGTGCCAGCTGACGAAGTCGATCAGCACGCCGGTGATCAGCCGTCCGCTCATGCCGCCAATGGCGTTGCCGCCGATGTACAGGCCCATGGCCAGGCCAATGTGCTGAGGGTGGATTTCTTCGCTCAGGTAGGTCATGGCCACAGCAGCCAAGCCGCTCAGTGACAGGCCAACCAGGGCGCGGGTGGCCAGTACCAGTTCCCAGCTTGGCATCACCGCGCTGGCCAGGGTGGAGAGGGCGGCGCACACCAGGGCAAAGACCATCACCGGCTTGCGCCCGATGCGGTCAGAAATGGGGCCGGTGATCAACAGGCCGAACGCCAGCATGGCGGTGGAAACCGACAGCACCAGGCTGCTCTGCGCCGCGTTGATGGCAAATTCTTTCGATAGCAGCGGCATCATCGGCTGCACGCAGTACAGCAGGGCGAAGGTGGCGAAGCCGCCGCTGAACAGGGCCAGCACGGTCTTCATGAAGGCGGGGGTGCCTTTTTCGATCCACATTTCGTTCAGTAGGGCAGGTTCTGGCTCGGCGGGAAGGGGGGCTGCAGCAATTTTCACGGGCGGGTACCTCTGGCGCAATGAAAAAAGCATATAGCTGGCTAATGATTAGATCCAATATATTGTTCGACCTATTTAAGACGTTTTGCGACCTGTTGGGAGCCGATCATGGAACTGCGCCATCTGCGTTACTTCATCGCCGTGGCCGAAGAGCTGCACTTTGGCCGTGCCGCCCAGCAGCTGGGCATTTCCCAGCCGCCCCTGAGCCAGCAGATCCAGGCCCTGGAGCAGGAACTGGGGGCGCGGTTGTTCGAGCGCACCAATCGTCGGGTCGAGCTGAGCGAGGCGGGGCGGCTGTTCCTTGAAGAGGCCCGCCAGGTGCTGGCGCAGGTGGAGAAGGCCGCAGATGTGGCCCGGCGGGCACAGCTGGGTGAACTGGGCGAAATGAAGATCGGCTTTACCTCGTCTGCGCCATTCACCTCGAAGATCCCCAAGGCCATCCATGCCTTTCGTCAGCGGTTCCCGGCGGTGCACCTGAACCTCAAGGAAATGAGCAGCCGCGATGTCGCCGAAGGGGTGTTCGACGAGTCCATCGAAGTGGGGCTGATGCGACCGATGCCGTTGCCGGAAGGCTTGTTGGCCACCGAGCTGTTCCGCGAGCCGCTGGTGGCGGTGATCAACGCCTCGCACCCGCTGGCTGAAGGCACTGAACAAGGGGTGCACATGGCGGCGCTGGCCCACGAGCCGTTCGTATTCTTCCCGCGCAGTTATGGCAGCGGCCTGCATGCGCAGTTGCTCACCCTGGCGCGTCAGGCAGGCTTCAGCCCGCACTTTGCCCAGGAGGCTGGGGAGGCAATGACCATCATCGGCCTGGTGTCGGCGGGGTTGGGGGTGTCGGTGTTGCCGGCGTCGTTCCAGCGCATGCGCATCGAAGGGGTGGTATACCGCACGCTGCTGGACGAAGGGGCGATGTCGGCGGTGTGGCTGGTGCAGCGCGAGCGCGGCAATTCGGTGATGGCCAAGGCGTTTGCCGAGCTGTTGACGGGGCAGGTGGTCGGCCAGGGATAATACGGGTCAAATGGCGCTGGCCATTGCCGCAGTGGCGCCACATACTCGGGCATTCGTTGATACACGGAGGTCTCTCATGCGGCGCGTGGTGTTCAATCAGAAAGGTGGCGTGGGCAAGTCGAGCATCGCCTGCAACCTGGCGGCGGTCAGTGCCAATGAAGGCTACCGGACCCTGTTGATCGACCTGGATGCCCAGGCGAATTCGACCCAGTACCTCACCGGCCTGACCGGCGAGGACATCCCCATGGGTATCGCCGACTTCTTCAAGCAAAGCCTGTCCAGCGGGCCGTTCAGCAAGAAGAACAAGGTCGACATCTACGAAACCCCGTTCGACAACTTGCACGTGGTCACGGCCACTGCCGAGTTGGCCGACCTGCAGCCCAAGCTTGAGGCCAAGCACAAGATCAACAAGCTGCGTAAGTTGCTCGACGAGCTGGACGAGGACTACGAGCGTATCTACATCGATACCCCGCCGGCACTTAACTTCTACGCGGTTTCCGCGTTGATCGCCGCTGATCGTGTGCTGATCCCCTTTGACTGCGACAGCTTCTCGCGCCAGGCCCTGTACGGCCTGCTGGCCGAGATCGAAGACCTCAAGGAAGACCACAACGAAGACCTGATGGTCGAAGGCATCGTGGTCAACCAGTTCCAGTCCCGTGCCAGCCTGCCGCAGCAAATGCTCGACGAGCTGCTGGCCGAGGGCCTGCCGGTGCTACCGGTGTACCTGGGCAGCTCGGTGAAGATGCGCGAATCGCACCACGCCAGCCTGCCGCTGATTCACCTGGAACCGCGGCACAAACTGACACAGCAGTTTGTCGAGTTGCACGATTTGCTTGAGCGCAGCGAATAGCGCCTGCCTGACGCTTGCACTGTATCCAAGTCCCAAGCATAATCTCCCAAAACGGGAGATTATGCTTGGATGCGCGTCATTGCCAAAAGCAGCTTGGTGAAGTTCTGGGAATTGCCTGGGCATGAAGATGCCAAAGCGGCCTTGGAAAGCTGGCACGATATGGCGCTCAAAGCTATCTGGCGAACGCCACAGGATGTAAAAGATCAGATTGGCAACGCCAGCATCTGCGGCAAGAACCGCGTGGTTTTCAACATCGGGGGGAACAAGTATCGGCTTGTGGTCGAGATGCAGTATCGAGCCGGTATTGCCTGGGTGAAGTTCGTAGGTACGCACAAGCGCTACGACGAGATTGACGTGGAGACAGTCTGTGAATATTAAGCCGATCCGCAATGATGACGACCTTCGAGCCGCGTTCCAGCGGCTCGAGGCCATTTTCCAGGCAGAAGCGGGCACGCCAGAAGCTGATGAAATGGAGGTGCTTGTGACACTGATTGAAGTGTACGAAAACAAGCACTATCCCATTCATCCCGCCAATCCCATCGAGGCCATCAAGTTCTGCATGGATCAGCAGGGCCTTACCCCACGTGATCTTGAGCCATTCATCGGCCCAAGCGGCCGAGTATCGGAAGTATTGAATGGGAAGCGTGGGCTAAGCCTTTCGATGATCAAGCGCCTGCATGATGGCCTTCGTATTCCCTATGAGTCGCTACTGGCAAATGCCTGAGAATTAGACCCCTTGGCTACGCACCCACTCCAGCAACGACTGAAGTGGAAACGCCCCGGCTTGGCGGCTGATTTCTCGCCCGTTCTTGAACAGCAGCAGGCTGGGGATCGAGCGGATGCCCAGTTGCCCGGCGAGGTTGCGGTTGGCTTCGCTGTCGAGTTTGGCCAGGCGGCAGCGGCCAGTGAGTTGGCGGGCGGCCTGTTCGAAAGTGGGCGCGAAGGATTTGCAAGGGCCGCACCAGTCGGCCCAGATGTCGACCAGCAGCGGCAGGTCGCCTTTGATCTGGCTGGCGTAGCTGGCTTCGGTGAGCTCGAAGGGGGTGCTCAGCAGCACGTCCTGTTTGCAGCGGCCGCATTTCGGTGCATCGCCCAGGCGCTCGGCGGGCAGGCGGTTCAGGCCGTTGCAGTGGGGGCAGGGGACTACCAGTGGGTCGGACATATCAATTCCTTGTGTTGTTTGTTCGGGCCCTATCGCCGGCAAGCCAGCTCCCACAGGGGTACCGCTTGCCTCAAGTCTGGCGCGTTACCTGTGGGAGCTGGCTTGCCGGCGATAGGGCCGGTAGAGCAATCATCAATCAGGAAGAGCAGCTGATTTCCAGGTGCTTGCCCCATTCCGGCGGCCGCTCGGCGTAGGCCTGCATCCCGGGCTGTTCCTCGAAGGGGCTGGTCAGTACCTTGTGCAATTGCCGCACTTCACTGTAATCCCCCGCTTCAGCCGCTTCGATGGCTTTCTGCGCCAGGTAGTTGCGCAGCACATACAGCGGGTTCACCGCATGCATCCGTTCACGGCGGCCTTCGGCATTGCCGGGTTCACGTTCACAGCGGGCCAGGTAGTCTGTACCCCAGGCATCGAAGCCAGCCAGGTCGATGAAGTCGTCGCGCACCACCTTCAGCGCATCGGCCACCGGCTGCTCACCGAGTTTTCGGAAGAACAGGCTGTAGTCCACGCCACCACGCTGCATGCACTGCAGCAGGCGCTCGACCAGTGCCATGTCGTCGTCCTCGGCAGTGGTCAGGCCCAGACGCCGGCGCATCAGGTCCAGGTAGTGGGCCTGGTACAGCGGCAGGAACAGCCCCAACGCTTCCTTCAACGGCTCAACCTCGATCACGGTGGTCAGTGCCTGGGCCAGCGCGCTGAGGTTCCAGTGGGCGATGGGCACCTGGTTGGCGTAGCTGTAGCGGCCACGGTCGTCGGAGTGGTTGCAGATGAAGTTGGCGTCGAAGTCGTCGAGGAAGGCGTACGGGCCGAAGTCGAAGGTAATGCCCAGGATCGACATGTTGTCGGTGTTCATCACCCCGTGGCAGAAGCCATAGGCCTGCCAGCGGGCGATCAGTTCGGCGTTGCGCTCGACGATGGTGCGGAACATGGCCAGGTAGGGTTGTTCGTCGTCACGGCATTCGGGGTAGTGTTGCTCCAGCACATGGTCGATCAGCACACGCTGCTGCTCGGGCTGTTTGGTGTAGTAGAAATACTCGAAATGGCCGAAACGCACGTGGCTCTGCGCCACGCGGGTGAGCATGGCCGCGCTTTCACGGGTTTCGCGCCACACCGCGGTGCTGGAGCCGATCACGCACAGCGCCCGGCTGCTGGGGATGCCGAGGGCGTGCAGGGCTTCGGAGGCAAGGAATTCGCGGATCGACGAGCGCAGCACGGCGCGGCCGTCGCCCATGCGTGAATACGGGGTCTGGCCGGCGCCCTTGAGGTGCAGGTCCCAGTGCTCGCCTTTGTTGTTGAGCACTTCGGCCAGCAGCAGGCCGCGGCCATCGCCCAGGCGTGGGTTGTACGAGCCGAACTGGTGGCCGGAATAGACCATCGCCCGTGGGTCGGCTTCTTCCCACAGCTTATGGCCGCTGAACAGCTCGGCGAAAACCGGCAGGTCGGCCTGGGCGGGGTCGAGGTCGAGCAAGGCCATGGCCGACTCGCTGGCTACCACCAGGCGCGGGTCTGCAATGGGCTCGGGCAGCACCTGGGTGGAGAACGCATCGCCCAGGCGGGCGAAGCGGTTGTCGAAGGTGAGTTGGTCGAGGGCTTTCACGGGCTGCTCCTGAGGTTCAGCACAGAATAAAGCATTCGAGCCCACTCAGGCCTGTGCAGTGCCATCCGGTTTAGGTTGCTCCAGCGGAATCAGCTGCTGCTTGCCGCCCTTCTGGTCCATCAGGAACACCTCCACCTGGCGTACCGAGATCTTGATGTTGTGGGCCTTGAACTCGCGGTTGATGTAGCGGTTGATCTCGTCCAGCGTCGGGTTGCGGTCGCCCAGGTCGCGCACGTGCATGCGCAACTCGTGGTCCAGCGAGCTTTCACCAAAGTTGAGGAAGTACACGATCGGCTCCGGGTCCTTGAGCACGCGCGGGTTTTCGTGTGCACCCTTGAGCAGCAGGTCGCGTACCAGGTCCAGGTCGGAGCCGTAGTCGATGCCCAGCTTCAGCGTCACCCGGGTGACCGTGTCGGTCAGCGACCAGTTGATCAGCTGGCCGGTGATGAAGGTCTTGTTGGGGACGATGATGTCCTTGCGGTCGAAGTCGGTGATGGTGGTGGCACGGATGCGGATCTTGCTCACCGTGCCGGACAGGTTGCCGATGGTGATGGTGTCGCCAATCCGTACCGGGCGCTCGAACAGGATCATGATGCCGGAGATGAAGTTGGCGAAGATTTCCTGCATGCCGAAGCCCAGGCCCACCGACAACGCGGCCACCAGCCATTGCAGCTTGTCCCAGCTTACCCCCAGGGTCGACAGGGTACTGACGATACCGATGCCGACAATGGTGTACGACAGCAGCGTGGTGGTGGCATAGGCGCTGCCTTGCGCCAGGTTCAGGCGTGACAGCACCAGCACCTCGAGCAGGCCCGGCAAGTTGCCGGCCAGGGCGAAGGTGATGCCGACGATCACCAGCGCACCCAGCAGGTCGCCGAGGCTGATCGGCACCATGCTGGCGGCCGCGCCGGTGCCGCTGGTGTATTCGTACAGGACGAAATTGTTGAGGTAGGCAAACACCGAGATCAGGTCTGCCCACACCCAGTACAGGCCGGCGATGAAGCCGCCGAGCAGGGCCAGGCGGATCAGGCGCAGCGACTGCTGGTTGACCTGCTCGATGTCCAGCGTCGGCTCTTCGGTGAAGACTTCGCCATCCAGCCCTTCCTTGGCCGCAGCCCGTTTGCTGAGCGCGCGCTGGTAAGCCAGGCGCCGTGCCGCCACCGACAGGCCGCGCACGAACGCAGCCTCTATCACCAGCCAGAACAGCAGCAGGTACAGGGTATAGATGAGTCGGTCGGTGAGCTTCAGCGCGGTGTAGTAGTAGCCGAAGCACACGGCGACGAACAGGGCGATGGGCAGGGCGGTGAACGCTACGCCCACGGCCCTGCGGAACAGCGAGGTGTCGCGGTGTGCGGGGCTGCTGAGCAGCAGGCGGCTGAGCAGCCAGGCCATCAGTGCGTAGCAGGTCAGCACTACGCCGATACCCAGCACGTCGTCGGCCAGTGCCGAAGGCTGGTGTTCGGCCACCGCCACCACGCCGACCAGCGCCAGCACCACGGTGCCCAGGCGGCGCACCCAACCCCGTAGGAACTCGACCTGCGGCTTGTGCCAGCGGAAGTGGATTTCGGCCACGCCACCGGGGGCGAGGATGCGGTAGGCGGTGTAGAACACCAGCCAGGCCTGGGCCAGTTGCCAGAGTGCGGCGCCGAGGTTGGCGTTTTGCCCGCGGGCGTCGATCTGCAGGGCGTAGCTGCACAGCGCCAGGCCAAGGCTGACCGGCATCGCCAGGAGGATGTTGATAAGGATCGCCTGGGGTGTGTGCCATTGGCTGTCACGGCGGAAGTGGCCGATGTCCTGGTGCACCTTGCCCAGCCGTTGATACAGGTACTTGCGCCGCCACAACAGCGCGCCGATCACCAGCAACAGCGGCAGGAACAGCAGTGGGCGCTGGCTCAGGCCGTCGGTCAGCTCTTTCAGGCCCGAGCCCCACGGCAGGTTGGCGACCTGGTCGGCCAGGCGCTCGGGTACATAGCTCAGCCAGTCCCAGTCCAGCGGCTTGTTGCTGGGGATCCAGAACATCTGCTCGTCGAGGGTGGTACGCAGGTTCTGTGCGGTGCCCAGCAGTTGCTTCTGGTTCAGCTGCAAGGTGATCGATTCGTTGAGCAGTGCCGACAGTTCGCGGTTCAGCCGCTCCAGCAGGTCACTGCGGGTGATCGCCACGTCCAGCAAGGCCTTGCGCAGTTGCGGGTTCACATCTTCCTGCGCCTGGACGGCGAGCAGCTTGTCGACGTAGGTGACCGGGCTGCTCATCTGTTCGCGTTGCTGGTTGACCTCGAACTGGTACAGGCGGGTGTCGGCGATCTGGTCGGCCAGGTCGCGGTCGACTTTCAGGTGCGGCAGGGTCTGCTTCTGCTTGTAGAGGATCTTCGACAACAGCAGGCTGCCCTTGAGCACGTTGATCTGCTCGTCCAGCGCCTGGTCGGCCTGGGTCAGGCTGTCCAGCTGCTGCTTGGTGCGCAGGTTCTGCTGGGTCAGCTCGTTGAGGCGGTCGGTGCTTTTCAGCAGGTAGTCGGAGAGCTTGAGGTTGATCGCGCTTTCGGTGGCCAGCAGGCTGCTGCCACCGGCCTTCTGGGCCTCGATCGACTGCTGGGTGACCGCTTCCTGGGACTGGGCCAGGCGCTTGCCGTTGATCAGGGTCTGCAGGTCCTGGATTTCCTGCTCCAGGCGCGCGGCGCGCTCGATCAGCAAATCATGACGAGCATTGCCCAGGTCTTGCAGCAGGCTGTTGCCGGCCAGTTCCTGGCGGCGCAACAGGGTCAGCGCATTGAGCGAGGCGAGTTCGGCATTGAGCTGGTTGCGCTGGTCGGCGTTGATCGACTTGCCGCCGTCCTTGCCGGTTTTAAGGATGTTGTTGATCTGCTGGGCGCGGGCCTGGCTGTTGCTGATTTCGGCCTGGGCGCGTTCCGGGCGGGTTTGCGAATTGATGATCAGGCTGTTGGCTTCGGACAGCGCCTTCTGTAGCTCGCCCTGCTGGGTGTTGCGTTCGCTGAGCATTTGCTCGAGCTGGGGCACCGAGAGTGCAGCGTAGCGTTGGGCGACGGGCTGCGCCTTGCTTTCCTTGAGCCTGGCCAGCTCCTTCTGGCTGTCACTGGTTTCCTTGGGGGCACTGGTCAGCTGCTGCTTGAGGGCGGCGAGCTTCTTTTCGTTGTCTTCCTTGCTGGCAAGCAGGCTCAACGTCTGTTCGAGCACTTGCTGCAGGGCTTTCTGGTCAGCCTCGGGCAGTTTGCGCTCGGCGATCTTGTCGAGGCTGTTCTGGATGCTGGCGGTGGTCGGGGCCTCTGCTGCGGTGGCCGCAAAGGAAAGGGACAGGCACAGCCCGAGCAGGGCTGTGCGAAGGTACGCGCGCAGGGACATAGGCAAACTACTTGTGGATCCGGCAGAAACGAAGTTTAGAGGAACAATCCTGGTCCGGGTCGCGTTCCTTCGGGGAATCTGACGCCCACTTTCTGGATCTTGTTCCCGTCCATGGTTGCCACGGTCCAGATCGTGCCATGCCAATCGACCTGGTCACCTACTACTGGAGCGCCTCCGACCTTCTGTCGGATGAACTGCGCCAACGGCATTTTCGCGTCCAGGCCATCGAGTTTCAGGCCGTAAAGCGCAGCCACGGCACCCAGTTCGGCATCGCCTTCGAGCACGAAGTCGCCAAAGAAACGCAGGTCCAGGCCACGCTGTGGCGCCTGGCTGAACAGCTTGCCCAGGGCCGGCAGGTTGTGCTCGTGGCCGATCACGCAAAGCATGTCGCCCACTTCCAGCACGGTACTGCCCGATGGGTGCAGCAGTTGCTCGCCACGGAACAGGGCGGCAATCCGGGTGCCTTCGGGCATTTTCAGCTCGCGCAGGGCGGCACCGATGCACCATTTTTCGGCGCCCAGGCGGTAGACGAACATTTCCCACTCACTGGTGATGTGCACTTCCAGGGCTGAGCGGGAGATCGGTGCCGGGTCTGGCGGCACGGTCACTTTCAGCAGTTTGGCCATCCACGGCAGGCTGGTGCCTTGCACCAGCAGTGACACCAGCACGATGAAGAACGCCAGGTTGAAGAACAGCTGGGCGTCTGGCAGCCCGGCCATCAGCGGGAACACCGCCAGAATGATCGGCACCGCGCCGCGCAGGCCGACCCAGGAGATAAAGCCCTTTTCGCGGCCATGGAAGGCCTTGAACGGCAGCAGTGCAGCGACCACCGACAGCGGCCGTGCCACCAGAATCATCCACAATGCCAGGCCTAGCGCCGGCAAGGCGATAGGCAGCAGGTCGTGGGGCGTGACCAGCAGCCCCAGTACCAGGAACATGCCGATCTGGGCCAGCCAGGCCATGCCGTCGAGCATGTGCAGGATGCCGTGGCGGCTGCGGATAGGCTTGTTGCCCAGCACCAGGCCGCACAGGTAAACGGCAAGGAAGCCGCTACCGTGCAGGGCGTTGGTCAGCGAGAACACCACCAGGCCGCCGGCTACCACCAGGATCGGGTACAGGCCACCGGCCAGGTTGATGCGGTTGACCAGCTGCAGCATCACCCAGCCGCCACCCAGGCCCAGCAGCCCGCCAATGCCGAACTCGCGCAACAGGTGGCCCAGCAGGCCCCAGTGCAGGCCGGTCTGGCCGCTGGCGATCATGTCGATCAGGGTGACCGTGAGGAACACCGCCATCGGGTCGTTGCTGCCTGATTCGATCTCCAGGGTGGCGGTAACCCGCTCGTTCAGGCCTTTGCCGCCCAGCAGCGAGAACACTGCAGCGGCATCGGTGGAGCCGACGATGGCGCCGATCAGCAGGCCCTGGATGAGGCTCAGGTTGAACAGCCAGGCGGCAACCAGGCCGGTGAGGGCGGTGGTGATCATCACCCCGACCGTGGCCAGCGACAGCGCCGGCCACAGCGCCACGCGGAAGCTTGCCACCCGCGTGCGCAGGCCACCGTCCAGCAGGATCACGGCCAATGCCAGGTTGCCCACCAGGTAGGCGGTCGGGTAGTTGTTGAAGATGATACCGCCACCATCGACACCGGCGACCATGCCGACGGCGAGGATGATGACCAGAATAGGGATGCCCAGGCGCGATGACAGGGAACTGACCAGGATACTTGCGCCCACCAGCAATGCGCCGATCAAGAACAGGCTGTTGATGGTGCTTGCATCCAAAGGCAGGTACTCCGGGACAGCGCGGGGAAATAGGACTAGATAGCATGCTGCTAGCAGGTCGCGTGCCAATCGATTCTAACCTGATGAATTGGCAGCATGTAAAGCGTTTCTGCAGATGTAGAAAAGGCACCGCGATGGGTGCCTTTTCTGGTGTTGCCTGGGCGGGCCTCTTCGCGGGCACGCCCGCTCCCACAGGTTTCTCACAATATTCGAAATTTGTGATGTACCTGTGGGAGCGGGCATGCCCGCGAAGAGGCCGATGCAGCTTTACGCCTGCTTCACTTCACGCATCGGCTTGCCTTTCACCGGCGCATCACCTGCCACATAGTACTTGGCAGTGCTGCGCGGCAGCGGCTTGCGGCCACGGATCTTGTCCGAGATCTTCTCGGCAATCATGATCGTGGTGGCGTTGAGGTTGCCGGTGATGATCAGCGGCATGATCGAGGCATCGACCACACGCAGGCCTTTCATGCCATGCACGCGGCCTTCGCCGTCAACCACTGCCATGTCGTCGGTGCCCATCTTGCACGAGCAGGACGGGTGGAAGGCGGTTTCGGCGTGCTCGCGGATGAACTTGTCCAGCTGCTCGTCGGTTTGCACGTCGGCGCCCGGGCTGATCTCGCGGCCACGGTACGGGTCCAGCGCCGGCTGGGCCATGATCTCGCGGGTCAGGCGGATGCCGTCGCGGAATTCCTGCCAGTCCTGCTCGGTGGACATGTAGTTGAACAGGATGCTCGGGTGCTGGCGCGGGTCTTTCGACTTGGCCTGAATGCGACCACGGGCAGGCGAGCGCATGGAACCCATGTGCGCCTGGAAGCCGTGTTCCTTCACGCCGTTGGAGCCGTTGTAGTTAATGGCCACCGGCAGGAAGTGGTACTGAATGTTCGGCCACTTGAATTCAGGGCGGGTACGGATAAAACCGCCAGCCTCGAACTGGTTGCTGGCGCCGATGCCGGTGCCGTTGAACAGCCACTCGGCACCAATGGCCGGCTGGTTCCACCACAGCAGCGATGGGTACAGCGATACCGGCTGGGTGCAGGCGTACTGCAGGTACAGCTCAAGGTGGTCCTGCAGGTTTTCACCAACACCTGGCAGGTCGTGTACAACCGGGATGTCGAGGCTTTCCAGCAGGTGACGCGGGCCGACGCCGGAGCGCTGCAGCAGCTGCGGCGACGCGATGGCGCCGGAGCTTACGATCACTTCCTTGCGGGCGCGGGCTTCAACACGCTCTTCGCTGTCGCCAACCAGGTAGGTCACGCCAACGGCGCGCTTGCCGTCGAACAGGATACGGTCGCTCAGGGCATGGGTGACGATGGTCAGGTTCGGGCGCTTCTTGGCCTGGTCCAGGTAGCCACGGGCGGTGCTGGAGCGGCGGCCGTTCTTGGTGACCGAACGGTCCATCGGGCCGAAGCCTTCCTGCTGGTAGCCGTTGAGGTCTTCGGTGCGCGGGTAACCAGCCTGCACGCCGGCCTCGACCATGGCGTGGAACAGCGGGTTGTTGCCGGCCTTTGGCGTGGCAACGCTGACCGGGCCTTCACCACCGTGGTAATCGTTCGGGCCGATGTCGCGGGTTTCGGCTTTACGGAAGTACGGCAGGCAATCCAGGTAGGTCCAGTCTTCCAGGCCTGGCATTTCTGCCCAGCCGTCGAAGTCCATGGCGTTGCCGCGGATGTAGCACATGCCGTTGATCAGCGACGAGCCACCCAGGCCCTTGCCGCGGCCACATTCCATGCGGCGGCCGTCCATGTGCGGCTCCGGGTCGGTCTCGTAGGCCCAGTTGTAGCGGCGGCCCTGCAGCGGGAAGGCCAGGGCGGCTGGCATCTGGGTGCGGAAGTCGAAGCGGTAGTCAGGGCCACCGGCTTCCAGCAGCAGGACGGTGACGCCGGCGTCTTCGGTCAGGCGGGTGGCCAGGGTGTTACCGGCCGAACCGGCACCGACGATGATGTAATCGAATTCTTGGGACATGAAAGTACCCTCGTGTTGGCGGTGATCAGGGAGCGGGAACGCCCGTGCACAGCGGCACGGGCGTGGCTAGACAGGGCTTAGAAAACCGAGTTGTAGCCGCCCAGCTCTACCTGGACCGACTTGATGCGAGTGTATTGAGCCAGCGAGCTGACGCCGTTCTCACGGCCGACGCCCGACTGCTTGTAGCCACCGACCGGCATTTCGGCCGGCGATTCACCCCAGGCATTGATCCAGCAGATACCGGCTTCCAGCTTGTGGATGATGCGGTGGGCGCGGGTGATGTCGTTGGTGCACACACCGGCGGCCAGGCCGTACTCGGTGTCGTTGGCACGACGGATCACTTCTTCTTCGGTCTCGTAGGACAGGATGCTCATGACCGGGCCGAAGATTTCTTCCTTGACGATGGTCATGTCGTCGGTGCAGTCGGTGAACACGGTCGGGGCCACGAAGGCGCCCTTGGCGAAGTCACCTTCGGTCAGACGCTCGCCGCCGCACAGTACGCGGGCACCTTCTTCTTTACCCTTGGCGATGTAGCCCAGCACGTTTTCCATGTGGGCGAAGCTGACCAGCGGGCCGAAGTTGGTGTTTTCGTCTTCCGGGTTGCCAACGCGGATGCGGGCAACACGCTCGGCGATCTTGGCTTCGAAAGCAGCTTTCATTTCAGCCGGGATGAACACGCGGGTGCCGTTGGTGCACACCTGGCCCGAGCTGTAGAAGTTGGCCATCATGGCGATGTCGGCGGCCTTGTCCAGGTCGGCGTCGGCGCAGATGATCAGTGGCGACTTGCCGCCCAGTTCCATGGTGACTTCCTTCAGCGAGGAGCTGGAGGCGCTGGCCATGACTTTTTTGCCGGTGGTGGTGCCGCCGGTGAAGGAGACTTTTTCGATGCGCGGGTGCTCGGTCAGCCAGGTGCCGACTTCGCGGCCGCTGCCGGTCAGCACGTTGAACACGCCATTTGGCAGGCCGGCTTCGGTGTAGATCTCGGCCAGTTTCAGGGTGGTCAGCGAGGTGACTTCCGACGGCTTGAAGATCATCGCGTTGCCGGCGGCCAGGGCCGGGGCGGATTTCCACAGGGCGATCTGGATCGGGTAGTTCCAGGCGCCGATACCCACGGTCACGCCCAGCGGCTCGCGGCGGGTGTAGACGAAGGACGATTCGCGCAGCGGGATCTGCTCGCCTTCAATGGCCGGTACCAGGCCTGCATAGTATTCCAGCACGTCGGCGCCGGTGACGATGTCGACGTAGCGGGTTTCGGAGTACGACTTGCCGGTGTCCAGGGTTTCCAGCTGGGCCAGCTCATCGTTGCGCTCGCGCAGGATGTCGACGGCGCGGCGCAGGATGCGCGAACGCTGCATGGCGGTCATCGCAGCCCAGACTTTCTGGCCGCGCTCGGCGCTTTCCACAGCCTTCTCGACGTCGGCCTCGGTAGCACGCTGTACGTGGGCGAGGACTTCGCCAGTGGCCGGGTTGATGGCTTCGAAGGTGGCGTCGCTGCCAGCGTCGACGTAAGCGCCATCAATGTAGAGTTTTTGCGTTCCGAAACGGGCCATAGTGTCCTCGCAAGTGCAGTGTGTGGTTTGGCTTGCGCGTCACGCTCCTGCCGGGTTGGCAAGGGCCGTGCGTGCTGGTTCAGCGGCCTGGTCGTTTGTGCCCAGGGTGTGCTGTTTAGCCAGTTGTAGATCCATGTATTCGTAAGCAATCCGTATCGCCTGGTCGGTGTCGAATGCATCACCCGACAGGGCGCCACGCAGCCACAGGCCGTCGATCAGGGCTGCCAGGCCGCGGGCTGCCTTACGCGCATGATAGAGCGGCAGGGCGCGGCGGAACTGGCAGCACAGGTTGGAATACAAGCGGTGGTCGTTGATCCGCTGCAACCTGTGCAAATCGGGCTGGTGCATGCTGGAAGCCCAGAAGGCCAACCAGGTTTTCATTGCCGGGCCGTTCACCTGGCTGGCATCGAAGTTGCCCTCGATGATCACTTTCAGGTGAGCGCGCGGGCTGTCGTCCGTCAGGGCCTGACGGCGTGCTCTGACGCCTTCGTTGAGCATGCTCATGATGTAACCCATCGTCGCTGCTATCAGGCCGTTCTTGTCCCGAAAGTAGTGACTGATGATGCCGTTCGACACACCGGCCAAACGGGCAATCAGCGCAATGCTGGCGTCCCCCAGACCGACCTGATCGACCGCCTGCAACGTGGCTTCGATCAACTGCTGGCGGCGGATGGGTTGCATACCGACCTTGGGCATCTTGCTATCTCCTCAGGCCTGCGAGCAGACGACGGGCGGCTGACTCGGCGAAGGCCAGTCTATTTTGTTTTGATTGAACGTTCAATCAATAAAGAATAAGCTCTGCGACAATTTGTGCCATTGACAGCTTACAAGGCGGTCGAAATGGCACGGATTGACACCCCAGGAAATCGTGTAACCCCCGGAATACAAGGCGTTGACGGGCATGAGCGATGCGAAATGCAGATTCTGCCGTACGGTCTCTGGCCCTGCGACAGGCCCTTGGAGCGGGCGGGGTGATCTGTGACGAATGCGCGCACCTCTGCGGATGCGTGGGCATTTTCAGCAGGCCACCTGTCTGTTTTTTTGCAACGTATCGATTCGGGATCACGGTTTCCAGGGTGCTTTTATAACACCTGACGCAGTGGGGATATTCCACCAATTGCTCGGGAAACACTGATTAGCCTCCATAGCCGTACTGCCCGGAGCATTCGTGCAATGAGTTCTGCCTCACTTACCAAGCCCCCCGCCGAGAGGGTACGGGTCAACCGCGTGGTGTTCTTCACCTCCGCGCTGATGATCCTTGTTCTGACTGCCTTGCTGATCGCTGTACCCGATACCGCCGGCCAGGTGCTGGGCGTGGCCCAGAAATGGCTGACGCGTACCTTTGGCTGGTACTACATGCTGGTGATCTGCGGTTACCTGCTGTTCGTCGTCTACCTGGCCTTCTCCGATTACGGCAAGCTCAAGCTGGGCGGCAAGGACGACCAGCCTGACTTCAGCTACGGCGCCTGGGCCGGCATGCTGTTCTCTTCCGGTATTGGCATTTCGCTGCTGTACTTCGGCGCTTCCGAGCCGCTGGACCACTACTTCAACCCACCGGAAGGTACCCCGGCCAGCCTCGAAGCGGCGCGCCAGGGCCTGCAACTGACCTTCCTGCACTGGGGCCTGCATGGCTGGGCGATCTACGCCCTGGTCGGCCTGGCCGTGGGTTACTTTGCCTACCGTCACAACCAGCCGCTGGCACTGCGCTCGGCGCTGTACCCGCTGGTGGGTGAGCGTTGGGTCAAGGGTGCTGCCGGCAACGCGGTGGACATCTTCGGCATGTTCGTGACCCTGCTGGGCCTGGTGACCAACCTGGGGATCGGCTCGATGCAGGTGTCCTCGGGCCTTGAATACCTGTTCGGCATGGAGCACAGCCAGACCAACCTGCTGGTGGTGATCCTGGTCATGGCGGGCGTGGCCACCGTGGCGGCGGTGTCGGGCGTGGAAAACGGCATTCGCCGGCTGTCCAACCTGAACATCCTGCTGTTCAGCGGCCTGCTGCTGTTCGTGCTGCTGGCGGGCAACACCCTGCACCTGTTCAACGGCTTTGTGCAGAACGTTGGCGACTACCTCAACGGCATCGTGCTGAAAACCTTCGACCTTTACGTGTACGAAGGCGAAGCCGGCAAGTCCGAGCGCTGGCTGGGCCTGTGGACCGTGTTCTACTGGGCCTGGTGGATCTCCTGGGGGCCGTTCGTCGGCATGTTCATTGCCCGTATCTCCAAGGGCCGTACCGTGCGCCAGCTGGTCAGCGGCGTGCTGTTGATCCCGTTGGGCTTCACCTTGGCCTGGCTGTCGATCTTCGGCAACACCGCACTGGACCTGGTGATCAACCAGGGGGCGGTCGAGCTGGGCAAGACCGCGCTGGAACAGCCGTCAATGTCGATCTACCAGCTGCTGGAATACTTCCCGGCGGCGAAAATCGTGATTGGTGTGGCGGTATTTGTCGGCTTTGTGCTGTTCCTTACCCCGGCCGACTCCGGTGCGGTGATGATGGCCAACCTGTCGTGCAAAGGCGGCAAGGTGGATGAAGACGCCCCGCACTGGATGGTGGTGTTCTGGTCGGTGGTCATCACCCTGGTCACCATCGGCCTGCTGTTCGCCGGTAACTTCGAAGCCATGCAGACCATGGTCGTGCTGGCAGGCCTGCCGTTCTCGGTGGTGCTGGTGCTGTTCATGTTCGGCCTTTACAAGGCCATGAAGCAGGACGTTGCAGTAGAAAGCGAACGCGCCGAGCTGGCCGCCCGTGGCCGTCGCGGTTTCAGCGAGCGCCTGACCCAGCTGGAGCTGCAGCCGACCCAGGCTGTGGTTCAGCGCTTCATGGACAAGCAAGTCAGCCCGGCGCTGAAAGAAGCGGCCGCGCAGTTGCAGACCCTGGGCTTCGAGGTGGAAACCCGCGTTGGCCAGTCGCGCAACATGATGGGCCTGCGGGTGATGATGGACGAGGGTAACCCGTTCGTTTACGAAGTGAGCCTGGACGGCTACATGGCCGCGCCGAGCGAGGCGCCGGTTGAAGGCGAACCGGAAGTGCGTCAGCGCTACTACCGCGCCGAGGTGTACCTGCACGACGGCAGCCAGGAGTATGACCTGATGGGCTTTGCGCCGGAGCAGATCGTGCGTGATGTGCTGGATCAGTTCGAAAGCCATCGCCAGTTGCTGGGGCGTGTGTATAGCTGATTGCTGTTGATGCAAATAAAACCCCGCTCACTGAGCGGGGTTTTTTTATGCCTTGAAGGTTGCGCGGTCGATTGTAGGAGCGGCCTTGTGTCGCGAAAGGGCTGCGAAGCAGCCCCGGCAATGTCTGCATCAATGCTGAAACCTTGGGGCCGCTGCGCGCCCCTTTCGCGACACGAGGCCGCTCCTACAAAGAGCGCGGAGGTGCTGAAATCAGCGATTGGTGTAGCGGCCATTCTTGCCATGCCCAGGCATCGCCTGATTGCTGCGCACGGCAATCATCTGGCTGAGCCTGATCAGTTCGACGCCCTGGGCCTTGAGCTGTGGCAGTGCCCGTTCCAGCACGTCGAGGGTTTGTGGGTAAGGATGCCCGATCAGTACCGCAGACCCTTGCTTGCGCGCCAGGGCGATGCCTTGCTGCAACTGCCCGGTGATCGCCTCGGTGGTGCGCACATCGTCGAGGAACACATCCCGCGAAACGTGGGCCAGGCCGATGCGCTGGGCCTCGGCTGCGGCCACGGTGGCGGCGCTGGTACGGCTGTCGACGAAGAACAGGTGACGTTGCTGCAGTTCACCCATCAACCAGGCCATGGGCTCACGCTGTGCCGTCATGCGGCTACCCATGTGGTTGTTGATGCCGGCGGCGTAGGGCACCTTCGCCAAGGCCGCATCCAGCCGGCGGGCCAGTTCGTCGATGGCGATGCCCGGGTGCCAGGCATAGGGCCCGGTGGCTGGGTCCATGGGCATGTGCAGGATCACGGTCTTGCCGGCCTTGTGGGCCTGGCGGGCGAAGTCGGTGGCATGCGGCGTATCGGGCATGATCGCCATGGTGACCGGGCCGGGCAGGGCCAGGGTGCGGCTGTCGCGCTCCGTGCTCTGGCCCAGGTCGTCGATGATGATGCTCATGTAGGCCTTGCCGGTCGGCGCCGCTTGCGCGACGCCGGCCATCAGGCAGAACAACAGACACAGCAGGTAACGCATCGTGTTGATCATTTGCCCGAGGTGATGTTCAGCCCTTTGAGCAGGCTCAGGGCCTGGCTCAGCTGGAAGTCATCGTCCTGCGGGCGTTCCTTGCGTTTGCTGCTGCCGGTCGGGCGGTCGGCGCCGCCGTTGCCGTTGCCCAGGTGGCCCTGCAGGTCGGCTTCCTTGAAATTGTCGGTGTCGACTTCGGCGGTGAGTTTGGCCGGGCGCACTTCGATATCGGGGACGATGCCCTGGGCCTGGATCGAGCGGCCGTTGGGGGTGAAATACAGCGCAGTGGTCAGCTTCAGGGCGCGGTCGTTGGCCAGCGGCAGCACGGTCTGTACCGAACCTTTGCCGAAGCTGTCGGTACCCATCAGCACCGCGCGTTTCTGGTCTTGCAGGGCGCCGGCGACAATTTCCGAGGCCGACGCGCTGCCGCCGTTGATCAGCACGACCAATGGCACGCCGTCGCTGGCGTCGGCCGGGTCGGCGGAGAAGCGCAGTTCGGAGTTGGCGATGCGGCCCTTGGTGTAGACGATCAGGCCCTTGGTCAGGAAGTGGTCGGCCACTTCCACCGCCGACTGCAGCACGCCGCCCGGGTTGTTGCGCAGGTCCAGCACTACCCGCGCAACTTCTTGCCGTTGTCCTTGCGCAGCTTGGCCAGCGCCTTGCCCACTTCGTCACCGGTCTTGACCTGGAACTGGGTGATGCGGATGTAGCCGTAGTCGTTCTCCAGCAGCTGGCTCTTCACGCTCTTGACCTGGATGACGGCGCGGGCCAGTGTCACGTCGAACGGGTTGCCGCCGTCGCGCACCAGGGTCAGGGTGATCTTCTCGCCGATCTTGCCGCGCATCTTGTCGACCGCTTCGGTCATGGTCTGGCCACGGGTCGGGGCGCCGTTGATCTTGACGATCAGGTCGCCCGCCTGCACGCCGGCACGCGAAGCCGGGGTGTCGTCGATTGGCGAGACGACCTTGATGAAGCCGTCTTCCTGGCCCACCTCGATGCCCAGCCCGCCGAACTCGCCGCTGGTGCTTTCCTGCAGCTCCTGGAAGTCCTCGGGGCCGAGGTAGGCGGAGTGCGGGTCGAGGTTGCTGAGCATGCCCTTGATGGCGTTTTCCAGCAGGGTCTTGTCATCCACCGGTTCGACGTAGGCAGCCTTGATGCGGTCCATCACCTCGGCGAAGGTGCGCAGCTCTTCCAGCGGCAGCGGCGCCTTGGCGGTCACCTCGGTGGCTGGCACTGCGGCGGCCTTGGCCGGCTCTGCGGCGGTGGCCAGGGGCGCGCCGACCGCCAGGGCGATGGACAGGGCCAGCTGGGTGAGACGAGGCGAGTGCAGCATGTCGAACGAACTCCTGATCCTGTAAGCGCTCCCTGGGGAGCATCGGCGCAGCACTCAGTCTACGCCGTATAAATTTGACTAGCCCCTGCACCACTGCGAAGGGTCGGTAGGCCGGCCCTGCTGGCGAATGGCGAAGTACAACCCTGCCGCATCCTGGCCACCGCTGTCGCCAACGGTGGAAATGGCTTCACCGGCCTTGACGATATCGCCGGCGCTCTTGAGCAGGCTCTGGTTGTGGCCGTACAGGCTCAGGTAACCGTTGCCATGGTCGAGAATGACCAGAAGCCCGGCGCCGCGCAACCAGTCGGCGAACACCACGCGCCCGCCGTGCACCGCACGTACCTGGGTGCCCGGGTTGGCGCTGATCATCACACCATCCCACTTGGCACGGGCGTCGCTGCCGCGGGCATCACCGAAGCGTGCCAGCAATCGACCGTTCACTGGCCATGGAAGTTTTCCCCGCGCCGAAGAAAATGCGCCGCCGTAGCTTGCGCCGTCGGTGGAAACCATCGGGCCGAGGGTGGTGCGGGCCTTTTTCGGTGGTTCCACGGGTTCCTTTGCCTGTTCGCGGGCAGCGGCGGCGGCCAGGGCTTCCTGCTGGCGGCGTTTTTCCGCTTCCTGCTGGGCCAGCAAGGCTTTCTTGCGCGCTTCTTCAGCTTCGCGGGCCTGCCGGGCCAGGGTTTCCTCAATGGTCTTGAGGACTTTGGACAGGTCGGCCTGGTCCTGCTCGCGGGCCTGCAACTTCTGGTCGCGGTCTTTCATGTCGCCGTTGAGCTTGGCCAGCACCTGCTGGCGCTTGCCGCGCTCAGCTTCCAGCGCCTGGCGGCGGCTGTCGAGGTCGGCGCGCTGGGCCAGCAGCTGTTGCTGCTGGCCGGCTATTTCCTGCTCGACGTTGGCCAGCTGGCGCAAGGTCTCGTTGAAGGTGCGCAATTGCTCCAGGCGCGCCTTGCTCAGGTAATCGTAGTAGGTGAGGGTGCGGGCGAACTTCTCGGGGTTCTGCTGGTTGAGCAGCAGTTTGAGGTATTCCTCGCGGCCGTTGTTCTGGTAGGCCGAACGGGCCTGAATGGCGATCAGCCGCTGTTGTTCAATGCGGGCGCTCTGGAGTTTTTTTTTCTCGGTATCAAGGCGCTCCAGATCGCCCTCGGTCTTTTTTAGTTCTTGCTGCAGAGCCTCCACCTGCTTTTCGAGGTTGCCGATGTCGGTCTCGGTGGCTTTGAGGTCCTTTTGCACACCGGCCTTTTCTTCCTGAAGCTTGCCCAGCGTCTTCTTGAGCTCGGCAATATCCTGGCGGGTGGCGTCCAGTTGCTGCTGGGTCTGCACACGCTCATCGGCGAAGGCCGGGCTGAGCAGGCAAGACAGGGCGAGTAGGATCAGGGCGCGAAGCATGGGGTTTGGCGTACCAAGGATGGAGACTGGCCTAGTATGCCCGCCCGGGCAGGCAAAAAAAACGCCTCGCTGCGGGTGCAGGGGGGCGTTGGTCTGGAATTCATGTGCAATCGGGGCCGCTTCGCGGCCCTTCGCGGGCATGCCCGCTCCCACAAAAGCAGCGAGTGCAGCCGGTTTTGTGGGAGCGGGCGTGCCCGCGAAGGGGCGCCAAGCGGCCCCGATACACCGAATCAGGCGTCGACCAGGATCGACGTACCGGTCATTTCCACCGGCTTTTCCAGCCCCAGCAGCTTCAGCATGGTCGGCGCCACGTCGGCCAGCACACCACCATCGCGTACCTTGACGTTGCGCTTGCCCACATAAATGAACGGCACCGGCTCGGTGGTGTGCGCGGTGTGCGCCTGGCCGGTACATTCGTCTTCCATCTGCTCGACGTTGCCGTGGTCGGCGGTGATCAGCGCTTCGCCGTCTACCTTCTCCAGCGCTTCGACAATGCGCCCTACGCAGGTATCCAGCGCTTCGACCGCCTTGACCGCCGCCTCGAACACGCCTGTGTGGCCAACCATGTCGCCGTTGGCGTAGTTGACCACGATCACGTCGTAACGCTGCTGTTCGATAGCTTCGACAATGCGATCGGTCACTTGCGGTGCGTTCATTTCCGGCTGCAGGTCGTAGGTGGCGACCTTCGGCGACGGGATCAGGATGCGTTCTTCGCCTTCGAACGGCTCTTCACGCCCGCCCGAGAAGAAGAAGGTAACGTGGGCGTACTTCTCGGTCTCGGCGATGCGCAGCTGGGTCTTGCCGTTCTTGGCCAGGTACTCGCCCAGCACATTGTTCAGGCTGGAAGGTGCAAAGGCCGCCGGGGCCGGGATCTTGGCCGAGTACTGGGTCAGGCCGATATAGGCCGCCAGTTTTGGCAGGCGGGCACGCGGGAACTCGTTGAAATCGGTTTCGACGAACGCACGCGACAGCTCGCGAGCGCGGTCGGCGCGGAAGTTCATGAAGATCACGGCATCGCCGTCTTCAACCTTGACCGCTTCCCCAATGCGCGTGGCCTTGACGAACTCGTCGCTCTCGTCACGGGCGTAGGCCGCTTCCAGGCCGGCCTGGGCGGTGTCGGCGGTGTACTCCGCGGCGCTATCGACGATCAGGTTGTAGGCGGCGCTGACGCGGTCCCAGCGGTTGTCGCGGTCCATGGCAAAGTAGCGGCCGATCAGGGTGGCGATGCGGCCCTTGCCCAACTTGGCGAAAGTGCCGTCGAGCAGTTCGATGGACGACTGCGCGCTGCGTGGCGGGGTGTCGCGGCCGTCGAGGAAGGCGTGCAGGTAGATTTTTTCTGCGCCGCGCTGCGCAGCCAGTTCGGCCATGGCCACCAGGTGGTCCTGGTGGCTGTGCACGCCACCATCAGACAGCAGGCCGAGGATGTGCACGGCCTTGCCGGCACTGGTTGCCTGGTCCACGGCGCCGGTGAGCACCGGGTTTTCGAAAAACTCGCCATCGCGGATCGCTTTGGTGACGCGGGTGAAGTCCTGGTAGACGACGCGGCCGGCCCCCAGGTTCATGTGACCGACTTCGGAGTTGCCCATCTGCCCGTCCGGCAGGCCGACATCCATGCCCGAGCCGGAAATGAGGCCATGCGGCCGGGTGGCGCGCAGGCGATCATAGACCGGTGTGTTGGCGGCAAAGATGGCGTTGTGTTCGGGGATATCGCTGTGGCCGAAGCCATCCAGGATGATCAGGACCAGGGGTTTGGGCGTACTCGTCATCAATCAAACTCACGGTTGTTCAAAGATGATAAAGACACGCATTTTAGGGCAAATACGCCAGCTGCGGCGAATAATCGTCCTGTTCCCTGACCAGCGCGGCCAATGCGGCAACATGAAGGTACCTTTGCGGCCGGCCCGTCGGGCTTTGGTGGTACTGGGGGGCTGTGTATACTGGCCGGCATTTTCAATCGCCTGGAACACCGCTGATGGTTGCTCACCTGATTCAATTCGCGACAGATCACTACATCCTAGTTGCGATCTTCGTTGTTCTGCTGGTCCTGCTGCTGCTCAATGAAATCCGCCGTGGCGGCCAGAGCCTGAGCAATGGCCAACTGACCGCCCTGGTCAACGCCGACAAGGGCCTGGTCATCGACATCCGTACTGCCAAGGAATACGCCGCCGGCCACATCGTCGGTGCCATCAACATCCCGCAGGACAAGCTGGCCGCCCGCATGAGCGAGCTGGACAAGCACAAAGAGAAGACCCTGATCGTCGTCGACGCAATGGGCCAGCAGTCCGGCACCCACTGCCGCGAACTGCTCAAGGCTGGCTACACCGCCGCCAAACTGAGCGGTGGCGTTTCCAGTTGGAAAGCCGATAACCTGCCCCTGGTGAAGTGATATGAAGCCCGTCATCGTCTATTCCAGCGACTACTGCCCCTACTGCATGCGCGCCAAGTACCTGCTCGAGAGCAAGGGCGTGGCTTTCGAGGAAATCAAGGTCGACGGCAAGCCGCAGGTTCGCGCCGAGATGAGCCAGAAGGCCGGCCGTACGTCGGTGCCGCAGATCTGGATCGGCAGCACCCATGTCGGTGGATGCGATGACCTCTATGCCCTGGAGCGCGCCGGCAAGCTCGACGCGCTGCTGGCGGCCTGATTTGCACTGCATTCAAAAACATTAGGATAAGGACCTGCCATGACTGACCAACAGACCAACGGCGCTGCTGCAGAAGACAACAGCCCTCAGTTCTCCCTGCAGCGCATCTATGTGCGCGACCTGTCGTTCGAGGCCCCGAAAAGCCCGCAGATCTTCCGCCAGACCTGGGAGCCGAGCGTAGCCCTGGACCTGAACACCAAGCAGAAAGCCCTGGAAGGTGACTTCCACGAAGTGGTGCTGACCCTGTCGGTAACCGTCAAGAACGGTGACGAAGTGGCTTTCATCGCTGAAGTGCAGCAGGCCGGTATCTTCCTGATCGCCAACCTGGACGCGGCTTCGATGAGCCACACCCTGGGTGCGTTCTGCCCGAACATCCTGTTCCCGTACGCCCGTGAGACCCTGGACAGCCTGGTGACCCGCGGTTCGTTCCCGGCCCTGATGCTGTCGCCGGTCAACTTCGACGCCCTGTATGCGCAAGAAATGCAGCGCATGCAGGAAGCGGGCGAAGTGCCGACTGTGCAGTAATCACTGCCGGTATCAAAAAAGCGCCTCTCGGGGCGCTTTTTTGTTGCCTGTTCCGGCCTCTTCGCGGGGCAAGCCCGCTTGTATGGTTAGACTTGAAGGGGTGGTGGGACTAAATGCCCGATTCTGACTGTTCACAGCAGTACAGACCGTGGGAGACATCGCCCCACCCCTTCCACCAAAGCGCCGATAAAGAATGCATCGTTTGCAAACGACGATAGAAGCAAGCCAGCGCCTCTTGGTGAAACCCCTTCAAGCCAAAAAACCATAACGTGAGGAGGCTCCCGTGGCAATGCAGGCTGGCAAATTGATCGTGGGTGCGGATGTCGCGAAAGCAGAGTTAGTGATTCATCACGATGATCGCGATGAGATCATCAAGGTGAAAAATACCAAACCGGAAATCAAGAAATGGCTGAAGCAACAGCCTCTCAACACGGCAATTGCTGTTGAGGCAACCAATGTTTACCACCTGGACTTGGTTGAGCTGGCCCATAGCCTGGGTTTCGAGGTCTATGTCATTGATGGGTTCCAACTGAGCAACTACCGCAAAAGCGTGGGTGTGCGGGTAAAAACGGACCCCTCTGATGCTCGGTTGTTATCCCGATTTTTGAAAAACGAGGGGGAAGACCTCCGCCCTTGGACTCCCCCTCCCGCCGTCTACGGCAAGCTTCAGAGCCTTCTGCGACGCCGAGCGGCCTTGGTGACTGCCCGCACGGCGATGACTCAGAGCTGGGCTAATGAAGCCCTCTTGAAAGCCGCCTTCCAAACCTTTGTAAAATCGATAGACCGGCTGGATTTGTTGATCCAAAAGAAAATTAAAGAAGTGCTGCGCGAAGCAGGGCTGCACGAGCAAGTTGCTCACTGCCAAGCAGTAGAGGGCATTGGGTTTCTCACCGCCACTGCCTTGGTAATGGCCTTTATGCGAGGCGAGTTCAAGAGCAGTGATTCGTACATTGCATTCCTGGGAATGGATCTACGAGTGATTGATTCTGGGCAGAAGAATGGACGTCGCCGCCTGACCAAGCGGGGCTGCTCAGAAATTCGTCGCCTGCTGCATAACGCAGCGATGTCAGCCAGCCGGACGGCCACTTGGAAAGGGATCTACGAACAACATCGCAATGCGGGTAAAGCAACAACCCAGGCGTTGGTAATCCTGGCCAGAAAGCTTGCACGAGTGGCATTCGCCCTGATGAAGAATCAGGACGAATATGTCACCAAAGGTGGGAAACCGGCTTGCTGAAAACCATAGAATCTCCCACAGTGAACTGTGTACGCCAAACCCTTGTGGGAGCGGGCTTGCCCCGCGAAGAGGTCGCCCCTGCCAATGCATCAGCTACCGGCAAACCCGTTCTGCCGCCAGGCCTCATACACTGTCACCGCCACGGTATTGGACAGGTTCAGGCTACGGCACCCCGGCCGCATTGGCAGGCGCAGCCGTTGTTCGGCCGGCAGGCTGTCCAGCACCTCGGCCGGCAACCCGCGGCTTTCTGGCCCGAACAGGAAGGCGTCGCCCGGCTGATAGGCCACTTCGTGGAACGGGTGCGAGCCCTTGGTGGTAAAGGCGAACAGCCGTGGATTACCCAGGCTTGCCAGGCATCCGGCCAGGCTCTCGTGGCGCTTGAGCGTGGCATACTCATGGTAATCCAGCCCCGCGCGACGCAGGCGCTTGTCATCCAGTTCGAAGCTGATGGGTTCGATCAGGTGCAGGTCGCAGCCGCTGTTGGCGCACAGGCGAATGATGTTGCCGGTATTGGGCGGAATTTCTGGTTGAAAAAGGATGACGTGAAACATGCACGGCTCCAAGCGTGAAGATGACGGGCATTCTACCCCTGAACCGGACGTGCGTTCGAAAGCCTTCCCACGGGTAATGCTGTCATTGGCGATTGTCGGTCTGATGGTAGGCCTGATGATCGGCCGGCTGACAGCACCCGACGAGCGTGAGCTGCAGCAGGTGGAGGTGGTACAAGATGGCCTGACGCTGTGGTTCAACGAAGAACCCAAGCTGCATGGCGAGAATGTGGAAGGCACGGTTGCGCTACTGTTCCAGGCCCAGGGCAAAGCCCAGCAAGGGCAATTGAGCCTGCAGGGCAAACCGGTCAGTTGGCGGGTGCAGAAGAGTGATAAGGGGTTGTTGCTGACGGTGGTTGCCGCGCGTCCCCTGCACGGCGAGTGGGCCGGTGCAGAGGACGATGGGCGTTGGCGGGTGCAGGTAAAACTGCACGAATAAAAGAGGGGATATCCCGGCCTGCCTGTACCAGGGTCCCCAAAAGGGGTTACTGCGTATAAAGGGGGGATGTCCCGGCCTGCCTGTACCGAGGTCCCCAAAACGGGCGGTGTTGCGAATAAAAGAGGGGTTCACCCGGCCTGCCTGTACCAGGGCCCCCGAAACTGGGTATGTATAAGCTATTGCAGGGGGCGTGCCAGTTTTGCAAAGCCCGTGAATGTTGGGCTTTGAGGGGGATTTGGCCGGGTTTTGAGGGGATTTGTGCCTTCCAGAGGTGCATCGGGCACAGGATCGGTGCATCGGGGCTGAAATAGCTGGGGCCGCTTTGCGGCCCATCGCGACACAAGGCCGCTCCTACAGGGGTTCGCGTTCTCCTGTAGGAGCGGCCTTGCGTCGCGATGGGCTGCGCAGCAGCCCCATGGATCTTACGGGTTACCCTGGAGCTCAGTGGTCGTCACCTTCCTCGTCATCCCCACCCGCCACATTCATCCCCAGTTCCTTGATCTTGCGCGTCAGGGTGTTACGCCCCCAACCCAGCAACAGCGCCGCATCCCGGCGCCGTCCGGCGGTGTGCTTGAGCGCCGTCTCGATCATGATCCGTTCAAAACTCGGCACCGCGCTGTCCAGCAGGTTCGACTGCCCGCGTGCCAGCGCCTGGTCGGCCCACTGGCGCAGGGCCTGCTCCCAGTTGGTGACCGGTGCGGCATCCTGTGGCAGGTTCAGCAGCTCGGGCGGCAGGTCGCCGATCAGCACCTCGCGGCTGGAGGCCATCACGGTGATCCAGCGGCAGGTGTTTTCCATCTGCCGCACGTTGCCCGGCCATGGCAGGTTGCGGATGAACTCTTCGGTTTCCGGCTTGAGGATCTTCGGCTCGACTGCCAGCTCTTGCGCGGCGCGGGCGAGGAAGTGGCGGGCGAGGGCAGGGATATCCTCGCGGCGGTCAGCCAGCCGCGGAATGTGGATGCGGATCACGTTCAGGCGGTGGAACAAGTCCTCGCGGAACTTGCCCGCCTGCACCAGCGACTCCAGGTTCTGGTGGGTCGCAGCAATGATGCGCACGTCGACCTTGACCGGCACATGGCCACCAACGCGGTAGAACTCGCCATCGGCCAGGACCCGCAGCAGGCGGGTCTGGGTGTCGGCGGGCATGTCACCGATTTCGTCGAGGAACAAGGTGCCGCCATCGGCCTGTTCGAAGCGGCCCCGGCGCAGGTTGGCAGCACCGGTGAAAGCCCCTTTCTCATGGCCGAACAGCTCAGACTCCATCAGGTCCTTGGGGATGGCCGCCATGTTCAGGGCAATGAACGGCGACGCCGCACGCGGGCTATGACGGTGCAGGGCGTGGGCGACCAGCTCTTTACCGGTACCGGACTCGCCGTTGATCAGTACGGTGATGTTGGAATGGCTGAGGCGGCCGATGGCGCGGAACACCTCCTGCATGGCCGGGGCTTCACCAATGATCTCCGGGGTGCGTGCCAGGTTCTGTGGCACATCCAGGCCTTGCTGCTCCTGGGCGTGCTGGTTGGCGCGCTTTACCAGCGAGACGGCTTCGTCCACATCGAACGGCTTGGGCAGGTACTCGAAGGCACCGCCCTGGTACGACGCCACGGCGCTGTCGAGGTCGGAATGGGCGGTCATGATGATGACCGGCAGGCGCGGGTGGTGTTCGCGGATCTGTGCCAGCAGGTCGAGGCCACTGGCGCCCGGCATGCGGATATCGGAAATGATCACGTCCGGCTGCTGGCGTGCCAGGCGGCCCATCACGCCATCTGCGCTGTCGAAGCTCTGGGTGGTCATGCCTTCTTGTTGCAGGGCTTTTTCCAGGACCCAGCGGATGGAGCGATCATCGTCGACGATCCATACGGTTTCACTTCGGCTCATGAGGCGGTGGCTCCTTGTTCCAGGGGCAGGTAGATCGAGAAGGCGGTGTGGCCTGCGTGGCTTTCGCACTCGATCAGGCCCTGGTGCTGGCTGATGATGTTCTGGGTAATGGCCAGGCCAAGCCCGGTACCGTCCGGGCGGCCGCTGACCATGGGATAGAAGAGGGTGTCTTGCAGTTCCGGCGGAATACCCGGGCCGTTATCGATGATCTCCACCCGCGCGACCAGGCGATGGCGAACATGGCCGATGGTGAACTGGCGCAAGGCGCGGCTGCGCAGGGTGATGCGGCCCAGGCGCAGCTCGTTCTGCGAACTGATCGCCTGCATGGCGTTACGCACGATGTTGAGCATGGCCTGGATCATCTGCTCGCGGTCGATCAGCACGTCCGGCAGGCTTGGGTCGTAATCGCGCACCAAAGTGATGCAACCCTGGCTTTCGGCGTCG
Source organism: Pseudomonas putida S13.1.2 (assembly GCF_000498395.2). Lineage (NCBI taxonomy): Bacteria > Pseudomonadati > Pseudomonadota > Gammaproteobacteria > Pseudomonadales > Pseudomonadaceae > Pseudomonas > Pseudomonas putida. The sequence goes on from NZ_CP010979.1 coordinate 5,447,712, forward strand.
ACCAGGCTGCAGACCCGCTCCAGCACTTCGTGAATGTTGGTCATGGCCAGCGATGGCAGCTTGTTCGAACCGAGCATGCGGTCGACCAGGTTACGCAGGCGGTCGGCCTCTTCGATGATCACGTTGGTGTAATCGCGCAGGCCTTCTTCGGGTAACTCGCGGGCCAGCAGCTGGGCCGCGCCGCGAATGCCGCCGAGGGGGTTCTTGATTTCGTGGGCCAGGCCGCGCACCAGCATCTTGGTGGTTTCCTGTTTGCTCAGCTGGGCCTCTTCCTTGGTGATGCGCAGCAGCCGGTCGCGTGGGTGCACCTCCAGCAACAGCAGGGTCTGGCCCTGGTTCAAGATGGGCGTTACCGCGTAGTCGACGGTGATGGTCTGCCCGGTCAGCGAGGTGAGCTGCGCTTCGCGCTTGGTGAACGGGTGCGCCTGCTCCACCGCCTGGCGCAACGAGCTGAGCGCTTCGGTCGATTCGGTAAACAGCTCGCTGATGAACTGCCCATGGCTACGTTGACCACTGACGGCCAGTAGCATTTCCGCGGCCGGGTTCATGTACTCCAGGCGCAGCTCGGCGTTGAGCAGCAACGTGGCGGTGGTCAGGTTGTCCAGAAGCAGACGGTGCTGCGCATCGCTGATGGTCATAAGGCGTCGTTGACCTCTTTTGGCGCTTGCCTGGCACTTCTTTGGCCAGGGCCGGGCTCGGGGTGCATCTGCTGATGCCAGTCTCTCCACAGAAAAATGCAAGAAACAAACCAAAGCTCCGAAAAGAAGCGGGATTTGCCGATAAAGGCCTGGATCTGCGCAAATTCGGATCAGAAAGTCTTGATGAAACGTTTAATGTGAACCAGATTGGGGAGCAAATCGGGGCACTGCACTCAATCTTGCACCAAGATAGAGCATAGCGTGGGTGGCGAGGGTTCTGCGTGGGGCGCAAACGAAAACGGCCTCCCGGGGGAGGCCGTCTTGATCATTTCACCGGCGCGAGGCGCCGATCAGATCAGCAGCTGTAGTACAGCTCGTATTCCAGCGGGTGCACGAAGGTGCGGACCTTGATCTCTTCTTCGCTCTTCAGCTCGATGAAGGCATCGATGAAGTCGTCGGAGAACACGCCGCCCTTGGTCAGGAACGCACGGCCTTTGTCCAGCTCTTCCAGGGCTTCTTTCAGGCTGCCGCATACTTGCGGAATGTCCTTGGCCTCTTCTGGTGGCAGGTCGTACAGGTTCTTGTCGGCAGCGTCGCCTGGGTGGATCTTGTTCTGGATGCCGTCCAGGCCAGCCATCAGCAGGGCCGCGAAGGCCAGGTACGGGTTGGCCGATGGGTCCGGGAAGCGTGCTTCAATACGGCGGGCTTTCGGGCTGCCGACGTAAGGAATACGGATCGAGGCGGAACGGTTGCGAGCCGAGTAGGCCAGCATTACCGGGGCTTCGAAGCCTGGGACCAGACGCTTGTAGGAGTTGGTCGACGGGTTGGTGAAGCCGTTCAGGGCCTTACCGTGCTTGATGATACCGCCGATGAAGTACAGGGCAGTGTCGGACAGGCCGGCATAGCCTTCACCCGAGAAGGTGTTCTTGCCGTCTTTCCAGATCGACATGTGCACGTGCATGCCCGAGCCGTTGTCGCCGTACAGTGGCTTCGGCATGAAGGTGGCGGTACGGCCGTAAGCGTCGGCAACGTTGTGCACGACGTATTTCAGGGCCTGTACTTCGTCAGCCTTTTTCACCAAGGTGTTGAACTTGACGCCGATTTCGTTCTGGCCGGCAGTCGCCACTTCGTGGTGGTGAACTTCAACGGTCTGGCCCATTTCTTCCAGCGCGTTGCACATGGCAGTACGGATTTCGTGGTCGTGGTCAAACGGCGGAACCGGGAAGTAGCCGCCTTTCACGCCTGGACGGTGGCCTTTGTTGCCGCCTTCCACGTCAGCGCCGGTCATCCACGAGCCTTGCTCGGAGAAGATCTTGAACATCGAACCGGAGATGTCCGAGTGGAACTTCACTTCGTCGAAGATGAAGAACTCTGGCTCCGGGCCTGCGAATACGGTGTCACCGATGCCGGTGCTCTTCAGGTACTCTTCGGCGCGTTTGGCGATCGCACGTGGGTCGCGATCGTAGCCCTGCATGCTCGACGGGTCGACGATGTCGCAGGTGATGATCAGGGTAGGTTCTTCGGTGAACGGGTCCAGCACGGCGGTATCGTCAACCGGCATCAGGATCATGTCGGAAGCTTCGATGCCTTTCCAGCCAGCGATGGAGGAGCCGTCGAACATCTTGCCCACTTCGAAGAAGTCTTCGTCCAGCGCATCACGCGACGGCATGGTCACGTGGTGTTGAATGCCTTTGGTGTCCGTGAAACGCAGATCAATCCACTTGACGTCATGATCTTTGATGAGTTGAACCGACTTCGACATGTTGTCCTCCGGATGGTCTAGAGCGCGGTGGGCCGCTGCCCTGGAAAAAGGGTGTTGCCGGGCGCGGATAGTCGGCCAAGCTTACCTGCCTCACAAGGGAGCAAATTGCATGCCAGTGCCCGAAAATGGCGAGGGTGGGATAAAAGCAGGCGTTTGCGGGCATTTGGCGGCGGGTCGAGGGCGAAAAACGCACCCTTAAGATGCGGTTTCTGAGTGTTGCGCACTATTATGGTGCGCGGCGTGAATCGTGTGCCTTCTTCGAGGGCCTCTTCGCGGGTAAACCCGCTCCCACCGGGACCGCACGGATTTGGAAGACTGTGCAAACCCCTGTAGGAGCGGGTTTACCCGCGAAAGGGCCGGAACAGGCGCCACAAAACCCCAGCCTTGCATTTATCTCAAAGCTTCTGATCAAAAGTTGGTCAAATCCTGAGCAGTTTCCGCTATAATTCGCGCCCCACATTTTCGGCAGGCCCTGCGCGCGCTGTTAACCAATGAAACTTATCGTCAAAGTCTTCCCAGAAATCACCATCAAGAGCCGGCCGGTGCGCAAGCGCTTCATCCGCCAGCTCGCCAAGAACATCCGCAACGTGCTCAAGGACCTCGATCCTGAGCTCGCGGTCGATGGTGTCTGGGACAATCTCGAAGTGGTTACCCGCATCGAGGACGAAAAGGTCCAGCGCGAGATCATCGAACGCCTCACCTGCACACCGGGTATCACCCACTTCCTGCAGGTTGAGGAATACCCGCTGGGTGACTTCGACGACATCGTTGCCAAGTGCAAGCAGCACTTCGGCCACCTGCTGGCCGGCAAGCATTTTGCCGTGCGCTGCAAGCGCGGCGGCCACCATGACTTCACCTCGATGGACGTCGACCGTTACGTCGGCAGCCAGCTGCGCCAACAGTGTGGCGCGGCCGGCATCGAGCTGAAAAAGCCTGAAGTGCTGGTACGCATCGAAATCCGCAACCAGCGCCTGTACGTCATCCACAACCAGCACCAGGGCATCGGCGGCTACCCGCTGGGCGCCCTGGAGCAGACCCTGGTGCTGATGTCCGGTGGCTTCGACTCCACCGTGGCGGCCTACCAGATGATGCGCCGTGGCCTGATGACCCACTTCTGCTTCTTCAACCTCGGCGGCCGTGCCCACGAGCTGGGCGTGATGGAAGTCGCCCACTACCTGTGGAAAAAGTACGGCAGCAGCCAGCGCGTGCTGTTCATCAGCGTGCCGTTCGAAGAAGTGGTCGGCGAGATCCTCAACAAGGTCGACAACAGCTACATGGGCGTGACCCTCAAGCGCATGATGCTGCGCGGTGCCGCGCACATGGCTGACCGCCTGGACATCGAAGCCCTGGTAACTGGCGAGGCCATTTCCCAGGTGTCCAGCCAGACCCTGCCGAACCTGTCGATCATCGACTCGGCCACCGACAAACTGGTGCTGCGCCCTTTGCTGGCCAGCCACAAGCAGGACATCATCGACCAGGCCAACGAAATCGGCACCGCCGACTTCGCCAAGCACATGCCGGAATACTGCGGCGTGATTTCGGTAAACCCGACCACTCACGCCAAGCGCCACCGCATGGAGCATGAAGAAAAGCAGTTCGACATGGCCGTGCTGGAGCGCGCCCTGGAGCGCGCCAAGCTGATCTCCATCGACCATGTGATCGACGAGCTGGGCAAGGATGTCGAAATCGAGGAAGTGGCCGAGGCACTCTCGGGCCAGATCGTCATCGACATTCGTCACCCCGATGCCCAGGAAGACGAACCCCTGGTGCTGGAAGGTATCGAAGTCCAGGCCATGCCGTTCTATGCCATCAACAGCAAGTTCAAGCATCTGGACCCGACGCGCCAGTACTTGCTGTATTGCGACAAGGGTGTGATGAGCCGTTTGCACGCACACCATCTGCTCAGTGAGGGACATGCCAATGTGCGTGTTTATCGTCCGACATAAGACGCCGGGGCTGTATGGCGGCAGTATCCGCCATCGCCCTCCCGACCGCCGGGCCCGCTGAGCCTTAAACAGTACATATTGGCCGCCTACACTGGGCGGCAACCGAATCCTCTGATCGAGATACACTTGTGATCGAAAATCTGCGTAACATCGCCATCATCGCCCACGTTGACCATGGTAAAACCACCCTGGTCGACAAACTCCTGCGTCAGTCCGGCACTCTGGAGCGTAACGAGCTCAACGACGAGCGCGTCATGGACTCCAACGACCAGGAAAAAGAGCGCGGTATTACCATTCTGGCGAAAAACACCGCCATCAACTGGAACGGCTACCACATCAACATCGTCGACACCCCCGGCCACGCCGACTTCGGTGGCGAGGTTGAGCGTGTAATGTCGATGGTTGACTCCGTGCTGCTGCTGGTCGACGCTCAAGACGGCCCTATGCCGCAAACCCGCTTCGTGACCAAGAAGGCCTTCGAAGCCGGCCTGAAGCCAATCGTCGTGATCAACAAGGTTGACCGCCCGGGCGCGCGTCCTGACTGGGTTCTGGACCAGATCTTCGACCTGTTCGACAACCTCGGCGCTACCGACGAGCAGCTGGACTTCAAAGTGGTCTACGCCTCGGCCCTGAACGGCATTGCCGGTCTGGACCACACCGAAATGGGCGAAGACATGACTGCCCTGTACCAGGCTGTCATCGACCACGTTCCAGCGCCAGCTGTTGACCGTGACGGCCCGTTCCAGATGCAGATCTCTGCACTGGACTACAACAGCTTCCTGGGTGTTATCGGCGTTGGCCGTATTGCCCGTGGTCGCATCAAGCCGAACACCCCGGTTGTTGCCATCGACGCTGACGGCAAGAAGCGTAACGGCCGTATCCTCAAGCTGATGGGCCACCACGGCCTGCACCGCGTCGACGTCGAAGAAGCCCAGGCTGGCGACATCGTCTGCATCAGCGGTTTCGACGAGCTGTTCATCTCCGACACCCTGTGCGACCCGACTGCCGTTGAGGCGATGAAGCCGCTGACCGTTGACGAGCCTACCGTTTCGATGACCTTCCAGGTCAACGACTCGCCGTTCTGCGGCAAGGAAGGCAAGTTCGTCACCAGCCGTAACATCAAGGACCGTCTGGACAAAGAGCTGCTGTACAACGTAGCCCTGCGCGTTGAAGAAACCGATTCCCCAGACAAGTTCAAGGTCTCGGGCCGTGGCGAGCTGCACCTGTCGGTACTGATCGAAACCATGCGTCGCGAAGGCTTCGAGCTGGCCCTGGGCCGCCCGGAAGTAATCATTCGCGAAGTAGACGGCGTCAAGCAAGAGCCGTTCGAAAACGTCACCATCGACATCCCTGAAGAATCCCAGGGCAAGGTGATGGAAGAAATGGGTCTGCGTAAAGGCGACCTGACCAACATGGTCCCGGATGGCAAGGGCCGTGTACGCCTGGAATACAACATCCCGGCCCGTGGTCTGATCGGTTTCCGTAACCAGTTCCTGACCCTGACCAACGGTGCAGGCATCCTGACCTCGATCTTCGACCGCTACGACGCGGTGAAGTCCGGTCACATGTCCGGCCGTCAGAACGGCGTACTGGTTTCGGTCGAAACCGGCAAGGCGCTGACCTACTCGCTGGAAACCCTGCAGGCGCGTGGCAAGCTGTTTGTCGAGCACGGTCAGGAGATCTACAACGGTCAGATCATCGGCCAGAACAGCCGCGACAACGACCTGGGCGTCAACCCTACCAAGGGCAAGAAGCTCGACAACATGCGTGCTTCGGGTAAAGACGAAGTCATCGCCCTGGTTCCGCCTGTTCGCTTCACCCTGGAACAGGCTCTGGAATACATCCAGGAAGACGAGCTGTGCGAAGTAACGCCGAAGTCCATCCGTCTTCGCAAGAAGATCCTGGACGAAAGCGAGCGTACCCGCGCTGCCAAGAAAGCCAAAAACAGCTGAGTTAGCTTTGGCTGAATGAAAACGCCCCCGGTCGAAAGGCCGGGGGCGTTTTTTTATGCCTTCAGGATTTGCGTTGGCCCCTTCGCGGGCTTGCCCGCTCCCACAGGATCTTCACCACATTCAGAACCTGTGCAGCACCTGTGGGAGCGGGCAAGCCCGCGAAGAGGCCCTTGAAGGCTGACGGTCAGCGCCCGACCACCTTGGGCTTATAGGCGCAATACCCCGGCCGCGGCCCGACCTTGGGGTGGTTGCGGCAGGTATCCGGGCGCTTGTCATAAATGGTGCATAGCCGGCTTTTACGATCCAGGTACATGCAGTCATCATTGCTCATCCGGGTCAGGGTGAAGATCCCCGACTTCTGGTTGAAGCGCTCGATGATGCCGTCCTTCTGCAGGCGTTTGGCCACGTTTTTCGGTGGTTCGTCTTTCTCGAACTCGTCCACCACGCCGATACGGATCAGATCCTTGATCTTCACCTCCACCGGCAGGGTGCAGCAGGTCGAATGGCAGCCATGGCACATGTTGCTGGTATAGCGCTGCCAGGTCTCCAGGCGGTCGACTTCGGCCGCGGCGATCAGGGTCGTTTTCATCTTTATAGGGTGGATCACGGTCTTGGGGCGCGCGATCATACCGGAATTGTTCAATTTATGAACAACCTTTTGCCGGATTGGCAAAGTGGGCATGAAAACTGCGAACACTAACTGTCACTCCCTGTCGAAGGGGCTAGTCTCATCAATCTCCCTCCGCTTTCGTCAACTTGCCAGAGGATGCCGCATGTCCCAGGAACCCGAAGCACGTGACGCCGAGGTGGCCGAATTTCGTGCCGCTGTACTGAACAAACTGACCTACGCCGTTGGCAAGGACCCGGAGCATGCGTTCGACCACGACTGGTTCGAAGCCATCGCCCTGGCCGCGCGCGATCACATGGTCGACCACTGGATGGACCATACCCGCCTGGCCTACCGCCGTAGCCAGAAGCGGGTCTATTACCTCTCCCTCGAGTTCCTCATCGGGCGCTTGCTGTACGACAGCCTGAGCAACCTTGGCCTGCTGGACATCGCCCGTGATGCGCTGGAAGGGCTGGATGTGGACCTGGAGCGTATCCGTCTGCTCGAGCCCGACGCCGCGCTGGGTAACGGTGGTCTCGGTCGCCTGGCGGCGTGCTTCATGGAAAGCATGTCCACCCTCGGTATTGCCGCCCATGGTTACGGCATCCGCTACGAGCATGGGTTGTTCCGTCAGGCTGTGGTCGATGGTTGGCAGCAGGAACAGACCGAAAACTGGCTGGACTTCGGTAACCCCTGGGAGTTCGAGCGTGCCGAGGTGATCTACCCGATCAGCTTCGGCGGCAGTGTCGAAACCGTGAACGACGCCAGTGGTGCCCAGCGCCAGGTATGGTCGCCAGGCGAAACGGTGCGGGCGGTGGCGTACGACACGCCCGTGGTGGGCTGGCGTGGGTCCAGCGTCAATACCTTGCGGCTGTGGCGTGCGCGGGCGCTGGAAGAGCTGCACCTGGAGCGCTTCAATGCCGGTGATCACCTGGGGGCGGTGGCCGAAGTGGCGCGGGCCGAGAGTATTTCCCGCGTGCTGTACCCGGCCGACAGCACTGAGGCCGGGCAGGAACTGCGCCTGCGCCAGGAGTACTTCTTTGTGTCGGCTTCGCTGCAGGACTTGCTGCGCCGCCACCTGAACATGCACAAGGACTTGCTCAACCTGCCCGACGCCGCGGCCATCCAGCTCAACGACACGCACCCTTCGATTGCCGTGGCAGAGCTGATGCGGCTGCTGGTGGACCAGCATGAAGTACCGTGGGACAAGGCCTGGGAGCTGACCGTTGGCACGCTCGCCTACACCAACCACACCCTGCTGCCCGAGGCCCTGGAAACCTGGCCGGTAGCCCTGATGGAACGCATGCTGCCGCGGCACATGCAGATCATCTACCTGATCAATGCCTACCATATCGACGCATTGCGGGCCAAAGGGCTGCACGATTTCGACGTGCTGCGCGCCGTATCGCTGATCGAGGAAGACAACGGCCGCCGGGTGCGCATGGGTAACCTGGCGTTCCTCGGCTCGCACAGCGTCAACGGGGTGTCGGCGCTGCACAGCAAGCTGATGAAAAGCACGGTGTTCTCCGAGCTGCACAAGCTCTACCCGCAACGGATCAACAACAAGACCAACGGCATTACCTTCCGCCGCTGGCTGTACCAGTCAAACCCACAGCTGACCGAGATGCTGGTCGAAGCGCTCGGGCCGGGGCTCAAGGACGACCCTGAAGGGCTTCTGGCTGGCCTCGTGCCATTTGCCGACAAGGCGAGTTTCCGCAAGCAGTTCGCCGCTCAGCGCCTGCACAGCAAGCGCGCCCTGGCCAGCATCATCCAGGACCGCATTGGGGTCACGGTGAACCCCGAAGCGATGTTCGATGTGCAGGTCAAGCGGATCCACGAGTACAAGCGCCAGTTGCTCAACCTGCTGCACACCGTGGCGCTGTACCAGGCCATACGCAACGACCCTGGCACCAATTGGGTGCCGCGGGTGAAGATCTTCGCCGGCAAGGCTGCGGCCAGTTACCACCAGGCCAAGCTGATCATCAAGCTGGCCAACGACATCGCCCGGGTGGTGAACAACGACCCGACCGTGCGCGGCCTGCTGAAGGTGGTGTTCCTGCCCAACTACAACGTCAGCCTGGCCGAAAGCATCATCCCGGCGGCCGACCTTTCCGAGCAGATTTCCACGGCAGGTTATGAAGCCTCCGGTACCAGCAACATGAAGTTCGGCCTGAACGGCGCGCTGACCATCGGCACCCTGGACGGTGCCAACGTGGAAATGTGCGAGCAGGTGGGCACCGACAACATGTTCATCTTTGGCCTCACTGCGCAGCAGGTCGAGGCGCGCAAGCGTGCCGGTGACTTTGGTGCCAACGCCGCCATAGCCGCTTCCAACCGCTTGAGCGACGTGTTGCAGGCCATTCGCAGCGGTGTGTTCTCGCCAGACGACCCCTCACGCTACACCGGTTTGATCGACGGGCTGGTGGCCTATGACCGCTTCCTGGTGTGTGCCGACTTCGATGCCTACTGGGATGCCCAGCGGCGGGTCGAGGAACTGTGGCACACACCGCAGGAGTGGTGGCGCATGGCGGTGTTGAACACGGCGCGGATGGGCTGGTTCTCGTCGGACCGCACCATTCGCGAATATGCCACCGAGATCTGGAAGGCATTGGATTGAGCATTTGGGGCCGCGTTGCGGCCCATTCGCGGGGCAAGCCCGCTCCCACAGGATCTGCGTTGCCTTGAAGCCAGCACAAAACCTGTGGGAGCGGGCTTGCCCCGCGAATGGACTGCAAAGCAGTCCCACTCGACAGCCGGCCTGGCGAAGGCTGAACTAGCGACCTATTGTGCCGTCTGAGAGCCGTGGCGAGTCTCATTGCTCGCTAGCCTGCCACTCTCCCTGTAAACTGCGGGGGTTTTTACTCCCACAATCCTTTCGGAGCCATACATGTCCCGCGTTACCCTGAGTCGCTATCTGATTGAGCAGACCCGCAGCAACAATACCCCTGCCGATCTGCGCTTCCTGATCGAAGTGGTGGCGCGTGCGTGCAAGGAAATCAGCCATCACGTGTCCAAAGGCGCCCTCGGCGGCGTGCTGGGCAGCATGGGCACTGAAAACGTGCAGGGCGAAGTCCAGAAGAAACTGGACGTGATTTCCAACGATATCCTGCTCGAAGCCAACGAGTGGGGCGGCCACCTGGCCGGCATGGCTTCCGAAGAAATGGACAACGCCTACCAGATCCCGGGCAAATACCCGAAAGGCGCGTACCTGCTGGTCTTCGACCCACTGGACGGTTCGTCGAACATCGACGTCAACGTCTCGGTCGGCACCATCTTCTCGGTGCTGCGTTGCCCTAACCAGTACCTGAGCCAGAACGAAAGCCTCAACGAAGAAGCCTTCCTGCAGCCAGGCACCGAGCAGGTCGCCGCCGGTTACGCCATCTACGGCCCGCAGACCATGCTGATCCTGACCCTGGGCAACGGCGTCAAGGGCTTCACCCTGGACCGCGAACTGGGCAGCTTCGTGCTGACCCACGAAAACATCCAGGTGCCGGCGACCACCGCCGAATTCGCCATCAACATGTCCAACCAGCGTCACTGGGAAGCCCCGGTACAACGCTACGTGGGCGAACTGCTGGCCGGCGAAACCGGCCCGCTGAAAAAGAACTACAACATGCGCTGGATCGCCTCGATGGTGGCCGACGTGCACCGCATCCTGACCCGTGGCGGCCTGTTCATGTACCCACGTGACGCCCGCGAGCCAAGCAAGCCGGGCAAGCTGCGCCTGATGTACGAAGCCAACCCGATGTCGTTCATCATCGAACAGGCAGGCGGCGCCTCTACCAACGGTTACGATCGCATCCTCGACATCAAGCCAGAAAGCCTGCACCAGCGCGTGTCGGTGATCCTTGGCTCGAAGGAAGAGGTAGAGCGCGTCACCGCCTACCACAAGGAGTAAGTCATGCTCGCACCTTGGCAGCCGTTGCTGGAATGGTGGTTCGGTTGGGGCACCAGTGCCCAGGCCGTGGCTGACGAGAAGAGCACGCTGTGGTTCGGCAAGCATCACGATGCCGATGCCCATGCGCTGTTTGGCGACCTGGTCGAGCACGCCCTGGCGGGCGGGCTCGAAGAGTGGCAGCAAAGCCCGCAGGGCTGGCTGGGCCTGCTGATTCTGCTGGACCAGTTGCCGCGCATGATCTACCGCGACACGCCGCGCGCCTTCGAGGGCGACCGGCGTGCCCAGGTGGTGGCCATGCAGGGCCTGCAGAAGGGCTGGGACTACCAGCTGCTGCCGATCCAGCGTGTGTTCGTGCTGCTGGTGCTGGAGCATGCCGAGGTGCTGGACTGGCAGAACCTGTGTGTCGAGCGTTATCAGTTGTTGCTGGACGAGCAGCCCGAAGCCAGCCGGCGGCTGTTCGAAGGCTTCCTGGACTATGCCGAGCAGCACCAGCGGGTGATTGCCCGGTTTGGGCGTTTCCCGCACCGCAACCTGGTGCTGGAGCGGCCGAGCACCAGCGAAGAAATGGACTTTTTGCTGGAGCCTGGGTCCAGATTCTGATGCCCACGGGGCCTGCTGCGCAGGCCATCGCGACGCAAGGCCGCCCCTGAAAGGGGGCGGCCTTTTTATTGGCGCGCGGTTAATGCTTTGTGATTAATCGCACAGTAGTGGCCATCCGACCAATGGTGTAGGGGCAAAGTGGGTAGGGCAGGGAACCTGGGAGGGATTTTCCCGTCGAAGGTCACTGCAGGCCACTCGCCTGTTTCCCCTCTCCAGGAGTGTCCTTCATGTCGTTGCGTTCCCTCGCCCTGTTGTCGTTGTGCGTCGTCCTGACTGCGTGCAGCAAGATCAACCAGGAAAACTATTCCAAGATCAAGGCCGGTATGAACAAGGCCGAGGTCGAGCAGCTGCTCGGCACGCCGACCGAGTGTTCTGGCGCGCTGGGCATGAGCAGCTGCACCTGGGGGGACGAGAAGAGCTTCATCAGCGTGCAGTACGCGGCTGACAAGGTGCTGATGTATTCAGGGCAGGGCCTCAAATGAGGCGGCTGTACCTGCTGATGGGGGTATGCCTGGCGTTGCTGCTGGGCGGTTGTGCAGGCTCCGTGCACGACCCGCTGGCGCCGAAGACCGCTGGCAACGTCGACCTCAAGCGCTACCAGGGCAAATGGTTCGAGCTGGCGCGCCTGCCCATGCGCTACCAGACCGGCTGCGAGCAGTCCGAGGCGCACTACAACCTCAAGCCTGATGGCACGTATGGTGTGCTCAACCGCTGCCGCACCATGGGTGATGAGTGGCTGCGTGCCGAGGGGCACGCAAGCATCCAGGAGCCGGGGCACACCGACAAGCTGTGGGTAGAGTTCGATAACTGGTTCACCAAGCTGGTGCCTGGCGTGGCGCGGGGCGAATACTGGATCCTGTACGTGGACGATCGCTACCGCACGGCAGTGGTCGGCAGCCCGGACCGCAAGTACCTGTGGATATTGTCGCGTACGCCGACGCTGCCGGCCTGGGAGCGCGAGCACCTGCTGGCCAAGGCACGCCAGCAGGGGTATGACACCAGCCGGCTGATCTGGCGGGCGTCGGATCAGCAAATCGTAAAAATGCACTGATTTTTGGGGCCGCTTTGCGGCCCTTTCGCGACACAAGGCCGCTCCTACAGGAATACGCGTTCCCCTGTAGGAGCGGCCTTGTGACGCGATAGGGCTGCAAAGCAGCCCCAATACGCTCAGCCCAAGAGCTGCCGCAGCACCCCGGCAAACGCCTGCGCGCTTTCCTCTTCCTGGGCATGCCGCCCCTGGCGCACTACCCATTGCCCATTCACCATCACATCCCGCACCTGGCGATCCCCGCCAGCAAACAGCCAGCGGTTTAGAATGGCATCGCCATCCGCCAGGGCGATGTAGGGGTCCTGCCCATCCAGCACCAGCCAGTCGGCGCGCTTGCCCACGGCCAGTTCCCCGACCGCTTGCTCCAGTGCCTGTGCACCGCCCGCCAGCGCGGCGTCGTACAGCGTGCGCCCGACCATCGGCTGGTCGCCGCGGTACAAGCGGTTGCGTCGCTGGTCACGCAGCCGCTGACCATATTCCAGCCAGCGCAGTTCTTCTACCACGCTTAGCGACACATGGCTGTCCGAGCCAATGCCCATGCGCCCACCCTGGGCCAGGAAGTCCACCGCCGGGAAAATCCCGTCGCCCAGGTTGGCCTCGGTGGTCAGGCACAACCCCGCCACCGCGCCACTGCGGGCCATGGCGGTGACTTCATCCGGCTCGGCATGGGTGGCATGCACCAGGCACCAGCGGCGGTCCACATCCACATGCTCGTACAACCACTGCAGCGGGCGCAGGCCGCTCCAGGCCAGGCAGTCGTCCACTTCCTTCTGCTGCTCGGCGATATGGATATGCACCGGGCAGTGCTTGTCGCTGGCCGCCAGCACTTCGGCGATCTGCCCCGGCGTCACCGCACGCAGCGAGTGGAAGCACAGGCCCAGATGCTGGGCGGGTTGTGGGGCCAGTAGCGGGGCCAGTTGCGCCTGCAGTTGCAGGTATTGTTCGGTGGTGTTGATGAAGCGCCGCTGGCCGTCGTTCGGCGCCTGCCCGCCGAACCCGGCATGGCTGTAAAGCACCGGCAGCAAGGTCAGGCCAATGCCACTGTCGGCTGCGGCCGCGCTGATGCGGCGGGACAGCTCGGCCGGGTCGGCGTAGGCCTTGCCTGCCTGGTCGTGATGCACGTAATGGAATTCGGCCACCGAGGTGTAGCCAGCCTTGAGCATTTCGATGTACAGCTGACGGGCGATGACCTGCAACTGCTCCGGGGTGATCTGCCCGACCAGGCGGTACATCAGGTCGCGCCAGGTCCAGAAGCTGTCGTTGGGGTTGCCGGCGACTTCCGCCAACCCCGCCATGGCGCGCTGGAAGGCATGCGAGTGCAGGTTGGGCATGCCGGGCAGCAATGGGCCGGCCAGGCGCTCGGCGCCTTCGGCCGAAGCGCCCGGCTCGATGCGGGTCACATGGCCATCGCTGGCGACCTCGATACGGACATGGCTGGCCCAGCCCGTAGGCAACAGAGCGCGTTCGGCGAAGTAGGCGGACATCGGTCAAATCCTGTTATTGTTAACTTGTATATACATATACAGGCGTTTGCCTGCCGGGTAAACTGCGGCAAGCTACCGCTCATTCCCTATGCACAAGGATCCAACGCCGTGCCGACACCTCCTGTCTCCGCGCTGGTTGCCCAGATGGGCGAGGGCCCGGCGCCGCTGTATGCCCGGGTCAAACAGATGATCATCCAGCAGATCGACAACGGCAGCTGGCCGCCGCATCACCGGGTCCCCTCGGAGAGTGAACTGGTCAACGAGCTAGGCTTCAGCCGCATGACCATCAACCGTGCCCTGCGCGAACTCACGGCCGACGGCCTGCTGGTGCGCATGCAAGGGGTCGGCACTTTCGTAGCCGAGCCCAAGGGCCGTTCGGCGTTGTTCGAAGTCAACAACATTGCCGATGAAATTGCCGCACGCGGCCATCAGCATAGCTGCCAGGTGATCACGCTCACCGAGGAAGCAGCCGGTTCCGAGCGGGCCCTGGCCCTGGACATGCGCGAAGGCCAGCGGGTGTTCCACTCGCTGATCGTGCATTTCGAGAACGGCGTGCCGGTGCAGATCGAGGACCGCTACGTCAACGCCGCGATCGCACCCGACTACCTCAAGCAGGATTTCACCCGGCAGACGCCATATGCCTACCTGTCCCAGGTAGCGCCGCTGACCGAGGGTGAGCACGTGGTCGAAGCCATCCTGGCCGAGCCGGAAGAATGCCGCCTGCTGCAGATCGAGCGGGGCGAACCTTGCCTGCTGATTCGCCGTCGCACCTGGTCCGGTCGTCAGCCGGTAACCGCTGCACGGCTGATCCACCCCGGTTCCCGTCATCGCCTGGAAGGACGTTTCAGCAAATGAGCCAGTTGCAGTTGTTGCGCGCGCAGGATTACCCGCGCATGCCGTGGAAGAACGGTGGCGGGTTCACCGAAGAGATCACCCGCGACAGCGGCGAGGGCCTGGACGGCTTTGGCTGGCGCCTGTCGATTGCCGATATCGAAGAGTCGGGCGGCTTTTCCACCTTCGCCGGCTACCAGCGGATCATCACCGTGCTGCAGGGCGACGGCATGCGCCTGTTGGTCGATGGCCAGCCCAGCCGGCCGTTGCTGCCGTTCGATGCCTTTGCCTTCGGCGGCGAGAGCCAGGTCAGCTGCAAGCTGCTGGGAGGGGCGATCCGCGATTTCAACCTGATCTATGCACCGCAGCGGTACCGGGCGAGGTTGCAGTGGTTTGATGGCACAAGCCGGTTGTACAGCTCGGCGTCGACAGTGCTGTTGTTTGCTGCCAGCAGCCACGTGGAAGTGACCATGGCGGGGCGTGAGGTGGAGCGGTTGGGGTTGTATGACTGCTTGCGGCTGGAGGGCAACGATGAGTTGCTTGGGTTGGAGGTATTGGGGCGATTCTGCCTGATCGAACTCATTACACGTTGAGATAGCCGGGGCTGCTGCGCAGCCCTTTCGCGACGCAAGGCCGCTCCTACAAAGACTGCGTTTGCCCAGGCTGGCGCGGTCACCTGTAGGAGCGGCCTTGCGTCGCGAAAGGGCCGCAAAGCGGCCCCAGCTTTTCCAGCCTGCTAGCAAATCAGTCCGAATATTTTGGTTGTCCATGCTTGTACATACAAGTAAAGGTGTGTTTGTATATTGACCACGACATACCCGCCCGCGGACGACCGCAGAGGACCTTTCCCGTGACCGACAACAACAAATACCGTGACGTTGAAATCCGTGCCCCACGTGGCAACAAGCTGACCGCCAAAAGCTGGCTGACCGAAGCGCCACTGCGCATGCTGATGAACAACCTCGACCCACAGGTTGCGGAAAACCCGAAAGAACTGGTGGTGTACGGCGGTATCGGCCGCGCCGCCCGTAACTGGGAATGCTACGACAAGATCGTCGAAACCCTGACCCGCCTGGAAGACGACGAAACCCTGCTGGTGCAGTCGGGCAAACCGGTCGGCGTGTTCAAGACCCACAGCAACGCCCCGCGCGTGCTGATTGCCAACTCCAACCTGGTGCCACACTGGGCCAACTGGGAACACTTCAACGAACTGGACGCCAAAGGCCTGGCCATGTACGGCCAGATGACCGCCGGCAGCTGGATCTACATTGGCAGCCAGGGCATCGTCCAGGGCACTTATGAAACCTTCGTCGAAGCCGGTCGCCAGCACTACGGCGGCAGCCTGAAAGGCAAGTGGGTACTCACCGCAGGCCTCGGCGGCATGGGCGGCGCCCAGCCATTGGCTGCTACCCTGGCTGGCGCCTGCTCGCTGAACATCGAATGCCAGCAGAGCCGCATCGACTTCCGTCTGGAAACCCGCTACGTCGACGAACAGGCCACCGACCTCGACGACGCCCTGGTGCGCATCGCCAAGTACACCGCCGAAGGCAAGGCCATCTCCATCGCCCTGCACGGCAACGCTGCCGAAATCCTGCCAGAGCTGGTCAAGCGTGGCGTGCGCCCGGACATGGTCACCGACCAGACCAGCGCCCACGACCCGCTCAACGGCTACCTGCCTGCCGGCTGGACCTGGGAACAGTACCGCGACCGCGCGCAGACCGAACCGGCTGCAGTGGTCAAGGCCGCCAAGCAGTCGATGGCCGTGCACGTGCAGGCCATGCTGGACTTCCAGAAGCAGGGCGTGCCGACCTTCGACTATGGCAACAACATCCGCCAGATGGCCAAGGAAGAGGGCGTGGCCAATGCCTTCGATTTCCCGGGCTTCGTCCCTGCCTATATCCGTCCGCTGTTCTGCCGCGGCGTTGGCCCGTTCCGCTGGGCGGCGCTGTCTGGCGAGGCTGAGGACATCTACAAGACCGACGCCAAGGTAAAGGAACTGATCCCCGACGACGCCCACCTGCACCGCTGGCTGGACATGGCCCGCGAGCGCATCAGCTTCCAGGGCCTGCCGGCGCGTATCTGCTGGGTTGGCCTGGGCCTGCGCGCCAAGCTGGGCCTGGCCTTCAACGAAATGGTCCGCAGCGGCGAGCTGTCGGCACCGGTCGTGATCGGCCGTGACCACCTGGACTCGGGTTCGGTCTCCAGCCCCAACCGCGAAACCGAAGCCATGCGTGACGGCTCGGACGCTGTTTCCGACTGGCCGCTGCTCAACGCCCTGCTGAACACCGCAGGCGGCGCCACCTGGGTGTCGCTGCACCACGGCGGTGGCGTGGGCATGGGCTTCTCGCAGCACTCGGGCATGGTCATCGTCTGCGACGGTACCGATGAAGCCGCCGAGCGCATCGCCCGTGTACTGACCAACGACCCAGGGACTGGCGTCATGCGCCACGCCGATGCCGGTTATGACATCGCCATCGACTGCGCCAAGGAGCAGGGCCTGGACCTGCCGATGATCACTGGCTGATCGCCACGCTTTGGATCGCACCCTGCAAGGGTGATACTGAACAACAAGAAGGAGCGCGCAGGCACCCACGAACGGGCCTGCGGCTCCACGCGATTTGGAGTAGTAACGTGACCGAACTCACCCTCAAGCCCGGCACCCTGACCCTGGCCCAGCTGCGCGCGATCTACGCCGCCCCCGTGCGCCTGCAACTGGATGCCAGCGCCGCGCCGGCCATCGATGCCAGCGTCGCCTGTGTCGAGCAGATCATTGCCGAAGACCGCACCGCCTACGGCATCAACACCGGTTTCGGCCTGCTGGCCTCGACCCGCATCGCCAGCCACGACCTGGAAAACCTGCAGCGCTCGCTGGTGCTGTCCCACGCCGCCGGTATCGGCGCGCCGCTGGATGACGACCTGGTGCGGTTGATCATGGTGCTGAAAATCAACAGCCTCAGCCGTGGCTTCTCCGGCATTCGCCGCAAAGTCATCGACGCGCTGATCGCCCTGGTCAACGCCGAAGTCTACCCGCACATCCCGCTGAAAGGCTCGGTGGGTGCTTCCGGTGACCTGGCGCCGCTGGCGCACATGTCGCTGGTGCTGCTGGGCGAAGGCAAAGCCCGCTACAAGGGCCAGTGGCTGTCGGCCACCGAAGCCCTGGCGGTTGCCGGCCTCGAACCGCTGACCCTGGCTGCCAAAGAGGGCCTGGCCCTGCTCAACGGCACCCAGGCGTCCACCGCCTACGCCCTGCGTGGCCTGTTCTACGCCGAAGACTTGTACGCTGCGGCCATCGCCTGCGGCGGCCTGAGCGTCGAAGCCGTACTGGGCTCGCGTTCGCCGTTCGATGCGCGCATTCACGAAGCGCGTGGCCAGCGCGGCCAGATCGACACCGCCGCCTGCTTCCGCGACCTGCTGGGCGAAGCCAGCGAAGTGTCGCTGTCGCACAAGAACTGCGACAAGGTCCAGGACCCTTACTCGCTGCGCTGCCAGCCGCAGGTCATGGGCGCGTGCCTGACCCAGCTGCGCCAGGCTGCCGAGGTGCTGGGTATCGAAGCCAACGCCGTCTCCGACAACCCACTGGTGTTCGCCGCCGAAGGTGACGTGATTTCCGGCGGCAACTTCCACGCCGAACCGGTGGCCATGGCCGCCGACAACCTGGCCCTGGCCATCGCCGAAATCGGTTCGCTCAGCGAGCGCCGCATCTCGCTGATGATGGACAAGCACATGTCCCAGCTGCCGCCGTTCCTGGTGGAAAACGGTGGGGTCAACTCCGGCTTCATGATCGCCCAGGTCACCGCTGCCGCCCTGGCCAGCGAGAACAAGGCCCTGTCGCACCCGCACAGTGTCGACAGCCTGCCGACCTCGGCCAACCAGGAAGACCACGTGTCGATGGCCCCGGCTGCCGGCAAGCGCCTGTGGGAAATGGCCGAAAACACCCGTGGCGTGCTGGCCATCGAATGGCTGGGCGCCTGCCAGGGCCTGGACCTGCGCAAAGGCCTGAAGACTTCGCCCAAGCTGGAGAAAGCACGCCAGGCGCTGCGCAGCGAAGTGGCGCACTACGACCGTGACCGTTTCTTTGCGCCGGACATCGAAAAGGCTGTGGAACTGTTGGCCAAGGGTAGTTTGACCGGTTTGCTGCCGGCAGGTGTGCTGCCAAGCCTGTAATGCCCCTAGGGCCGCGTTGCGGCCCATCGCGAGCAAGCTCGCTCCTACAAAGGCAACGCGTTCCCTTGTAGGAGCGAGCTTGCTCGCGATTGGGTTGCATGGCGCCCCCCCTGATCTCACGACCACAAAAACAATTTAAGGACGTGACATGCAACAAGCTCAAGGTCTCAAGCGCGGGCTAAGTGCCCGCCACATCCGTTTCATGGCCCTCGGTTCCGCCATCGGTACCGGGCTGTTCTACGGCTCCGCCTCGGCCATCCAGATGGCCGGCCCGGCCGTGCTGCTGGCCTACCTGATTGGCGGCGCCGCCGTGTTCATGGTCATGCGCGCCCTCGGCGAAATGGCCGTACACAACCCGGTGGCCGGCTCCTTCGGCCACTACGCCAGCACCTACCTCGGCCCCATGGCCGGCTTTATCCTCGGCTGGACCTACGCCTTCGAGATGGTCATCGTCGCCATCGCCGACGTTACGGCCTTCGGTATCTACATGGGCTTCTGGTTCCCGGAAGTGGCCCGCTGGATCTGGGTGCTGGGCATCGTCTTCATCATCGGCGGCCTCAACCTGTGCAACGTCAAGGTCTTTGGCGAGATGGAATTCTGGCTGTCGCTGCTCAAGGTCGGCGCCATCGTCGCGATGATCCTGGCCGGCCTTGGCATCATGGCTTTCGGCTTCAGCCAGGTGGGTACCGGGCATGCCGTAGGGCTGAGCAACCTGTTCGACCATGGTGGCTTCATGCCCAATGGCGTGGGCGGCCTGATCGCCTCCTTTGCCGTGGTGATGTTCGCCTTCGGCGGCATCGAGATCATTGGTGTCACCGCCGGTGAGGCCAAGGACCCGCAGCGGGTCATCCCCAAGGCAATCAATGCCGTGCCCCTGCGCATCCTGCTGTTCTATGTGCTCACCCTGTTCGTGCTGATGTGCCTGTACCCGTGGCCGCAGATCGGCAGCGAAGGCAGCCCGTTCGTGCAGATCTTCAGCAACCTGGGGATTGGCTCTGCCGCCGCAGTGCTGAACGTGGTGGTGATTTCTGCCGCGATCTCTGCCATCAACAGTGACATCTTTGGTGCTGGCCGCATGATGTATGGCCTGGCCCAGCAAGGCCATGCGCCACGCAGTTTCGGCAAGCTGTCGAAACACGGTGTGCCATGGATGACCGTGGTGGTGATGGGCGCCGCGCTGCTGATCGGCGTGCTGCTCAACTACCTGATCCCGGAGAACGTATTCCTGCTGATCGCTTCGATCGCCACCTTCGCCACCGTGTGGGTGTGGTTGATGATCCTGCTCACCCAGGTGGCCATGCGCCGCAGCATGAGCCGTGAAGAGGTGGCCCAGCTCAAGTTCCCGGTACCGTTCTGGCCATACGGCCCGGCCATGGCCATTGCGTTCATGGTGTTCATCTTTGGCGTGCTCGGCTACTTCCCGGATACCCAGGCGGCATTGATCGTCGGCGTGGTCTGGGTGGTGTTCCTGGTGGCGTCCTACCTGCTGTGGTGCAAGCCACGCGCAGGGCAGGGCCAGCCCGTAGCAGAGCCGGTCGAACTGCACCGCTAGCAAAGGAGATTGTGCATGAGAACCCTCTGGCAGCATTGCCATGTGGCCACCATGGCCGAGGGCCGTTACTCGGCCATCGAAGACGCGGCCATCGTCACCCGCGCCGGGCTGATCGAATGGATCGGCCCACGCGCCGAACTGGCGCCGGTCGACGCTGACCGTACGGTGGACCTGGGCGGCGCCTGGGTCACCCCGGGGCTGATCGACTGCCACACCCACGCGGTGTTCGGTGGCAACCGCAGCGGCGAGTTCGAGCAGCGCCTGCAAGGCGTCAGCTATGCCGAAATCGCCGCCCAGGGCGGCGGTATCGCCAGCACCGTGCGGGCCACCCGCGCGGCCAGCGAGGACGAGTTGTTCGCCAGTGCCCGCCAGCGGGTGCAGGCGCTGATGCGCGATGGTGTAACCACCCTCGAGATCAAGTCCGGTTACGGCCTGGACCTGGCCAACGAGCGCAAGATGCTGCGCGTGGCCCGGCGCCTGGCCGACGAGCTGCCGCTGGCGGTGCGCGCCACCTGCCTGGCCGCGCACGCCTTGCCGCCGGAGTACGTCGGCCGGGCCGACGACTACATCGCGCACATCTGTGACGAGATGCTGCCGGCCCTGGCCGCCGAAGGCCTGGTGGATGCGGTAGATGCCTTCTGTGAACACCTGGCGTTCTCCCCGGCCCAGGTCGAGCGGCTGTTCATCAAGGCCCGCGAGCTGGGCCTGCCGGTCAAGCTGCACGCCGAACAGCTGTCGTCGCTGCATGGCTCCAGCCTGGCGGCACGCTACCAGGCGCTGTCGGCCGACCACCTGGAGTTCATGACCGAGGAAGACGCCATCGCCATGGCCGCAGCCGGCACGGTCGCCGTGCTGCTGCCGGGCGCCTTCTACTTCCTGCGCGAAACCCAGTTGCCGCCCATGGACGCATTGCGCCGCCACGGGGTGAAGATTGCCCTGGCCAGCGACCTCAACCCCGGCACTTCGCCCGGGCTGTCGCTGCGGCTGATGCTGAACATGGGCTGCACCTGTTTCCGCATGACCCCGGAAGAAGCCTTGGCCGGCGTCACCGTACATGCCGCCACGGCGTTGGGCCTGGGTGACAGCCACGGCTCGCTGGAAGTGGGCAAGGTAGCCGACTTCGTCGCCTGGCAAATCGAACGCCCCGCCGACCTGGCCTACTGGCTGGGTGGCGACCTGCCCAAGCGCGTAGTGCGCAAAGGCCACGAAATATCCAACTGAGCGAGGCACGATGGACAAGGTTCTGAGTTTTCACCAAGGCCGCCTGCCGCTGCTGATCAGCATGCCGCACGCCGGCCTGCGCCTGAGCGACGCGGTGCGCGACGGCCTGGTCGACGAAGCGCGCAGCTTGCCGGACACCGACTGGCACATCCCGCAGTTGTACAACTTCGCCCGCGAAATGGGCGCTAGCGTGGTGGCGGCGGAGTACTCGCGCTTCGTCATCGACCTGAACCGCCCGGATGACGACAAGCCGCTGTACGCGGGCGCCACCACGGGCTTGTACCCGGCCACGCTGTTCGAAGGCGAACCCCTGTTCAAGGATGGGCTGGCGCCGTCTGGCGAAGAACGCAAACGCTACCTGGAGCAGATCTGGCGCCCGTATCACGGCACCCTTCGCCGCGAGCTGGACCGGTTGCGCGAGCAGTTTGGTTACGCACTGCTGTGGGATGCCCACTCGATCCGTTCGCACATCCCGCACCTGTTCGATGGCAAGTTGCCCGACTTCAACCTGGGTACCTTCAATGGCGCCAGCTGCGATCCGCTGCTGGCCGAGCGTTTGCAGGGCGTGTGTGCCGAAGCCCGGGACTACAGCCATGTGCTAAATGGCCGCTTCAAAGGCGGGCACATTACCCGGCATTACGGCGACCCGGCCAACCACATCCATGCCGTGCAACTGGAGCTGGCGCAGTGCACCTACATGAATGAAACCGAGCCATTTGCCTACCGCGAAGACCTGGCGCAACCAACGCAGCGGGTATTGACGCAGCTTTTGCAGGCACTGCTGGATTGGGGCAAGGAGCGGTACGGACGTTGACGTTCACCCGTGAAGAGGGCGACGCGCTGGGGGCAGTGCGCGTCGCCAGTTGCAGCCAGCAATCAGCTGTTGATCTGCGCTATCGTGAGTTCACGCAACAGCTCCTGCTCCTCCAGGTCCTTATCGTTTTGTAATTGCTGTTGCAGGCTCAGTTCCTCCTGAAGCGAGTGATCCTTGCTGGCCAGTTCAAGCACCAGCAGGCGGAAGCGGGCCTCTATTTCGGCAAAGCGCTCGGCATGTTCGGCCCGCAGGCGTGCAACCCAGTCGGTATTGGCCAGCATGTAGTCGACCAGGGCATCGCCCAGTTCGCTTTTGCGGACCTTTTCCAGCACCAGCGACAACTCATCAGGCGCCAGATTTGCTGCGCTTCGAAAACGCATGCTGTCGGCAAGCGGAAGGTCGAGCTCTCTGGCCAGCTCCCGGCGGTAGGCCAGCCGCACCGAAACCCTGTCGCCCGAGCCGGTTCGCTGGTTGGCCAGTTTCTCCAGTTGTTCGATCCTGAACAGTTGCAACAGGCGTCGTCGCAACGTTTGCAAGGTATCGCCCGCTTCGATCAACAGGCGCTGCCCCATCAGGTACAACTCGATATTGTTGAACTCCTGCAGCGCTCCATCGTGGCATGTCTGCGAGCCGGTTTCAGGGTGAGGCAGTGCGGCCGCAGCGATACTTTCCATCAGCGGGCGCTCTGCATCGTTGCTTGCGGCCACAACCAGCATCAGGCGTACACGCTCGCAGAAGCTGGCTTGCGAGGTCGGGTCGATGTATGGCGCAGCATTGCGCAGGCGGCCCGCCAACCGCAGCAGATCGCTGCCTTCGAGCATTTCCCAGCAATCGCGCAATGCCTCGTTCTGCGCCTCGTTGCCAAGCATCCAGTCTTCGAGCCTGGGCGTATCGTCGCCCAGCAGAGGAAAGTGAGGGTGATCCAGTGAGCCTTCGCTCGAAGAATTGACGAGCATCAGGTTGCCCGGGATATCCAGGGCGAAGGAATAGCTGTGCTGGCTGTCCGAGAACGCACGCACACGCAGAATGGTTTCAAGCGGCAAAGGGTTGTCGAACAACGCGATCGACGAGATCGGCATGGGGTTGTCCAGGTTCGAGAGTATGTGCTCGGGCAACTGGGTGATGTTGTTGGAACTCAAGTCCAGCAGCTCTAGCGGCAGCAGGCTGTCGCACCAGCTTGGCCACGCTTGCAGGTTCATGTCGGTCAGCGCGAGTGATTGCAGGTTGCTTGAGAGCCGTGCAGGTACCTGGCTGATGGTACCCACACGGTTGCCTGACAGGTCCAGTGATGTCAGGTGCTCCAACCCCGCCAAGGTCTCCAGCATGCGCTGATCGACTTCCAGGCCCATGTTGCGAAACTCCACGTAGCTGAGTTGGGGAAGACGCGCCAAGGCAGACGCCAGCGAGGGAGTGGCCGCCTGATGGGCATCGATGGTCAACCGGGTGACATTGGGGAAGCGGCTGAGCAATTCGTCGAGTTGCGACGTGGTGCCGCTCGTGCGGGTCAGCATGAGCGCCTGAACGCGTTCTTCAAAGAATGCCGGAAGCCGCCTGGGGAACTGTTCTACAGCCACATCCTCCAGTCGCAAGTGAAGGTAGCGCTGGCCCTGCTCCTGTTGCTCCCAGAATTGGCTGATCGCTGCCTAGATGCGCTGCCTGTCCGCGAGCGCTGCCTGGGTCAGTGGGTTGCTCGAACTGGACGCCTGGGCCCAGCCGTCGATTGCATCGCGCATTTGCTGGCGCTCATCGCGTATGCGTGCAAGCCGGCCGGTGAGTTCTGCAGGTACATCCACGGTAATACCGGCTGTCTCGGCGCGCTCGTTCAGCAGCAAACGCTGTAGGTGGGTTTCGTTGATACTGTTGCCTTCGAGTGAGATCAGCGTCGGGTTGGGCAGTGTGTCTGCCTCATTGAGCAGGAACGATGGCAATGACCTGAGGTTGTTGTTTCGCATGGACAGGTGGGCGATACGCCTCAGGGCGTCACTGCCAATTCCTACGGGCCACTGTGCCAGTTGCATGTGATCCAGGCCCAGAAAGTCCAGGGTCAGTTCATGGAAGCTTGGGCTGTTGTGCTGGGCCAGGCGGTTGCCACTCAGGTCCAGGTACCTCAACTGGCGAAGGTCTGCCAGCAGGTTGAGGTCGTTTTCGGACAGCGCGATGTTCTGGTTGGTTAGCACCAGCCTTTGCAGTTCAGGCAAAAGCTGGGTGATGGACGGTACGCTGAACATGAAGAACGTAGGTGTTGATCTGGCGTTGTAAGGCCGGCTGATTTCCAGTGATTCGATCTGCGGCATCTGCCTGAGCAGGCGTTGCAGCAGGCGTTCGTGCTGTGCCCAGCCGGCGAGGTTACCTGACGGTAGATCGAGCAGGCTCAGGGCACGCACACGGTTGTTGAAGAAATCGGGCAAGGTCAGGGGTACATCGGCCAAGGGCACCTGGGTTATGCGTAGCTCGGCCGTGTGCTGTGCCCCTTCAGCCAGCGCGGTGTCATACCAGTGCTGCATGATCGAGTCGCGCAGGCTGTTGTAGTCACGTGCCGCCTGCTCTGTTACTGGTGTAATGGCTTCACTCCAGTCAGCCAGCCTGCTCTGCAGTTCATTGCGCTGCTCCAGCAGCGCCTGTAGATGTTCGAGTATCTGCGACGGCGTCAGGCCGCGACTGGTCAGCGTCAGCAGGACCTGATCCGCCGTAACGCCGGTGTGCGCGACGAGCCCTGTTGCTTCGACCGCCTCGATCAGGCGCTGGCGGGTAGCGCGTTGAGCTGCCGGGCCGCTCCCGCTCAACGGGTAGCCCAGGCGCCCATCGGCCAAGCGCATGGGCGAACGGTAGCCGGGGCGCACAGGTTGCATGCCCAGTAGCGTCCTCAAGGTCGAGCGGGGCGGCAGGGGGCTTTCCTGCACCAGGCGCTGCAACGCTTGCTGGTCCGCGACGCCAAGCTGGGTCATGGCCTCTGGCAGCGCTTCGTACAGCGCGGCATAAAGGTCTGGATCAGTCGTGACCGCTGTGCTCGGACGGCTTTCATCGTGCACGATGTATCCGGCATCAGCATGGGTGATGGTGTGGTAGGGGCGAGGGTCCTGCGGCCCGATGCCATGCGCCTGGGTCGGCCAGGACATGCGCTGGAGCAGCTGCAGTTTTGTCTCGACGGGCCAGCCTGGCAGGCGTTCGAGCGTGTGCATGATCAGCCGGTCGCTGTCCCAGTTTGGCACGCCGGAAAGGTACAGCCCTTCGCAGGCGCGGGCCAGGCGGATGTGTTGCTGGTAGAGGCGGATTTCCTCGCCAAGGCGTATGGGGATTTTGCCGCTGCCGAGCATTTGCAGTTCGCTGGCGCTGGCGCCGCGCACCAGCTCAGCGCTGACGATGGCCGGCAGTTTCGGGTACACCCGCCCTATGGCCTCAGCTTCTGGCGCCAGGTCGCTCGGAAGGCGAGCGTAAGCCCTGGTGAATGCTGCTGGCCGGGTGCTTGCGTCCGGCAGCTGGCGGACTGTTTCGTCCAGTTTGAAGCGTTGCAGGGTGTCTTCGAGCAATGCCGGCAGCCGCTGGTTCTCGGCCAAGGCGCGGCGCAGTACGTCTTCGTGGGTGTCGCTGACGGCCAGGATCCGTTGGAGCGTCGGCTCGTCGAAGTGGGCATTCAAGTGACCGATACGGCGCAGCAGTGCCATGCCCGACCAGCTCAGCGGCTTGTCCGTGACCTGCAACCAGGCCCCGGCCCCATTGTGCCGCAACGGCGGCTCATAACCGCCAGCCTTGCTGGGGTGCTCGATGCTGTAGGTGCCGGTGTCGGCATTCCATTTCAGTGAAAATGCCTTGCCTTCAAGGCGCAGCCAGGTCTTGCCATCCTGGCGGTACAGCCCAAGCCCGTCCGGGCTGGCCTGCGATGGCAGCGTGAGGTCTTGTTCGAAGGGGGTCAGGTCCTGGTTCCACAGGCGTGTGCTGCCATCTGGTAGCTCAACCTCCACCAGTTCCTCCATGAAGGAGGGGGTCGGCACATCAATGCGTTCTATTTCTGGCTCTTCCAGCGCACTGCCTGCTTCGCTGCCTGCGGTGTTTCTCGCCGCTTTTGCTGCGGCGCTCAGTGCGGCCATGATCGCCACGTTTTCAATCACATCGACCATGTAGGTGAATGCCTTGTCGCGCTCGTCGTTTTTCCAGGCCTCGATGCCTTCGTATACCTCGTGGGCCAATTGGGCCACGCAGACGGCGAGCATCACCTCGCCCAGCCCGGGCACGAAGAAACCGGCGATGTTAAGGGCCGTCAGCACGCGTCCTGCAATCAATTCCCGGTGAGCCTGGGCCGTGCGCCGGTCGACGATTTCGGTGGGGGTTGCGTGGAACAGCACATCTTTTTCATGCCGCTGGGCTTTCTGGAAGGCCATGACGCTCTGGAAGGTGTGGCCGAATGGCCTTGCAACCGGATGCAGGGTGGCATGTGGGTCAGGGACACGCTCAAGTACCCCGCGGACACTCCATGCGATGGGCGTGAGCCGATCCTTCAGGCGGGTGATCGTTGCCGCCTTGTCACGGTCGGCAATGTGGTTGTCCAGGTAACTGATGTTGGCGTGGAGCCTGTCGCGCAAATCGGCCTGCAAGGCCTCCAGGGTTGTGAATTCCTTGAGCGGCTGTGCGCTGTCCTCAGGGATATACAGGGCCACGGCCTGACGCCCTTCGGCTTGCACGGTAATCAGCACCACCCCGGTCAGCTCCGCTTCCCACAGATCGAGATAGCTGAATGTCACGGGCGAGGTTGCCGATAGCGGCTGGTCAACCGGGACGGCAAGCGCTGCGGTGTACAGCGTCTCACTGATATCGCCTTTGAGGCGGGCGTAATGCAAGGCTTGCCGGAAGGCCGAGACTTCCGCTCGCCCCAGGGTCTGGTAAACGGCCAGCCCGGCTTCATCGGTGCCTGACTGCGTGGTGGCCTCAGGGTAATAGATTGCATGCACCAGGCCATGGTACTTGCCACCGATGTCCAGCGTGCGGCACAGGTCGGCGAAGTCTTCGGCGCCGATATCCACTGCGTTGCGGATCGGGACCGTGCCCATGAAGCGCCGATGATCGAGGATGACGGACTTTTTCAGCGCCGCCCCGGGCGCGTCCATGCCGTGTTCGGCAGCGGCGTCCTGGTCAAAATTGTGCAGGGCGCTGTGCAGCAGCGAGCGGGTAGCCTGGTTCACGGCCACGCGCGCGTCGCCTGCGTGGGTCGTGTCGATCAGGCGGGCGTCGACCAGGTATGTGTTGTGCACATCCAGGTCGAGCCCGAAGCGTTGCTTGATGGCGTCGGTCAGTGTCTGCGCGGCGTAGGTTTGCAGGTCGGGTAGCGGGTCGAACAGCTTCTGCACCTGTGCATGGTGTTCGCGGTGCCGGGCATGTTCCGCCTGCCATGCCTTGGCGATTTCCGGTAGCTGCTGGACCGCTGTGGCCAGCCAGGCGGGGATCGGCAACGCGTTGCGCATTGCGCGGTGGGTGTCTGGCGTGGCTTGCTTGAGCCAGGCGGGGAGCTTGCGTTCGACGGTGGCGTAATGAGCGCCAGGTAAGGTGTTGGCTGGGGTTGGCATGGCGGGCCCTTGCTAGGTATGGGGCAAGGGACTATCGGTGGTCTGGCAGGCGTGCCGGAGGTAAATATATGTGCCCCGCTTGCGGCCGTATCCGAGAGGACGGTGCTCAAAGCGCAATTCAGGTTTATGATGCCCAACGGCAGTCAATATCCTCACACGGAGTGCGCAATGCAGACCCTCTACCCGCAGATCAAACCCTACGCCCGGCACGATCTGGCCGTGGAAGCGCCGCACGTGCTGTATGTCGACGAAAGCGGCTCGCCAGAGGGTCTGCCCGTGGTGTTCATCCACGGAGGCCCGGGCGCAGGCTGCGACGCCCAGAGCCGCTGCTACTTTGACCCCAACCTGTACCGCATCATCACCTTCGACCAGCGCGGCTGTGGCCGCTCCACGCCCCATGCGACCCTGGAGAACAACACCACCTGGCACCTGGTCGAGGACCTGGAGCGCATCCGCGAGCACCTTGGCATCGACAAATGGGTGCTGTTCGGCGGCTCGTGGGGCTCGACCCTGGCCCTGGCCTACGCTCAGACCCACCCCGAGCGCGTCCATGGGCTGATCCTGCGCGGCATCTTCCTGTGCCGGCCGCAGGAGATCGAGTGGTTCTACCAGGAAGGCGCCAGCCGCCTGTTCCCCGACTACTGGCAGGACTATATCGCGCCGATTCCGCCGGAAGAGCGCGGCGACCTGGTCAAGGCTTTCCACAAGCGCCTGACCGGTAATGATCAGATTGCCCAGATGCACGCCGCCAAGGCCTGGTCTACTTGGGAGGGCCGTACCGCCACCCTGCGCCCGAACCCGCTGGTGGTCGATCGCTTCTCCGAGCCACAGCGGGCGCTGTCGATTGCCCGCATCGAATGCCACTACTTCATGAACAATGCCTTCCTCGAGCCGGACCAGCTGATCCGCGACCTGCCGAAGATCGCCCACCTGCCCGCGGTGATCGTGCATGGTCGCTATGATGTGATCTGCCCGCTGGACAACGCCTGGGCCCTGCATCAGGCCTGGCCGAACAGCGAACTGAAGGTGATCCGTGACGCGGGCCACGCCGCGTCCGAGCCGGGCATTACCGATGCCCTGGTGCGGGCAGCCGACCAAATGGCCCGGCGCCTGCTCGACCTGCCCCTGGAAGAAGCATGAGGGGCTTGCTGCAGCGCGTGCGCGGTGCGCGGGTTGAAGTGGCGGGGCAGGTGGTGGGCGCCATCGACCAGGGTTTGCTGGTGCTGGTGGCAGTCGAGCCTGAAGATTCCCGCGAGCAGGCCGATAAACTGTTGCACAAGCTGCTGAACTACCGTGTGTTCAGCGATGAGCAGGGCAAGATGAACCTGTCGCTCAAGGATGTCGGGGGTGGTTTGTTGTTGGTGTCGCAGTTCACCTTGGCGGCGGACACCCGCAACGGCATGCGCCCGAGCTTCTCGACGGCAGCGCCGCCGGCCCTCGGAGCGGAATTGTTCGACTATCTTTTGCAGCAAGCGAAGCGCCAGCATGCCAACGTGGCGAGCGGGCAGTTCGGGGCGGACATGCAGGTGCATCTGGTCAATGATGGCCCCGTAACATTTATGTTACAAATATGAGGTCAAAAAACCCTTTGTTTACAGGAAAACAAGGGGTTTTGTACGATAAATAGTTGTTCCAGCCTGATGCGTTGTCACGCGACCTGCTGGATAATCGCGCGCTGCATGGACCTGCGTTCGCAGGTTCGTTTCACTCTGACTCGAGCATTGTCTGGATCCGTTTGGGGAATCATTACGCCCTCACGGGGTCCGAACAGTGCTCGCCAACCCGGCATTAGTCGCTGGCCGTTGGTTTCATGATCTGTTTTCGGCGAGGGTTGCTCGTGATTGTTAGTCCCCAAAAAGCATCAAGAATCCCCGGCATCCGGCTACGCAAGGCCCTGATGGCCAGTGTGGCACTGGTCGGCCTGATGAGCGCGGGCCAGCTGTGGGCATTCAATCTTGACGATGTTGCAGCCAAGGCAAAGGATCTGGCCGGCCAGAAGTACGACGCACCAAAAAGCAATCTGCCGGCAGTATTCCGCGACATGAAGTTCGCGGACTATCAGAAAATTCATTTCCTGCAGGAAAAGGCCGAGTGGGCCAAGGACAAGACCCCGTTCAAATTGTCGTTCTATCACCAGGGGATGCACTTCGACACCCCGGTGAAAATCAACGAGGTCACCACCACCAAAGTCGAGGAAATCAAGTACGACCCGAGCCGCTTCGAGTTCGGTGACGTGCCCCACGACCCGGAAACCACCAAGAACCTGGGTTATGCCGGTTTCCGCGTGCTGTATCCGATCAACAAGGCCGACAAGCAGGACGAGATCATGACCTTGCTTGGCGCCAGCTA
Source organism: Pseudomonas putida S13.1.2 (assembly GCF_000498395.2). Taxonomy (NCBI): domain Bacteria; kingdom Pseudomonadati; phylum Pseudomonadota; class Gammaproteobacteria; order Pseudomonadales; family Pseudomonadaceae; genus Pseudomonas; species Pseudomonas putida. The sequence continues at coordinate 5,478,133 of NZ_CP010979.1, forward strand.
TTTCCGCGTGGTCGGCAAGGGCCATGTGTATGGCCTGTCGGCCCGTGGCCTGGCCATTGACACCGCGCTGCCGTCGGGCGAGGAATTCCCGCGCTTCACCGAGTTCTGGGTCGAGAAGCCCAAGCCGGCCGACAAGCACCTGGTGATCTACGCCCTGCTGGATTCGCCGCGTTCCACCGGCGCCTACAAGCTGACCCTGCGCCCGGGCAACGACACCGTGGTCGACGTGCAGTCCCGCGTGTTCCTGCGTGACCAGGTCAGCCGCCTGGGCATTGCCCCGCTGACCAGCATGTTCCTGTTCGGCCCTAACCAGCCGTCCAAGGTGCTCAACTACCGTCCGGCCCTGCACGATTCCGAAGGCCTGTCGATTCATGCCGGCAATGGCGAGTGGCTGTGGCGCCCGCTGAACAACCCTAAACACCTGGCCGTGAGCAACTTCAGCGTCGAGAACCCGCGTGGTTTCGGCCTGATGCAGCGTCAGCGCGCCTTCAGCGACTACGAAGACCTCGACGACAACTACCAGAAGCGCCCAAGCGCCTGGATCGAGCCGAAGGGTGACTGGGGCAAGGGCACCGTCGACCTGGTCGAAATCCCGACCGCCGACGAGACCAACGACAACATCGTAGCCTTCTGGAGCCCGGAAAAACTGCCGGAGGCCGGCAAGCCGATCGAGTACGCCTACCGCCTGCACTGGACCATCGACGAGGCGAAGTTCCAGGCGCCTGAGCTGGGCTCGGTCAAGCAGACCCTGCGCTCCACCGGTGACGTCAAACAGTCCAACCTGATCCGCCAGCCAGACGGCAGCGTGGCCTTCCTGGTCGACTTCGCCGGCCCGGCCCTGGCCGCATTGCCTGAAGACACCGCGGTGCGCAGCCAGATCAGCGTTGGCGACAACGCCGAGGTGGTCGAGAACAATCTGCGCTATAACCCTGAGACCAAGGGCTGGCGCCTGACCCTGCGCCTGAAGGTCAAGGAAGCCAACAAATCGACCGAAATGCGTGCCGCGTTGCTGCGTGATGTGCCGGTCGAGCCCGCCAAACCTGCCCAGGACGCCAAGCAGGACAAGGCCGCAGCCAAGCATGCCAAGGCCGAGAAAGCCGTCAAGGCCGAGCAACCTGCCAAGGCTGAACAACCTGCCGCCGATGCGGCGCCCACCAACGGGACCCCGGCCACCACCGAGAAGGTGTTGACCGAGACCTGGAGCTATCAGTTGCCTGCCGATGAGTAACTCAAACGCAAGGCCAGTATCGCTTGGCGAGTACCTGGCTCACCTACCACTGAGTGACGAGCAACGGGCGGAACTCGCCAGCTGCACGTCGTTCAGTGAGCTGCACCAACGCCTGGCGGCCAACCCGGCCGCCAACGCTGCCGAGGCCGTGCAGGCCTCGGTGGGCCCGCGCCTCACCGTGGGCAGCGCCGCCGAACTGGAAGAGGCCGAAATGCTCGGTGTCGACGGCAGCGGCCGCCTTTGCCTGAAGATCGCCCCGCCGATCAAGCGCACCAAAGTGGTGCCCGAGCCTTGGCGCACCAACGTGCTGATCCGCATGTGGCGGCGCATGACGGGCCGCACCAACGCGCCCCAGCCACCCAAGCGCGAGTTGCCGCCGGCACGCTGGCGCACGGTTGGCTCGATCCGCCGCTACATCCTGCTGACCCTGATGATCGGCCAGACCATCGTCGCCGGTTGGTACATGAAGGGCATCCTGCCGTACCAGGGCTGGTCGTTCGTCGACCTTGACGAAGTCCTCAGCCAGCCGCTGTGGGATACCGTGGTGCAGGTGTGGCCGTATGCCTTGCAAACCTCCATCCTGATCCTCTTCGGCATCCTGTTCTGCTGGGTGTCGGCGGGCTTCTGGACCGCACTGATGGGCTTCCTCGAGCTGCTCACCGGGCGCGACAAATACAAGATTTCGGGCAGCAGCGCCGGCAACGAGCCAATTGCACCCGAGGCGCGTACCGCGCTGGTGATGCCGATCTGCAACGAAGACGTGCCTCGGGTGTTCGCCGGCTTGCGCGCAACGTTCGAGTCGGTGGCCGCCAGCGGCAACCTCGACCGCTTCGACTTCTTCGTGCTCAGCGACACCAATGACACCGACATTGCCGTGGCCGAACAACAGGCCTGGCTGGACGTGTGCCGCGAAACCAAGGGCTTCGGCCGCATCTTCTACCGCCGCCGTCGGCGTCGGGTGAAGCGCAAGAGCGGCAACCTCGACGACTTCTGCCGTCGCTGGGGTGGCGAGTACAAGTACATGGTCGTGCTCGACGCAGACAGTGTCATGAGCGGCGAGTGCCTGAGCAGCCTGGTGCGCCTGATGGAGGCCAACCCGGACGCCGGCATCATCCAGACCGGGCCTAGAGCCTCGGGCATGGACACCCTGTATGCACGCATGCAGCAGTTTGCCACCCGCGTGTACGGCCCGCTGTTTACCGCTGGCCTGCACTTCTGGCAGCTGGGCGAATCGCACTACTGGGGCCACAACGCGATCATCCGCATGAAGCCGTTCATCGAGCACTGCGCCCTGGCGCCGTTGCCGGGCAAGGGAGCGTTCGCCGGTGCGATTCTCTCCCACGACTTCGTCGAAGCTGCGCTGATGCGCCGTGCCGGCTGGGGCGTGTGGATCGCCTACGACCTGCCAGGCAGCTACGAAGAGCTGCCGCCCAACCTGCTCGACGAGCTCAAGCGCGACCGTCGCTGGTGCCACGGCAACCTGATGAACTTCCGCCTGTTCCTGGTCAAGGGCATGCACCCGGTGCACCGTGCGGTGTTCCTCACCGGGGTGATGTCGTACCTGTCGGCGCCGTTGTGGTTCCTGTTCCTGGTGCTGTCGACGGCGTTGCTGGCGACCAACACCCTGATGGAGCCGCAGTACTTCATCGAACCGTACCAGCTCTACCCGCTGTGGCCGCAGTGGCACCCCGAGAAGGCCGTGGCGCTGTTCTCCACCACTATCGTGCTGCTGTTCCTGCCCAAGCTGCTCAGCATCATCCTGATCTGGGCCAAGGGCGCCGTCGAGTTTGGCGGGCGGATCAAGGTCACCCTGTCGATGCTGATGGAGATGCTGTTCTCCATGCTGCTGGCTCCGGTGCGCATGATCTTCCACACCCGCTTCGTGCTGGCCGCGTTCCTCGGCTGGGCGGCGACCTGGAACTCGCCGCAGCGTGACGACGACTCCACGCCTTGGAGCGAGGCAGTGCGCCGCCATGGCCCGCAAACCCTGCTGGGCATTGCCTGGGCCGCGCTGGTGGCGTGGTTGAACCCGAGCTTCCTGTGGTGGCTGGCGCCAATCGTTGGCTCGCTGGTGCTGTCGATTCCGGTTTCGGTGATCTCCAGCCGCACCCGCCTGGGCCTGGCGGCCAAGGACGAGAAGCTGTTCCTCATCCCCGAGGAATACGCCACCCCGCAAGAGTTGCTGTCCACCGACCAGTACACCCACGAAAACCGCTGGCATGCCCTGCATGACGGCTTCGTGCGGGCCGTGGTCGACCCACGGCAGAACGCCCTGGCCTGCGCCATGGCCACTGCCCGTCATGGCCAGGCGGCGCCGATCGAAGCGCTGCGTGCCGAGCGCGTGGCCAAGGCCATGGAAGTCGGGCCGAAAGGGCTGGACCTCAATACCCGCCTGGCCCTGCTCAGCGACCCGGTGGCGCTGACCCGCCTGCACGAGCAGGTGTGGGCAGAGCACAATGCGGCGTGGATCGATGTGTGGCGCGCTTCTATCAAGAACGACCCGCACTCGCCGCTGTTGCCGCTGCACCCAGAGAACGAAGGCCAACCGGCACTCGTCGGCGCCTGACAGACCTTGGGGCCGCTTTGCGGCCCGTTCGCCGGCAAGCCAGCTCCCACAGGGATTGCACAAGCCTCTGGCCTGCGTGAATCCTGTGGGAGCTGGCTTGCCGGCGATGAGGGCTCCCCAATCTTCCTGCCTAATCGGATTTTGGCCAACAAAGTCCCCCCCGGCGCTAGGTCCCCGAGCCGCCATGCGTTAGCATCCCATTCCGATACGACGCCTCGGCCGGTACGGCCGTGCCAACACAATAAGATTCGCTACTTTTCTTGCTAGGGGACTTGGTGATGATCAAGCAATACCTTTCGCGACTGCTGGTCGGTGTAACCGCCCTGGTCGCTGTAACTGCGGCCCAGGCAGGCGCCATCGATGACGCGGTCAAGCGCGGCACCCTGAAGGTGGGCATGGACCCGACCTACATGCCGTTCCAGATGACCAACAAGCGTGGCGAGATCATCGGCTTCGAAGTCGACATTCTCAAGGCCATGGCCAAGTCCATGGGCGTCAAGTTCGAGGCAGTGTCTACCGCCTATGACGGCATCATCCCGGCCCTGTTGACCGACAAGTTCGACATGATCGGCAGCGGCATGACCCTGACCCAGGAACGCAACCTGCGCCTGAACTTCAGCGAACCCTTCATCGTGGTTGGCCAGACCCTGCTGATCCGCAAGGAACTGGCGGGCGAGATCAAGTCGTACAAGGACCTGAACAACGAGAAGTACCGCCTGACGTCCAAGCTGGGCACCACCGGCGAAATGGTTTCCAAGAAGCTGATCGGCAAAGCCAAGTACCACGGCTACGACAACGAACAGGAAGCGGTGATGGACGTGGTCAACGGCAAGGCTGACGCCTTCGTCTATGACGCGCCATACAACGTGGTAGCCGTGGAGAAGGCCGGTGCTGGCAAGCTGCTGTTCCTCGAAGAGCCTTTCACCTACGAGCCGCTGGCCTTTGGCCTGAAAAAAGGCGACTACGACAGCATCAACTTCATCAACAACTTCCTGCACCAGATCAAGCATGACGGGACCTACGATCGTATTCACGACAAGTGGTTCAAGAACAAGGACTGGCTGAAGGACATGGAATAAGGCCCAGGCCACAAGCCCGGCTTTGACCCCGACGCGCAGGCAAACCCTGCGCGTTTCGCATTTACGGAAGTACCCCACGTGATCAAACACAAGAAAGCCCAGTGGCCCTGGCACGGGCTGACTGCCCTGGTGCTGGTCGGCCTGGCGATCAGCCTGTACATGGCCACCTCGATGATGTCCTACGAGTGGCGCTGGAACCGCGTACCGCAGTACTTCGCCTACAAGGCCGAGGACGTACAGCGCGCCGCCGGTTATGGCACCGTGCAGGACATCGTCATTGCTGGCGATAACGCCCGCGTCACGCTGAAGGACGAGCAAGGTGACGAGCAGGTGCTCGACGTGGCCAAGGACAGCCTGCAACTGAGCCGCGGCGACGATGTTGCCGAAGGCGACCAGATCGGTGTCACCCGGCACTGGGCAGCCGGCCCGCTGGCCTGGGGCCTGTGGACCACGTTGTGGCTGTCGGTGGTGTCTGGCGCCCTGGGCTTGGTCATCGGCTTGTTCGCGGGCTTGTGCCGGTTGTCCAGCAACCCGACCCTGCGTGACCTCTCGACCGTTTATGTCGAACTGGTGCGTGGCACGCCGCTGCTGGTGCAGATCTTCATTTTCTACTTCTTCATCGGCACCGTGCTCAACCTGTCCCGCGAGTTCGCCGGGGTGGCGGCGTTGGCCCTGTTCACCGGCGCCTACGTGGCTGAAATCGTCCGTGCTGGCGTGCAGTCCATTGCCAAGGGCCAGAACGAAGCCGCCCGCTCGCTGGGCCTGAACGCTGGCCAGTCGATGCGCCACGTGATCCTGCCGCAGGCTTTCAAACGTGTGCTGCCGCCGTTGGCGGGCCAGTTCATCAGCCTGGTCAAAGACACCTCGCTGGTCTCGGTGATCGCAATCACCGAACTGACCAAGAGCGGCCGAGAGGCCATCACCACCTCGTTCTCGACCTTCGAGATCTGGTTCTGCGTGGCAGGTCTGTACCTGCTGATCAACCTGCCGCTGTCGCACCTGGCCAGCCGGCTCGAGCGGAGGCTTGCGCAAAGTGATTGAAGTCCGTGACCTGCTGAAAGTCTTCGACACCCGTGGCCAAGTGGTACGGGCGGTGGACAACGTCACCACCCAGGTCGCCAAGGGCGAAGTGGTGGTAGTGCTCGGGCCGTCGGGTTCGGGCAAGTCGACCTTCCTGCGCTGCCTCAACGGCCTGGAGCATTTCGACGAAGGCCATGTGGCCATCGACGGCCTGCAACTGGCCGACCCGAAGACCGACATCAACGCCTACCGCCGCGAAGTCGGCATGGTGTTCCAGCACTTCAACCTGTTCCCGCACATGACCGTGCTGGAAAACCTGTGCCTGGCGCAGAAGGTGGTGCGCAAGCGCAACAAGGCCGAGCGTGAAGCCAAGGCCCGGGCGTTGCTGGAGAAGGTGGGCATTTCGCAGAAGGCCAACGAGTACCCGTCGCGCTTGTCTGGCGGCCAGCAACAGCGGGTGGCGATCGCCCGGGCCCTGGCGATGGACCCGAAAGTGATGCTGTTCGACGAGCCGACCTCGGCGCTTGACCCGGAAATGGTCGGCGAGGTGCTGGACGTGATGAAGACGCTGGCTCAGGAAGGCATGACCATGGTCTGCGTTACCCACGAAATGGGCTTTGCCCGTGAAGTGGCGGACCGGGTGCTGTTCTTCGACCATGGCAAGCTGCTTGAAGACGCTTCTCCGGGGGCGTTCTTCGATGCGCCGAGGGATCCGCGCGCGCAGTCGTTCCTGCGCCAGGTGCTGTAACCGTACCGGCCCCTTCGCGGGGCAAGCCCGCTCCCACAGGTACTGCACAGCCCTTCAGAGCTGTGCGATACCTGTGGGAGCGGTTGCCCGCAAAGAGGCTCGATCTTCCACAGGTCTCCTTCTGCCCTAAGGGTCAGTGAAATCCTGTGGGAGCGGGCATGCCCGCGAAGAGGCCAGCACGGGCGACCCATCCCTCAGGTTAAAGCTTGAACCGCCCCACCAACCCCTGCAGGTGGGTCCCCAGCCGAGCCAGCTCCACACTCGAACTGGCCGTCTCTTCACTGGCCGCTGACGTCTGGTCAGAAATATCCCGCACATTCATCACGCTGCGGTTGATCTCTTCGGCGACGGCCGTCTGTTCCTCTGCCGCCGTTGCAATCTGCTGGTTCATCGCCTGGATCGACGACACGGTGCGGGTAATAGTCTCCAGCGAGCTGCCGGCACGGCGGGTCAGTTCGACGCTGCTGTCGGTCAGCTGGCGGCTGCTGTCCATCACGCTGGCCACCCGTTGGGTGCCGCTTTGCAGGCCGGCAATCAGCTCTTCGATTTCTTCGGTCGACTGCTGGGTGCGTTGCGCCAGGCTACGTACCTCGTCGGCCACCACGGCAAAGCCACGCCCGGCCTCACCCGCGCGGGCGGCTTCGATTGCAGCATTCAGGGCCAGCAGGTTGGTCTGCTGGGCCACCGACTTGATCACGTCGAGCACGCTGCCGATCTTGTCGCTTTCGGCCTTGAGCTGGTTCATCGCTTCGCTGGAATTGACCACTTCACCCGCCAGGCGCTCGATCTGCGCCACGGCCTCGCCCACCACGCGGTCGCCTTCGCGGGCCTGCTGGTCGGCCATCAAGGCGGCTTCCGAGGCCTGTTCGGCATTGCGTGCCACTTCGTGCACGGTGGCCGTCATCTGGTTCATGGCGGTCGCCACCTGGTCGGTTTCGACCTTTTGGTTGTTGACCCCGGCGCTGGTCTGCTCAGTCACCGCCGACAGTTCTTCTGCGGCGCTGGCGATCTGCGTGACCCCGTCACCGATGCCGCCAATCAGCTCGCGCAGGCCTTGGGTCATGCGCTGCATGCTCGCTTGCAGCTGGCCCAGTTCGTCACGGCGGTTTACCTGCAGGTTCTGGGTCAGGTCGCCACTGGCTACCCGCTCGGCGGCGCGCAGGGTCTGGCGCAGGGGGATGATGATCTGTCGGGTAATGGCCCAGGCCGCCAGTAGACCAAGGGCCAGGGCCAGCCCGGTGGCCACGGCGAGCAGGGTCTTGGCCTGGGTGGCCCCGGCGTCACGCACGGCGGTCTGCGAGGTGGTCATCGCCTGGCTGGTCTGCAGCAGCAACGTGCCTTGCTCGGCCATGTGCTGCAGGGCCTGATCGCTGGCGGCCTGGGCATTGCCGAACTGGGTGACTGCATCGCGGTAGCCGCCCATGGCGGTGGCGGCATCGTCGAGACCGGCGGCATGTTCGGCAGGCACTTTGGCCGGCAATGCACGCAGCTCGGCCAGGGCCTGGTCGATGGCCTTCAGCGCCGTTTGCTGGTACTCGGTATTGCCGCTGTAGGTGTAGCCACGTACCTGGAAACGCGCTTGTTGCAGCAGGGCGCTGACATCTACCGCGTGCTGGTACTGGCTGATATCGCCACCCTGCAGCAGGCCCCGCTGCACGCGGCCGATCAGCTCTGCGGCTTTGTCGGCGCTGTCGCCGAGCACGCTACGGCTGGCCTCGCGGCGCTGGCCAGCCTGCTTCAGCTCGTTGAATGCCTGCTGGTAGATGCGCACGGCCTCGCGCTGCTGCTCCAGGCGCTGGCGGTCGGTGGGGTTTTCGATCTGCCCGAGCATCAGCTGCACCTGGCGGTCAAGGTTGGCCAGGGCTTTTTCCAGCTCGGCCACCGATGCGTCATCACTGCGGCGCTCGTAATGCTGGCGGGCAATGCGCAGTTCCTGGGTGTACTGCTGGATGACCGAGATGTTACCCAGCTTGTCGCCACGGTCGATGATGCTGTCCATGCCGTGCCAGCCGGCCAGGGTAATAGCCAGGGTCAACAGCAGCACCAGGCCGAAACCCAGCCCCAGTTTGCGATTCACGCTCACATTGCCCAGCGATTGGGCTAACCATTGGTACATGTACGACTCCCCGGCGGCTTGGCAGCACAAATAATTGTTGTGTTGCCAAGGCCATCGGCCCGGGAGGGGGAAACTTGATGGGCGAAAAAGTGACGTTTACGTCAGAAAATACGCGAAAGCAGCGCAGTGACGGCGGTTTCTACCCGCAGGATGCGATCGCCCAGTTGCACCGGTGCCAGGCCAGCCTTGCCCAGCAGGTCGATTTCGTAGGGGATCCAGCCGCCCTCGGGGCCGATGGCCAGGGTTACGGCTTGCTCCACGGCGCGTGGGCAGGCGGGGTAGGGGCCGGGGTGGCCGACCAGGCCCAGGGTGCCTGCGGCGATGGCGGGCAGCCGATCCTCGACGAAAGGCTTGAAACGTTTCTCGATGACCACCTCGGGCAGCACCGTGTCACGCGCCTGTTCCAGGCCTAGGATCAGGTTGTCGCGGATGCTCTCGGGCTGCAGGAAAGGCGTTTGCCAGAAGCTTTTCTCGACCTTGTAGCTGTTCACCAGGATCAGCCGTGATACGCCCAGGGTAGCCACGGTCTGAAACAGCCGCCGCAGCATTTTTGGCCGCGGCACTGCCAGCACCAGGGTCAACGGCAGCTTGGCCGGTGGCTGCTGGTCGAAGGCCACTTCAAGTTCGGCTTCGTGATTCTCCAGGCGCAGCACCGTGGCTTTGCCCATCAGGCCGTTGATCCGGCCCACGCGCAGGTTGTCGCCCACCGCCACACGGTGAATCTCCTGCATGTGGGTAAAACGCCTGTCAGCAAGAACGACGCGGTTTGCCGAGACGAAGTCGGCCTCTTCAAGAAGCAACAGATTCACGGTTGGGTCGCTGGTGGCTGGTCGTTGTGGTCGTTGGCTGCTTCGTCGTGGGCGCTACGCTTGCGGATCAGGCTGCCGCACAGCACGCCGACCTCGAACAGTAGCCACATGGGTACGGCCAGCAGGGTCTGGGAGAAGATGTCCGGCGGGGTGAGGACCATGCCGACCACGAAGCAGCCGATGATCACGTAAGGGCGGATCTTCTTCAGGTACTTCACGTCGACCACGCCTATCCACACCAGCAACACCACCGCCACCGGGATTTCGAAGGCCACGCCAAAGGCGAAGAACAGCGTCATCACGAAGTCGAGGTAGTTGGCGATGTCGGTCATCATTGCCACGCCTGCCGGGGTGGCGGCGGCAAAGAACTTGAACATCAGCGGGAACACCAGGAAATAGGCAAAGGCCATACCGGCGTAGAACAGCAGAATGCTCGACACCAGCAGCGGAATGGCAATGCGCTTTTCATGGCGGTACAGCCCTGGCGCGATAAAGCCCCAGATCTGCTGAAGGATGAACGGAATGGCCAGGAACAGCGACACGATCATGGTCAGCTTGAACGGCGTAAGGAACGGCGAGGCCACGTCGGTAGCGATCATCGTCGCGTTGGCCGGCAAATGGTCGCGCAGCGGCGCCGACACCAGTGTGTAGATCTGCTGGGCGAAGGAAAACAGCCCGGCAAAGATCAGGAAAATGACGGCAACACAGCGCAGCAGGCGGGTGCGCAGTTCGGTCAGGTGCGATACCAGCGGCATCGGCTGGTCGTGTTCCGGATTCTCGCTCATGGGGCTCGCGGCGGTTGAGGCGGTTCAGAGGGTACGGCCGGGGCAGCAGGTGCTTCGACCGGCCTGGCCTCAAGCCCGGCAGGTGGCTGCACGCTGGCCGTGGTTACCGGCGGCTGGGCAGGGGGTGTCATCGGGTTGAGGATGCGCTTGGCTTCCTCTTCCATCTGCAGGATGTGCTCGTTGTGCAGCTGGCGGCGGATGTCGTCGGCGCCGATTTCGCGCTCCACTTCCATCTTGATGCTGTTGAAGCTGCGTTTGAGCCGGCCAATCCACAGGCCTGCCGTGCGCGCGGCACCGGGCAGGCGCTCGGGGCCGAGCACCAGCAGGGCGACCAGACCTACGAGCAGCAGCTCGCTGAAACTGATGCCGAACATGGGTCAGTCTTTCCGTTGCGGCTCTTGGACCGGTTGGGCCTGGCCTTCGATGGTGTGGCCTTGTTGCGGCTGGGCAGTGTTTTGCACCGGCGGCACAGGCTGGGCAGGCGGCGGCGTTTGCTCGGCCGGCTTGGTCTCTTCTTCGTTCATGGCCTTGCGGAAGCCCTTGATCGACTCGCCCAGGTCACTGCCGAAGTTTTTCAGCTTTTTGGTGCCGAACACCAGGACCACGACAACCAGCAGGACGATCCAGTGTTTCCAGTCAAAAATACCCATTTCGTACTCCCGAAATTTACAGGTACAGCAAATCTGTCTGGCAGCGCGGCCCTTGTGGGAGCGGGTTTACCCGCGAACACCGGCGCTGCCGGTGCCATATACCGCGTTGCATGCTTCGCGGGTGAACCCGCTCCCACAGGGGTGTGCAGCGCCCCAAAAATACATCAGGCAGATGGCTGGCGTGCGGCCTTTTCATCATGCCCGGACAGCCCGAAACGGCGATCCAGCTCATCCAGCACGGCTTGTGGATGCTGGCCCAGCGCGCTGAGCATCACCAGGCTATGAAACCACAGGTCGGCGGTTTCGTAGATGACATCGCTGTAATCCTTGCTGACGGCAGCGTCCTTGGCGGCAATGATCGTTTCGACCGACTCTTCGCCGAGCTTCTCGAGGATCTTGTTCAGGCCCTTGTGGTACAGGCTGGCTACGTAGGAGCTGTCAGGCGCCGCTTGCTTGCGTTCTTCAAGCACTTCGGCCAGGCGGTTGAGGGTGTCGCTCATGTCAGTGTCCTGCGCTGTAGATGGCATCCGGGTCCTTCAGGACCGGGTCGACGATTTTCCACTGGCCGTCTTCAAAGACGCGGTAGAAGCAGCTTTCACGGCCGGTATGACAGGCGATATGGCCCAGTTGCTCGACCATCAGGATGATCACGTCGGCGTCGCAGTCCAGACGCAGCTCATGCAGCTTTTGCACGTGCCCGGATTCTTCGCCTTTACGCCACAGCTTGCCACGCGAACGCGACCAGTAGATGGCGCGCTGTTCGGTGGCGGTCAGCGCCAGCGATTCGCGGTTCATCCAGGCCATCATCAGCACGCGTCCGGTCTTGTGGTCCTGGGCGATTGCCGGTACCAGGCCGTCGCTGTTCCACTTGATCTCGTCCAGCCAGTCTTTCATCGTCGACTCCAAAGCGGGCCCGCTCCTGTATCGGGCCCTTTGCGCTAGTGTGCCAGCCACAGGCGCGGCTGGCTATTGGCGCACGATCAGGTAAAGGCCTGCGGCCAGCATCAGCCAGGCCGGCCACGCAGCAGGGGCGGCCAGGCTGGCGGCCTCGGCAGCGCCAGCGGCCAGCACCGCGCCACCACCGAGCAGGCCGGCGCCCAGCAGGCGCAGGGCCCAGCGGTCACCCTGGCGGCGGCGTTCCGGCATTTGCGGATCGTGCAGGTGCGGTTGCGACAGGCGTTCGAGCAGGTCGCGGGCCATGTTGGTCAGGTGCGGCAACTGCTCGACCTGCCCATGAATATTGCCGAGAACGGCCTTGGGGCTGTAGCGGTCGCGCATCCAGCGTTCGAGGTAGGGTTTGGCGGTACTCCACAGGTCCAGGTCGGGGTACAGCTGGCGGCCCAGGCCCTCGATGTTGAGCAGGGTCTTCTGCAGCAGCACCAGCTGCGGCTGCACTTCCATGTTGAAGCGCCGCGCGGTCTGGAACAGGCGCATCAGCACTTGGCCGAAGGAAATATCCTTTAACGGTTTTTCGAAGATCGGCTCGCACACGGTGCGGATCGCCGCTTCGAATTCGTTGACCTTGGTGTGCGCCGGCACCCAGCCCGAGTCGATGTGCAACTCGGCGACGCGGCGATAGTCACGCTTGAAGAAGGCAAACAGGTTACGCGCCAGGTAGTCCTGGTCCTCGGCGGTCAGGCTGCCGACGATGCCGCAGTCGATGGCGATGTACTGCGGGCTCCACGGCTTGACCGTGCTGACAAAGATGTTGCCCGGGTGCATGTCGGCATGGAAGAAGCTGTCGCGGAACACTTGGGTAAAGAATACCTCCACGCCTCGCTCGGCCAGCAGCTTCATGTCGGTACGCTGGTCGGCCAGGGTGGCCATGTCGGTCACCGGTACGCCGTAGATGCGTTCAATCACCAGCACTTTAGGGCGGCACAGGTCCCAGTAGACCTGGGGCACGTACATCAACTCGGAGCCTTCGAAATTGCGCCGCAGCTGGCTGGCGTTGGCAGCCTCGCGCAGCAGGTCGAGCTCGTCATAGATGGTTTTTTCGTAGTCACCGACGATTTCCACCGGATGCAGGCGGCGGGCATCGGCCGAGGCGCGTTCGGCGGCCTTGGCAATCAGGAACAACCAGGCCAGGTCTTGGGCGATTACAGGCTTCAGGCCCGGGCGCACCACTTTGACCACCACCTCTTCGCCCGTCTTGAGGCGTGCGGCGTGTACCTGGGCCACCGAGGCCGAGGCCAGCGGCTCGACATCGAAGCGGCTGAACACCTCGCCAACCTTCGCGCCCAGCTGCGCTTCAATCAGTGCCACGGCCTGTTTCGGGTCGAACGGCGGCACGCGGTCCTGCAGCAGCATCAGCTCGTCGGCGATGTCGGTGGGCAGCAGGTCGCGGCGGGTGGACAGCAACTGCCCGAACTTGATGAAGATCGGCCCCAGGTCCTGCAGCGCCAGGCGCAGGCGCGCGCCACGGCTGAGCTCGGTGGGCTTGCGCGGCAGCCAGCGCCACGGCATCAGCAGGCGCAGGCTGGCCAGCCACCAGGGCAGCAAGGGCTGTTCGAACAGCAGGTCATCGAGACGGTAGCGAATCACCACGCGCTGGATGCGAAAAAGACGGCGGACGGCGAGCAGCTTCATGCGTTTTCGCTGGTATCAAGGGATCGGGAGAGGCGCTTGATGCGCGCCTCGAGGCGTTCTGTATCGAGCTTCAGGGCATCGAGTTCGCTGAAGGCGGCTTCGGCTTCGCGCTTGCCTACCAGGGTGCGGGACTCTTCGGCCAGGTACTCGGAAAGGTTCTGGCTGAAGCGCGCCAGGCCCTGACGGGTCCAGCGTGCACGCAGGCGGATGTGGCCTGCCAGCAGCGCCGTGGCGACCGGGCCGAGCCAGCGTTGCAGTTCGTGCTCCCAGTCCAGCTCCAGGTCCTGCAGCACGCCAAACAGGTCGAGCAGCACGGCGCTGTCGCCATGCAGTTCGACCTGCGGGCTGTGCAGTACGGCGGTCTTGTCCCTGGCCAAGGCCAGTTGCGCCAGGCTGCCGGCCGGTGCGCGCAGGCTGCAGTCGACCTCGCCTTCCCAGTGGGCGGCGAGCATCAGGCCGTCTTCATCGGGCAGGATGAAGACCTGCAGGGCCGGTTGGCGGCAGTCGATCTCGATGACCTTGCCTTCCAGCGCGGCCAGCCGCGGCAGGGCCGTGCTGTCCATGCGCAGGACGCGGTTCAGGCCATGTTCGACGCTGGCGAGCAGCCCGGCCAGCAGCATCAGGGTTTGATCCCCCGGTGCACGGCAACGATGCCGCTGGTCATGTTGTGGTAGGTGACGCGGTCGAAACCGGCCTCGACCATCATGCTCTTCAGGGTTTCCTGGTCCGGGTGCATGCGGATCGACTCGGCGAGGTAACGGTAGCTTTCCGAGTCGTTGGTGATCAGCTTGCCGGCCAGCGGCATGAAGGCGAACGAATAGGCGTCGTAGGCCTTGGACATCAGCTTGCTGGTCGGTTTGGAGAATTCCAGGATCAGCAGGCGGCCACCGGGCTTGAGCACGCGCAGCATCGAACGGATGGCTTCGTCCTTGTGGGTGACGTTGCGCAGGCCGAAAGCGATGGTCACGCAGTCGAAGTGGTTGTCCGGGAACGGCAGTTTTTCGGCGTCGGCCTGGACGAACTCGATGTTGCCGGCCACGCCACGGTCGAGCAGGCGGTCACGGCCAACCTTGAGCATTGACTCGTTGATGTCGGCCAGCACCACCTGACCTGTCGGGCCGACCAGGCGCGAGAACTTGGCGGCAAGGTCACCGGTGCCGCCGGCGATGTCCAGCACCCGGTTGCCGCTGCGCACGCCCGACAGCTCGATGGTAAAGCGCTTCCACAGACGGTGCATGCCGCCGGAAAGCACATCGTTCATCAGGTCGTACTTGGCTGCCACCGAGTGGAACACTTCGGCGACTTTTTTCGCCTTCTGGCTTTCAGGTACGTCCTGGTAGCCAAAGTGGGTGGTGGGTTCGGCGTGGTCGCCTTTGCGCTGGTCGTTCATATCGCTTCACCGGAAAAAATTACCGCCATTCTAGGGCGAACGGGCGGATTTGTCTTGGCGGGGTGTGCCAGTGGGCAGGGGCGGGCATAATGCCCATTATGTCTACATCTTCAGGAATGCCCGCATGACCCAGATCAGCGTCGAACGCAAACACTCCCTCGGCCGCGATGCTGCCCGCGCCAAGGCGCAAGCGCTGGTCGACAAGCTCAGCCGCGAATACGACCTCAAGGCCACCTGGAACGGTGACCGGGTCGATGTGGCACGCAGCGGCGCAAACGGCAGCGTGCACATTGGCGAAGACATCATCCGTGTGGAGCTGAAGCTGGGCATGATGCTGTCGATGATGAGCGGCACCATCAAGGGTGAAATCGAGCGGGCGCTGGACAAGGCGCTGGCCTGACCCCCGCGGGTTTCAGTCGGGCGGGAACGGGATCACCCCTTCTATCTGCTCAAGCCGCAGGTCGCCCCGGTAGATGTGGATGCGTTCTGCCGGGTCGAGTGAGCGCTCCAGCTTTTCCTCGCGGCTCATGGCCCGGGGTTCCCAGAACTTCAAATGGCCCTTGGCGAACGCGCGCGCCGCAGCCTGGGCGCTGGTGTAGTGAAAGTGCGCTTCCCAAAGCATCTGTCTGGGTTGCTTGCGATAGATACTGTACACATCCAGGTAGTCATTGGCCTTGAGCCGCTTGCGCGCGTTGCTCAGGGTTATCTCGATCTGGCCTTGCTGATGAAGGTAGCGCAGTGCCTTGCTGTCCGGGTACCGTGTGTTGAGATAGGCGTCGGTGAGCAATCGGCGTTTTTCAGCCTGCAGCCCCTCGACCGCCTCGTTCAGCTGCGCTGCCAGGGCCTGGCCCTCGGGCGGGCCGGCCGTCAACTGCCGGGCGATGTCGTCCATGTCCTGAATCTGCCAGTCCATCAGGTCTGCCAGGCTGTTGGGTTCCTTCGAATAGCGGGCGGCCAAGGCGAGCTTGCCGGTCTTCTGCGCAAGCAGACTGGCGCCGACACGGCGAAGGTAGGCGTTGCTGCGCGGCGGCGCGGCGCTGGGTACCGGTTCCCATTGCGCGCCACGCGGCTGGTACTGGACGGTTTGCTGGGTGACAGGGTCGCTTTGCGTCGCCAGCTGGCCTTCCGCGCTGTAGTCGGCCAGGATCGTTCTACCCTTCACAGTACGGATCAGCTTGCGTCTGCCTGGGCGCCTGCGGTAGGTCAACTGCCTGGGCTGTGCAGGCCTGCCGCTTTGGCGGGCGAGCAAGGCGGTGCTCAGGTCGTGCTCGGCCGCTGATTTCAACGCCGTCAACTCGCTGATGTACTGCTCCAGGCGCGTTGTATCAAGTGCCGGCTCATCCATTGACAGCAGGTAGTTGGCCTTGCCAAGCGAAGCCTGGTATTCGCGTACGGCATTGCCGAGGATTTCGACTTGCTCTTCGGCGGGCAGATTCTCCGCCGCCAGGCCATCGTGGCTCAGCAATGCTGCCTGGAAGCCGCGATCGCGCAGGCCTGCTTGCATGCGCAGCAGTTCGTCGAAGTTTTCGCGGGTCAGTTGCTCCCTGTTCACTACCAACTGGGCCAGATCGCTGATCACCTGACCGCGGGAGATGACGGTCGAGTAATGGCGCTGGCCGATGATCTTTTCGAGCTTGGACTGTTTGTCCTTGAACTGCAGGGTGGTGTCGTTCAGGGCCAGCGCGATGTTCTGGTCCAGGCGTTCACTGACCGTGAGTACGCGTTTGTGCGTGGCGTACGCGGCTGCCACGTTGTCCCGGTAGGCAAGGTACAGCAACCCTTGTTCCTGGCCGAACGGTAACTTGACCAACTGTGCCGACTGGTGCCTGAGGACCTCATAGTCGGTCAGGTCCAGTAAGCGGTGGAAAAGATGCAGGTCGGTGTCGAGCAGTTGTTCCGCCCACTGACTGCGGCCCACGGCCGATGTGCTCCGGGGGTCGAGCCTGGCGAAGCGGGGCTCGCTCATCTGGGTAAACAGCCTGACTTGCGAGCCCAGCAGGTCGGCCTGCTTTTCGTAAGTCAGCGAGATGATCAGCAGGTGCGGGCGGACCTCGTTGCGCATCGTTTGCACCGTGCGCACCTGTTCCTGCAGCGTTTCTGGCAGGTCGCTACGGGCGATGCCTGGGTGTTCGCGCAGCGCTCGCCTGACATCCCGCGCGGCATCGTCGTAGGGTTTGGTCAGTTCCAGGTACCTTTCGATGAATGTCTCGTTCTTCAGGATCGCCTGGTCGTTGCGTTTTCGCTCTTCCTGCAGGGCAACGATTGTGGCTCGGTTTTCATCCAGTAGACCTTTGCGGGTCCTGGGCATACCGCCCGCCAGCCGCAGGTCGAGCATCCATTCGCCGTTCCAGCGGGCCAGCCACGGCCCTGTGCTGCGCTCGCGCCCAACGATGTGGTAGCCATCCCAGGCACCGCCAAGCGCCTGCCAGTCGCCTGCACTGGTATCGGGGCCGATGATGCGCACGCCTGTGTAGGATTCTTCAACCTCGTAGGGGGTATCTTCGAGCTTCACGTAGTAGCGCTCGTCGAGTTTGTAGAGCCCGCGCAGGCGCCCTTGCTGCTGTGCTACCAGCCCTTGCAGGTCAACGTTGGCACGCAGTTCGAGCAGGGCATTGCGCGCTGTGCTCGTGAGGTTGCCAATGCGATGGTTATTGCCCCAGGCGCTTACCTTGTAGGGGGCAGGTGCAGGCAGCTGCGACGGGTCTTGCCAGGCCCTGGCCTGGGGCTGTTCTTGTCGCGCCGCGCTGCCGGCCTGGCGTGGCGATGGGCCACCGAGGTACAGCTCATTCTTTTCCGGCTGCACCCGCTGCGGCTGCGCCGTGGTATGAACGTGGACCAGCAGCATGGCGATGTTGGACAACAGGTCGGAGGCGGCCAACACCTTCTCTTCGGGGCTGCCCTTGGCCAGCGCCGACAGGTCGGTTTTCAGGCTGACCACGGTGGCGACCAACCACATCACCGTGGCCGCAGGCCCGCGCAGCAGCGCTGTGACCGTGTTGAACACCATCCAGCCAAGTTGCACCACCATGGCCCAGCGCAGCTGGGCATTGGAGACGCTCTGGCGCGACGCCAGCAGCACCATCGCCTCGGCATGGGCTTGAAGCAGCTGGGTGTGCAGATCATCCGACCACGCAGCGAAGGCCAGGGTGGCCGGCGCACGCATCTGCGCCAGGGTGTGCTCGGTCAGCACCGCGCCGGCCCCCAGCAAGTCGGCCAGTTCGGACAGCTGCGGGTGCAGGTGGGGCCGGGTGAAACCACCGTTGTCGTAAATTGGGCGGTCAGCGTCATCCAGCCAGGCCAGGATGCTTTGTTGCAATTCGCCGGCAGCGCGGACATCGGCCATCAACAGCGCTTCGCTGCTGTACACCCGCAATCTGCGGCGCGCGGCCAGCGGGCGATAGAGTATCCAGGTGCGTGGCTGCTCGACCAGGATCACGAACATGCCGTGCACCCGGTTGGCACGGGTGGCGCCCCGTACGCAGTGGAAGGCCAGCGGGGCAACCCTGACTGGCCCCGTGGCCGTTGTCGTGTTGCGGCAGAACAGCATCAATGCCTGGCAGGCCTGCTCGCTCAAGTGCCCCACGATCCTGGCCTGGAGGGCGTCCAGCAGCAGGCTGCTGCGCCATTCACCGGCAAAGCGCTGGATACGCTGGTCACGGCCAACCGGGTCCTGCAGCTTTTGGTGGATGTACAGGGGATATTGGCCCCCCACATCCAGCGTGGCTACCAGCCGATTGATGTAATCGAGGTTCAGCCAGCCTTCGACGGGTTGCGAGCCGGCTGCAGTGACTGCCGTGGCCACTTCATGCTGGGCTGGTTGCAGGCGCGAGATGGCCAGCTCGGTCAGGGAGACGGTCTTGAGCGGCTCCAGGCGCGCGGGCCCGAGGGACGATATCTCGACCACTTGCGAAATCGAGATCAGCAGTTGGTCGGAGGCCGGCACTGCCTTGCCGGGGTGGTCTGCGGTCATCTGCTCGCGCAGGCGTCGGGTGGTGTACTGCTGCAGGTCCTCGAAGTCGTCCGGCGATGTCGTGCCAGTTGCCAGCGCCTGGCGTGCTGCCAGCGCCAGCATTGCCCGATGGTAGTCGAAGCGGTCACTGGCGCTGGCCTTGGCAAGCCAGGCCGGCAGGGGGATGGCCGGCGCCTGCCGGTCGATGCAGGTGTGTTCCGGGAACGCCAGGGAGGGGTCGCAGAGCTGGTTGTAAAGGCGCTCCAGTTCGCTCACCTGCGTGATCGAGCATAACTGCACGCGTTCGATGCCCTGCAAGGCGGCGTTTAGCAACTGGCCGGCCTGGTAGCGGAAAGCGTCCCCCTGCACCGGCGTACAGGCCCAGGACAGCGTGTCGAAATCATGCTGGTCGGCCAGTTCGTCGCGCAAGGCCAGGGCAAAGGCGGGCGCATCGTTGAAGCTGCGGACGGTACCTGAAGGCTGGCACCAGAGCACCAGGCTGCCCTCGTCGCGCTCCGCGATCATGAGCAGGTCCGCCGATACCAGATGATGCGCGTCGCCGCCCTTTTGCAGTGACACTTGCAGACCTTGCAGGGCGGGTGTGCTGCCGTCTTCGGCGACCCAGCCGTACAGCAGGCGTTTGGCGTCTTCGCACAGGCCCTGGCGTTCAAGCGTACTGAGCAACGCAGCCTTGATCATCTGCTCCAGCCAGCGCAACCGGGACACACCCGAGTCGCCTTCGCAGCCATTCCAGAAACTCACCTGCGCTTGCTGAAACGACTCGGTGAGGGTTGTCAGCATGTCGTCGAACGCCTGGCCTACAACATCCATACGCAGGTCGATGGTGGGCGCTTGCGGCTGCGGGCGAAAAATCGCGGGCGGCGCCAGGCTGAACTGGTCGCTGGCGGCAAACGACAGGCCAGTGCCGTGAAGGAAGTGCGCAAGCAGCGTGTCGAGCAGATCACTTTGCCGCGCCGCGCCATCGTCTGTCGGCGCATGCAAGATGGTCATCCCCTCAAGCGATTGCAGCCTGGGGTGATTGGTGCGGATCCAGGGATAACGGTCTGTCAGTGCCTCGAAGGCGGCGCGGGCCGTGACGCTGCGCAAGCTGGGGCGATCGGCAAAGTGGGCAGCTACCTGCTGTCTGAACGAGTTGAGGGGAGTGGGATGCGAGTCGGGCATGGCAGCGGCGCTCTGTGGGCTAAAGAGGCCGATGCTGGCTGGCGCCGCCAGGCGGGCGGTGGTAGATAGGTAAACACATGGCTGTTTTCAAGGCAGCCTGATCGGTGCGCAGGCGCTTTGCCTGCAAAGCCTAGGGTGAAGATTCTAATTTGGCTCATTACCTTATGCTCAAGCCCAACCTCCATGGGCGGTTCCTCCTCCACTCATGAGCATGAGGTACAGAGCATGGCCAAAGTGAATGTGAAGAAAAAGGATGACGCCCAGAGCACCTTGGGTGAAGTCCGCGGTTATGCACGCAAGATCTGGCTGGCTGGCATCGGCGCCTATGCGCGGGTCGGCCAGGAAGGCTCCGACTACTTCCAGGAGCTGGTCAAGGCCGGCGAAGGCGTCGAGAAGCGTGGCAAGAAACGCATCGATCAAGAGCTCGATGCTGCCAACCACCAGATCGACGAAGCCGCTGAAGAAGTCAGCCGCGTACGCGGCAAGGTGGAAATTCAACTCGACAAGATCGAAAAAGCTTTCGACGCACGGGTAGGGCGCGCCTTGAATCGCCTCGGCATTCCGTCTAAACATGACGTTGAGGCGTTGTCGGTCAAGCTTGAACAGCTGCACGAGCTGCTTGAGCGCGTCGCGCACAAACCATAAGGAGAGCAGGATGGCTGGCAAGAAGAATTCCGATAAAGAAAGCAGCTCCTGGATCGGCGGGATCGAGAAGTACTCCCGCAAGATCTGGCTGGCGGGGCTGGGTATCTATTCGAAAGTCGACCAGGACGGCCCCAAGCTGTTCGACTCGCTGGTGAAAGATGGCGAGAAGGCCGAGAAGCAGGCGAAGAAGACGGCTGAAGAAGCAGCCGAATCCGCCAAGTCGTCGACCACCTCGCGCGTGTCTGGCGTGAAGGACCGTGCGCTGGGCAAGTGGGGCGAACTCGAAGAGGCCTTCGACAAGCGCCTGAACAGCGCCATCTCGCGCCTGGGCGTGCCAAGCCGCAACGAGATCAAGGCCCTGCACCAGCAGGTGGACAGCCTGACCAAGCAGATCGAGAAGCTGACCGGTGCTTCGGTTACGCCGATTTCGTCGCGCGCTGCGGCTGCCAAGCCGGCTGCGGGCAAGGCAGCGGCCAAGCCACTGGCCAAGGCAGCAGCGGCCAAGCCTGCTGCTAAAACGGCGGCGGCCAAACCTGCTGCTAAAACGGCAGCAGCCAAACCTGCTGCAAAGCCTGCGGCCAAACCTGCAGCTGCCAAGCCCGCGGCAAAATCGGCAGCAGCCAAGCCAGCGGCAGCGAAGAAACCTGCGGTGAAGAAAGCACCGGCCAAACCGGCAGCCGCCAAGCCGGCAGCCCCAGCCGCCAGCGCCGCCCCGGCTGCAACCGCAGCACCGGCACCTGCTGCCGCCCCGGCCAGCAGCGCACCGTCGGCACCAAACGGCACCGGTACCTTGATCTGATACCGCGTCGCCCTCTTCGCGGGCTTGCCCGCTCCCACAGGTTCAGCGCCGATCAGCCGGTCAGCGCAGGCCTTGTGGGAGCGGGCATGCCCGCGAAGGCCCCAGCGCCGAAACAGCAGGCCTACCCCTCCAGATACCGCACCGCCAACTGCTCCGCCGCCGCCCGCGCCTGAGCCTGCAGGTGCGGCGCCACCAGCATCATCACCTGGTACACCACAATCCCCACATCCCCCTCGCGCCCCAGCACACGCTGGTAATCCAGCGAGAACATCAGCGTCAGGGTGATCTGCTCCACCAGTTGCCCCAGTGCCTGGGTTTCACTTTCTACCAGCCCCTGGCCCTTGAGGCTGGCCAGCAACGCTGCCAGCGTACGTTTGAGTGCATTGATCAGGCTGCGCATGCCGCGCGCCAGCTTGGGCAGGCGGCCGGTGAGGTTGGACAGGTCCTGGAACAGAAAGCGGTACTGGGCCATGTGCTCGACGATCAGGTGCAGGAACAGCCAGTAGTCCTCGGCGTCCAGGCGCACCTCCAGGGGCGGGTCAAGCAAGGGCATCAGCGCTTCCTCGAAACGCTCGAACAGGCCCAGTACCACAGGCTCCTTGCCGTGGAAGTGGTAGTACAGGTTGCCCGGGCTGATGCCCAGTTCGTTGGCGATCTCCAGGGTGGATACGTTCGGTTCGCCCTGCTGGTTGAACAGCTGCAGGGCGCATTCGAGGATACGGTCGCGGGTCTTCATCCAGTGGTCGGGCTCATCGGGTCAGGACATAGGTGCCTGGCGCCGGGCCGAGCGGTGGGTAGGCACTGTTGCCCAACTCGGTACGGGGCGCCTTGAGCGGGCCGGAGCGCGGGGTAATCCATTCCAGCCATAAGGGCCACCAGCTGCCGTCGCTGCGTTTGGCTTCGTAGAACCAGGCGCGCGGGTCCCCCGAAAGCTTGGGGTTTTCCAGGTAGTAGGCCTTGGGGTTGCCCGGTGGGTTGATGATGCTTTGAATATGCCCGCTGTTGGCCAGCACGAAACGCCGGTCGCCACCGAGCAGCAAGGCCGAGCGATACACGGCGTCCCACGGGGTGATGTGATCGTTGCTGCCGGCCACGGTAAAACTGTCCAGGTCGACCTGCTTGAGGTCGATGGGCGTGCCGCACACTTCGAGGCCTGCCGGGTGGGTGAGCGGGTTGTGCTTGAAAAAGTCCAGCAAGTCGCCGTGCAGTGCTGCCGGCAGGCGTGTGTTGTCGGCGTTCCAGTAGAGGATGTCGAACGCGGGCGGGGCTTTGCCAAGCAGGTAGTTGTTGACCCAGTAGTTCCAGATCAGGTCGTTGGGGCGCATCCAGGCGAAAATCCTCGCCACCTCGCCGCCGTCCAGCACACCCCGTTGATAGGAGCGGCGCTTGGCGGCCTCGACCGTCTGCTCGTCGGCGAACAGGCTGGCGGGGCTATCGAACTTGCTGTCGAGCAGGCTGACCAGGTACGTGGCGCTGCGGATCTTGCGCAACTGATGTTTGGCCTTCAGGTGGCCCTGCAGCGCAGCCATGGTCAGGCCGCCGGCGCAGGCACCCATCAGGTTGGGGTCGCGGTTGCCGCTGATGCTGCGGCAGGCGTTCAGCGCTTCTTCCAGGGCTTGTACGTACGTGGACAGGCCCCATTCGCGGTGGCGCGGGTCGGGGTTGCGCCAACTGATCATGAACACCTGCAAGCCGTTCTTGAGCATGTACTGCACGAAGCTGTTGTGCGCCTGCATGTCGAAGATATAGAACTTGTTGATTTGCGGTGGCACCACCAGCACGGGCCTGGCGTGCTGTTTTTCACTCATCGGCTTGTACTGGATCAACTCCAGCAGCTCGTTGCGAAACACCACCGCGCCGGGCGTTGCCGCCAGGCTGCCACCTACCTCGAAGGCGCGTTCATCCACCTGGCGCGGCAGGCCGTCATTGTGGCGCAGGTCGTCAAGCAAGTGGGCCACGCCCCGCACCAGGCTTTGCCCGCCCGTGTTCAGCAGCTCTTTGACCGCCAGCGGGTTGAGCAGCGAGTTGCTCGGTGCCAGGGCGTCATTGATCATGCCGAACAGAAAATGTGCGCGGGCGCGGTCATCGTCGTCCAGGTGGCTTTCGTCGATCCACTCGCGCGTCTGCTTCTGCCAGGCCAGATAGGCCTGCAGGCCCCGGCGATAAAACGGGTTCTGGCTCCAGGTCGGGTCGCTGAAGCGGCTGTCGCGAGGGTTGGGCTGGTAGGGCGTGTCGCCCAGCATCACACGGCCCAGCTGGCCCCCGAGCGCCAACAGGTGCCGCGCAGTGTGCAGCGGGTTGGTCAAGCCGTGGCGGCCAACCCGGCGCAGGGTCGACACCAGGTCGCGCCCACGCAGGCCGAGTATGGCGTTTTGCACATTCATGCTGGTGGCGGGGAGCGTTTTCGTTCCTTTGGCCGGTTTGTCTGTCATGGCAACACTCCCTCGTCTTCCCGATTCTTGGGCTGCGACAATCAACCGCCAGAGGCGGGGCGCGGGTGCATGACCGCGCGCTGACGTTCTTCCTGGAGAAACTTCATGATGATCGGTGCGACGGCCTCGGCCCGGGTAATCAGGAACAGGTGGCCATCGTCGATTATGTGTAGCTGGGCATTGGGAATCCGCCAGGCCAGCAGGCGCATGTTGACCAGCGGGATCAGCGGGTCGTCGTCACCGGCCAGCACCAGCGTCGGCTGATGAATCTTGTGCAGCCAGTGGATGCTGGTCCAGCCCAGGCCGGCGAACAGCTGCCAGTAGTAGCCCAGCTTGCCGCCTGAGCGCACCTTGGACGCATGGTGCATGGCCAGGTCCGGGTCGCGGCGGAAGGCGCCGCCGTAGATCAGCGGGGCAATGCGGATTACATGGGAAGGCTGCACGTAGCGCCTTGGGCTGGCCATCATCCACAACACCTTGGGCTTGCCCGGCACCATTACTGCGCCGGCGGCAGTGGCGGCCAGCACCAGTTTCTTGCAGCGTTCCGGGTAGTCGTGGGCAAACTGCTGGGCCAGGGCGCCGCCCCAGGACACGCCGATGACGTTGACCTGGCCGTAGTCCAGGTAATCGAGCATGCGCGCCGTGAGCTTGGCCAGGCCAGGAAAGCGATAGGGGTGACGCGGGGTGGATGACCCCCCTACACCGGGCACATCGAAGGCGATGACCTCCAGGTCCGGGTCCAGCGCCTCGATGAACGGGAACACCAGCTCCAGGTTGGCACCGATGCCGTTGAAGATCAGCAACGGTGTCAGGTGCGGCTTGCCCGGGCGCACGGCGGTGCGAATGGACTGGTCGTCCAGTTCGACGGTCCTGAAGATGTAGGGTTCCGGCATGCGTTCGACTCTGTCGTGAAAAAAGCGCCGTGGCGCGCTCATGGCGGCCACGGCAACGCAACTCAGCGCTCGTGAACGTAGGTGCCTGGGGCGGCTTCGCCAGCGGCATAGGCGCGGTTGCCCAGGCGGGTTGGCGCTTTTTTCAGCTCCCCGGCACGTTCGCTCAGCCAGCTCTGCCAGTGCAGCCACCAGGAGTCGGCGTGCTTGGTGGCGTTTTCCTGCCAGGCCACCGGGTCACCCGGGCGATCGGCGCCGGTCATGAAGCGCGCCTTGGGGTTGCCTGGCGGGTTGAGGATGCTCTGGATGTGGCCGCTGTTGGACAGCACGAACTCGATCTTGCCGCCGAACAGGTGCGCCGAGCGGTAGCATGATTGCCACGGGGTGATGTGGTCGGCGGTACCGGCAACGCTGAAGATGTCGCAGTGCACATTCTTCAGGTCGATCGGTGTGCCGCACACTTCCAGTGCATCCGGGCGGATCAGCGGGTTGCTCTTGAACATTTCGATCAGGTCGCCGTGGAAGGCGGCCGGCAGGCGCGTGGTGTCGTTGTTCCAGAACAGGATGTCGAACACCGGCGGCTCGTTGCCGAGCAGGTAGTTGTTGACCCAGTAGTTCCAGATCAGGTCGTTGGGGCGCATCCAGGCGAACACCTTTGCCATTTCGCTGCCTTCCAGCACCCCAGCCTGGTAGGAGTGGCGCTTGGCGCTTTCCAGGGTCTGCTCATCGACGAACAAGGCGACCTGGTTGTCCATGGTGGTGTCCAGCACGCTGACCAGCAGGGTCAGGGCATTGACCTTGTTTTCGCCAACGGCGGCATAGTGGCCCACCAGCGCAGTACAGGTGATGCCACCAGAGCAGGCGCCGAGCATGTTCAGGTCTTTGCTGCCGGTAATCGCCAGCACCGCGTCGACGGCTTCCTTGAGCGCATCGATGTAGGTGGACAGGCCCCATTCACGCTGGGCCTTGGTCGGGTTGCGCCAGCTGATGATGAAGGTTTGCTGCTGCGAGCGCAGGCAGTAGCGCGCCAGGCTCTTTTCCGGGCTGAGGTCGAACACGTAGAACTTGTTGATCTGCGGTGGCACCACCAGCAGCGGGCGGGCATGCACCTGTTCGGTGATGGGGCTGTACTGGATCAGCTCCAGCACATCGTTGCGGTACACCACCGCGCCCTCGCTGGTGCCCAGGTTCTTGCCCACTTCGAAGGCGTCCATGTTCACCTGGCTGGGCATGCCGCCGTTGTTGACCATGTCCTTGGCCAGGTTGGACAGGCCATCGAGCAGGCTCTTGCCGCCGGTTTCGAAGAAGCGTTTGAGCGCTGCCGGGTTGGACAAGGTATTGGTCGGCGCCATGGCTTCGGTCATCAGGTTGATGACGAACTGGCCGCGGCTGATGTCCTGGGGTGGCAGGTCGCTGTTGCCGATCCAGTCCTGCAACTCGTTGCGCCAGGCCAGGTAGGTTTGCAGGTAGCGGCGGTACAGCGGGTTGTTGCTCCAGGCCGGGTCGTTGAAACGGCGGTCGTCGCTTTCCGGGGCCAGGCTGGATTTGCCCAGCAGCACGTTTTTCAGCTCCAGGCCAAAGTGGGCCACATGCTTTGCGCTGTGCAGCGGTTGGCGCACGGCCTGGCGCAGCACGGTGCGTGCCGAGCTCAACAGGTCCTTGCGGCGAATGCCGATGACCGGGTTCAGCCCCAGGGTGTGTTCCGAGGCCTGCCGCTGCAGCTCATCGTTGTTCTTGTTACTCATCTACGACGCTCCGTTGTCCTGAGACGAGTACCGGTTGCTGTGACAAGCGCACAGCCCTGAGCCCGGTACTGCTACTCGGGTGACCAGTGATAAGGAACAGCGGTGCTGCGGGGTTCTGACTGCCTGCAAAAATGATGCAGGGAACTTGCCACACCCATTGGTTACCCGACTTTCATGTAATGCGCAAGACAGCCCTTCACTGGGCTGTCTGCAAGTCATTCAAACAGATGAATTTAGAAAATGCGCTCTAAACCCTGCAGGCCTTGCGCTAGAGCATGAGTTTCACAACCGATTCGGCCGGGTCGCGGGATTTTCCGGCCTTGTGCAACTCGTCGAGGTAGTCGGCCCACAGCTGTTCCTGGCGCAGGCACAGCTGTTCAAGGTATTCCCAGGTGAACAGGCCGCTGTCATGGCCGTCGTCGAAGGTCAGTTTCAGTGCATATTGGCCGGCAGGTTCCAGGCCGACCAGGCCGACGTTGATCTTGCCGAACTGCAGGATAGGGTTGCCGTGGCCCTGGACCTCGGCGGAGGGGGAGTGCACGCGCAGGAGTTCGGCAGGCAGGTGGTAGACCTCGCCGGGGGCGTAGGTGAGGGTGAGGGTTTTCGAGGCTTTGTGCAGGTTGATGGCGGTGGGCAGGCGGGCCATGGGCAGAATCTCTCGGGAGCTGATGATGCACAGCTTCGGGACATTCTGGGGATTGTGCAAGGGGGGCTGCTTTGCAGCCCAATCGCCGGCAAGCCAGCTCCCACAGGTGCTCCACAGCATTCAGGATTGTGTTAATCCTGTGGGAGCTGGCTTGCCGGCGAAAGGGCCGCGCAGCGGCCCCCTGCGGTCTTACAGGATGTAACGCGACAGGTCTTCGTTCTGCGCCAGTTCACCCAGGTGGCTGTTCACATACGCAGCGTCGATCTGGATCGGCGTTTCGTCATGGGCGCTGGCCAGGTCGCCAGCGCTGAACGACACCTCTTCGAGCAAACGCTCAAGCAGGGTGTGCAGGCGACGGGCACCGATGTTCTCGGTCTTTTCGTTTACCTGGTAGGCAATCTCGGCCAGGCGCTTGATGCCATCGGCGATGAACTCGATGTTCAGGCCTTCGGTCTTCAGCAGGGCCTGGTATTGCTCGGTCAGCGAAGCGTGCGGCTCTTGCAGGATGCGCTCGAAATCTTCCGGGGTCAGTGCCTTCAGCTCGACACGGATCGGCAGGCGGCCTTGTAGCTCGGGTACCAGGTCGCTTGGCTTGCTCAGGTGAAACGCACCCGAGGCAATGAACAGGATGTGGTCGGTCTTGACCATGCCCAGCTTGGTGTTGACGGTGCAGCCTTCGATCAGCGGCAGCAGGTCGCGCTGCACGCCTTCACGGGACACATCGGCACCGCCAACGTTGCCACGCTTGGCAACCTTGTCGATTTCGTCGATGAACACGATGCCGTGCTGCTCGACCGCTTCCAGGGCCTTGGCCTTGAGCTCTTCCTCGTTGACCAGGCGGCCCGCTTCTTCGTCGCGAACCATCTTCAGCGCTTCTTTCACCTTCAGCTTGCGCGCCTTGCGCTTGCCTTTGCCCATGTTGGCAAACAGGCTCTGCAGCTGGTTGGTCATCTCTTCCATGCCAGGCGGCGCGGCAATTTCGACGCCCACGGCATCGGCCACTTCGATCTCGATTTCCTTGTCGTCCAACTGGCCTTCACGCAGGCGCTTGCGGAACAGCTGGCGGGTGTTGGAATCGCTGCTGGTCTGCGCGGCTTCTTCCGAGAAGCTGCTGACCCGCGCCTGCGGCAGCAGGGCATCGAGGATACGGTCTTCAGCGGCGTCCTCGGCGCGGTGGCGCACGCGGATGATCTCCTGCTCGCGCAGCATCTTCAGCGCGGCATCGGCCAGGTCACGAATGATCGACTCGACGTCGCGGCCCACGTAGCCCACTTCGGTGAACTTGGTGGCTTCGACCTTGAGGAACGGCGCGTTGGCCAGCTTGGCCAGGCGACGGGCGATTTCGGTCTTGCCGACGCCGGTAGGGCCGATCATCAGGATGTTCTTCGGGGTCACTTCGGCACGCAGCTCGGCAGGCAGCTGCATCCGGCGCCAGCGGTTGCGCAGGGCAATGGCCACGGCGCGCTTGGCGTCGTCCTGGCCGATGATGTGGCGGTTGAGTTCGTGGACGATCTCGCGGGGGGTCATGGACATGATCAATAGGGTCCTTGGGCGGATGAATCAGCGTGGAAAAGCCCCGCTCGGAGCGGGACGCCAGAACAACTGATCAATCGGCCAGGTCCTGCTCCTCGATGGTCAGGTTGTGGTTGGTGAACACGCAGATGTCGCCGGCGATGTTCAGGGCAGTTTCAGCGATTTCACGGGCCGAGAGGTCGGTCTTGTTCAGCAGGGCGCGAGCTGCGGCCTGGGCGTAGGCGCCGCCGGAACCCATGGCGATCAGGCCGTCTTCGGGTTCGACCACGTCACCGTTGCCGGTGATGATCAGGGAGGCATCCTTGTTGGCCACGGCCAGCATGGCTTCCAGGCGGCTCAGGGAACGGTCGGTACGCCATTCTTTGGCCAGCTCGACGGCGGCACGGACCAAATGGCCCTGGTGTTTTTCCAGCTGGCTTTCGAAGCGCTCGAACAGGGTGAAAGCATCGGCCGTGGCACCAGCAAAGCCGGCGATGACCTGGCCGTGGTACAGGCGGCGCACTTTCTTGGCGTTGCCTTTCATCACGGTGTTGCCGAGGGAAACCTGGCCGTCGCCGCCCATGACGACTTTGCCGTTACGGCGGACAGAAACGATGGTGGTCAAGGGGAGAGTCTCCACGCAGCGGGGCGAAAGTGCCTGATGCAGACTCATATGGGGGTGGGGGGAAAGATTTCAACCGTGAGGGATGAATGGTTGGTCCGGTCCTCGAACCGGGCACGGTCGATGTAGGAGCGGCCTTGTGTCGCGAAAGGGCCGCAGAGCGGCCCCAGCAATTCATGCGTGATGCAGAGACCCTGGGGCCGCTGCGCGGCCCGATCGCGACACAAGGCCGCTCCTACACAAAGCAAGTAGGCGCTTTGTCAGGCCTCGTGGCAGACGTGCCCATCGACCAAGGTATAACGCACCGCACCCGGCAGGCAGTGGCCGATGAACGGGCAGTTCTCACCACGCGAGAACCACTGCTCGCCGGCAACGGTGGAGGCTTGCGGGTCGAACAGCACCAGGTCGGCCGCACCACCCACTTTCAGCTCACCTGCCGGCAGGCGCAGGGCGGCAGCCGGGCCGCTGCTCAGGCGGGCGAGCAAGGTTGGCAGGTCTAGCAGGCCGTCCTGCACCAGGGTCATGGCCAGCGGCAACAGCAACTCGACGCTGCTGATGCCCGGCTCGGTGGCGCCGAACGGGGCAAGCTTGGCGTCGCGTTCATGCGGCTGGTGATGGCTGGAAATCGCCTGGATCACCCCCGATTTTACTGCGGCGCGCAGGCCATCACGGTCCTTGGCAGTGCGCAGCGGTGGCTGCACGTGGTACAGGCTGGAAAACTCGCGCAGCGACTCATCGGTGAGTATCAGCTGGTATAGCGCCACATCGGCGGTCACCGGCAGGCCGAGTTCCTGCGCCTGGGCAATCAGCTGTGCGCCCCGGGCGCTGGTGATCTGGGTGAAGTGCGCACGCACGCCGGTCTGTTCTACCAGCAGCAGGTTGCGCGCCAGGGCCACGGTTTCGGCGGTTTCCGGAATGCCCGGCAGGCCGAGGAAGCTGGCCATGGCACCTTCATGGGCCAGGCCGCCGTGGGCCAGGTCGCGGTCCTGGGAGTGGAACACCACGGTCAGGTCGAAGGTGGCGGCGTACTCCAGGGCGCGGGCCAGGGTACGGTTGTTGGGGATTTGTTTCAGGCCGTTGCCGAAGGCCACGCAACCGGTGTCGCGCAGGGCCACCAGCTCGGCCAGCTGCTCGCCTTCAAGGCCTTTGGTCAGGGCACCGACTGGGTACACCTTGCTGTTGGCCGCCTCACGGGCGCGGTCCAGGATCAGCTCGGCCACCGCCGAGGTGTCCAGCACCGGCTTGGTCTGCGGCGGGCAGCACAGGCTGGTGACACCGCCGGCCACGGCAGCGCGGGTTTCACTGGCGATGTTGCCTTTGCGGCTGTAACCCGGCTCGCGCAGGGATACGCCAAGGTCGACCAGGCCCGGTGCGGCGACCAGGCCATCGGCCTGGATCGTGCGGCTGGCGCTGAAACCGGCCGGCGCCGCGCCGATCGCGGCAATGCGGCCACCGTCCAGGTGCAGGTCGGTCACCTGGTCCAGGCCGGTCTTGGGATCGATGACCCGGGCGCCAAGAATACTGATGGTCACTGGGCGTTCTCCTGGTCGAGTTGACGTTGCGCGTTTTGCCCGCTCATGGCCATGGACAGCACGGCCATGCGCACGGCGATGCCGTAGGTGACCTGGTTGAGGATCACCGAGTGCTTGCCGTCGGCCACCGCCGACTCGATTTCCACACCACGGTTGATCGGGCCCGGGTGCATGACGATGGCGTCAGGCTTGGCCCCGGCCAGGCGCGCGGTGGTCAGGCCGAACAGGCGGTAGAACTCGCCTTCGCTAGGCAGCAGGCCGCCGGCCATGCGCTCACGCTGCAGGCGTAGCATTATCACTACGTCGACATCCTTCAGGCCTTCGGCCAGGTCGGTGTAGACCTTCACGCCGTACTGCTCGATGCCGATCGGGATCAGGGTTTTCGGGCCGATCACGCGGATGTCCGGGCAGCCCAGCGCTTTGAGCGCCAGCATGTCGGAGCGGGCCACGCGTGAGTGCAGGATGTCGCCGACGATGGCCACCGAGAGGTTCTCGAAGCTGCCCTTGTGGCGGCGAATGGTGAGCATGTCGAGCATGCCTTGGGTCGGGTGCGCGTGGCGGCCGTCACCGCCGTTGATCACGGCGACGTCCGGGCACACGTGCTCGGCGATGAAGTGCGCGGCGCCGGAGTCGGAATGGCGCACCACGAACATGTCGGCCGCCATGGCCTCGAGGTTGCGCAGGGTGTCGAACAGCGTCTCGCCCTTGCTGGTCGAGGAGGTCGACACGTTCAGGCTGATCACGTCGGCCGACAGGCGCTGGGCCGCCAGTTCGAAGGTGGTGCGGGTACGGGTCGAGTTCTCGAAGAACACGTTGCACACGGTCTTGCCGCGCAGCAACGGGACTTTCTTCACGGCCCGGGCACCGACTTCCAGGAAGGAGTCGGCGGTGTCGAGGATCTCGGTGAGCAGTTCGCGGGGCAAACCGTCGAGCGAGAGGAAGTGGCGCAGCTGGCCCTGATCATTGAGCTGCAGCGGGCGCTTGGCGTCGATTGGCGTCATCGCGGGGGACTCTTAAAGGGCGGAAGCGGAGGCGAGGTCCTGGCGCTCGAGTGCGAGCGGTGCGGGTCCGGTCAATTTTACCCGCTCATGGGCGGCCAGCGACAGGGTGGCACCGAGCACATTCGGACGAATCGGCAATTCGCCGGCATCCAGGTCCAGCAGGCAGACCAGGGTGACGCTGGCCGGGCGGCCGTAATCGAACAGTTCGTTGAGCGCCGCGCGGATGGTACGCCCGCTCATCAGCACGTCATCCACCAGCACCAGGTGCTGGCCCTCGACCTCGAACGGCAGCTCGGAGGGGCGCACTTGTGGGTGCAGGCCGTTCTGGCTGAAGTCGTCGCGGTAGAACGAGACGTCCAGGGTACCCATGGGGCTGGTGTCGCCCATGGCTTCCTGCAGGGCCTGGGCAACCCAGACACCGCCGGTGCGGATACCGATGTAACGGGGCTCGGTGATTGCCCGGCGCGCCAGGTGGGCACGAAGGTCGACAGCCATCTGCCGAATCAGGTCGGCGGGATTGGGTAGGCTCATTGCGGGCTCCTCGGAAGGGTGCGCCGGGCGGGCCCGGCGGCAAAGATGATCAGGTATTGGCCTCCAGCCAGCCTTGCAGCAACAGGGCGGCAGCGATGGCATCGACCGGGTTGTCGCGGTAGCTGCCGCGCTGGCCGCCACGGGCCATGCGCTCGCCTTTGGCCTCGAAGGTGGTCAGGCGTTCGTCGTGGGTGTGCACGGGCAGGTTGAAGCGGCCGTTCAGGCGGCGGGCAAATTTTTCGGCGCGGGCGCTCATTTCGCTGGGCGTGCCGTCCATGTTCAACGGCAGGCCGACGACAATGGCATCGGGTTTCCACTCATTGATGAGCTTTTCCACCTGAGCCCAGTCCGGCACGCCGTTCTGCGCCTTCAGGGTGCACAGTTCGCGGGCCTGGCCGGTTATTACCTGGCCGACGGCCACGCCGATCTGTTTGCTGCCGTAGTCGAAACCCAGCAAGAGGCGTAGTTCAGCCATCAGGCGTGGCCCGCCTGGCTGGTCAGCAGGTGCAGGTTGATGCCCAGGCTGGCGGCCGCTGCTTCCAGGCGCAGGTCGCTGGCGCGGTCAAAGATGATTTCCGGGTCGAACGGGCAGTTGAGCCAGGCGTTGTGGGCCAGCTCCGCTTCCAGCTGGCCCGCTTCCCAGCCGGCATACCCCAGTGTGATCAGGCTCTGTTTCGGGCCTACCCCGGCGGCAATCGCAAGCAACACATCCTGCGATGTGCTCAGTGACAGCCCTTCCAGGGCCACGGTGGCCTGGAAGCTGCATTCGCTGCTGTGCAGCACGAAGCCGCGGTCGGTTTGCACCGGGCCACCCTGGTAGATAGGCACCTGCAAGGTGCTGGCCGGCGGCGTTTCGTCCGGGCGCAGCTGCTCGAGGATGTCGGCCAGGCTCAATTCCTGCGGCCGGTTGACCACCAGGCCCATGGCGCCATGCTCATTGTGCTCGACGATATACGTGAGGGTCTGGGCGAAGTTCGGATCGGCCATGTGCGGCATGGCAATCAGGAACTGGTGCTTGAGGTAGCTCGGGGTGAGGGTTTTCATGCCTCTAAGTGTGGCGTCGGGACGCCGGGCTGACAAGGTCAAGAGCGCATTATCGACAGGATGGCGCGGTGATGCGCTGAGCAAGCGCGCCGTCGAAGCGTGTGCCAAGGCTGGGGGCAAGGCCAGCCTTGGCGTTGAGTTCATT
Organism: Pseudomonas putida S13.1.2; assembly: GCF_000498395.2. Lineage (NCBI taxonomy): Bacteria > Pseudomonadati > Pseudomonadota > Gammaproteobacteria > Pseudomonadales > Pseudomonadaceae > Pseudomonas > Pseudomonas putida. The sequence continues at coordinate 5,511,788 of NZ_CP010979.1, forward strand.
AGGTTGGGGCGGGCACGGGGTAATGAACTTCAACCTCATGCTTAAGACTGTGTGCGGTGAAGTTGAATGAGGATCGAACAAGTGTCAGGTGCGTGACCTTGTCGTAGGTGACGGTGCCACTGCCAATCTCGGCGTTGCCCTCAGCGTCTTCAAAATAGGCGAGGTGACCATAGTCCGGAATTAGTTGCGTAGTCAGTTTGAACTCGCCATTTTCCAAGGGCCTGGTATTGTTCAAAATGCTAATGCTGAACTGCATTTCTTTGCTTTGGAATGCTGCATCGAAATAGCTGTAATTGCTGAAGTCATCATACTTGGTAACGTGCCATTCCATGGATTCAGCGGTCAGCTGGATTGCTTGCTGACCCTCAATCGTTAGCGTCACACGGGGCATGGGCGGTTCATTTACCTTGGGGCTCGTCCGCGTTGTCACCCTGGTGGGTTTCTTAATGTTTAACTTATTGAAAATTTCCTGTCTGCGGGGCATGGTGGCGAACCTATTCTTGTGGAATGGCTCGAACTCTAGGAAGAAACTGGTGACCGGTAAACTGGTAAAACTACCAGTTGACGAGCGTTGGCAAGGGGGCTGGGCTGACCACACGCTGCGGATCAGCAAGTCGTGCCCTAGTTGCTCGACAACCGGTCCCCACGGGCAAACCGCCAGGTACGAATGATCTCCAGCCGGTCAAACTCGGCCAGATCCCCGGTAAACGGTGCAAACGGCGCGGCCAGCCGCACGATGCGTTGCGCCGCCTGGTCCAGCACGGGCTGCCCGGATGATTCCAGTACCAGCACCTCGTACAGCGAGCCATCGCGGTTGATCGATACCATCATGCGCAGGTTGCCGTAGATCTGTTGCCGACGTGCTTCGTCGGGGTAGTTCAGGTTGCCCACCCGCTCGACCTTCTTGCGCCACTCTTCCTTGTACCACGCGCCCTTGTCGCGCATGGTCGAGGCGGCGTTCAGGCGGTGGATGCGCGGGCGCTTGGCGTACATCTGCTGCTCGTTGGACAGCTCCGCCTCCAGGCTGGCGATCTGGCTGGACAGTTGCGAACTGTCGAAGTCTGGCGCTGGCGCGGCCGGCTTGGGCTGGGCCTTGCTTTCCTTGGGCTTGGGTTCGACCTTGTGCGGCTTGGGCGCAGTGGTCACTACCGCCGACTTCTGCGGGGCAGGGGGTGGGACCACCTCGGGCCTGGCCGCAGGCGGTGGCGTGACCTTGTTGATCTTGCTGTCCTGGAAGGGCGCCAGCTCGGTGGTCGTGGGCACCGCTTTCTTGTCCAGCGTGCCGCTGCCCTGCTGGTTGTCCTGCGCCTGGAAATCGGCCTTCTCGGGCGCTTTTTCGCTTTTGAAGGTGGCCAGGGTGATGTCCATGGTGTGGCGGATTTCGGCAGGTTTGACCACGGTGAAGCCAACGCCAAGAATCAGCGCCAGGTGCACCAGTGCAGCCAGGAACAGGGTAAAGCCGAGCCGGTCCACCGGGCGAACACGGGGCGGCAGCAGGTCGGAGGGGATGTCAGCGGGCAGCGTCATCAGGTATCCAGCAACTGCAGGGCGGGGCAGCAGCTCAGTCGAATAGGACCGGCATCATACCCCACTCTGCGGTTTTGCTTCGCGTTGGCTGTCAGCGCGCCTTGAGCTTGCGATCAATGGCATCCATCAGTTTGCCACCGATATCGGTGTTGTAGGCGGCATCGATCTCGCGGATGCAGGTGGGGCTGGTCACGTTGATTTCGGTGAGGTAGTCGCCGATCACGTCCAGGCCGACGAACAGCAGGCCCTTCTCGCGCAGCGTTGGGCCGACCTGGGCGGCAATCCAGCGGTCGCGCTCGGTCAGCGGGCGCGCCTCGCCACGCCCGCCGGCGGCCAGGTTGCCACGGGTCTCGCCGCTGGCCGGAATACGCGCCAGGCAGTAGTCCACCGGCTCGCCATCGATCATCAGGATGCGTTTGTCACCGTCCTTGATCGCCGGCAGGTAGGCCTGGGCCATGATCTGCTGGCTGCCCAGCACGGTCAGGGTTTCCAGGATGACCGACAGGTTGGGGTCGCCAGCCCGGTGACGGAAAATCGACGTACCGCCCATGCCATCCAGCGGCTTGAGGATCACGTCAACATGCTTGGCCGCGAATTCGCGAATGATGTCCGGGCGGCGGCTGACCAGGGTTGGGGTGGTGCACTGCGGGAACAACGTGGCGAACATCTTTTCGTTGCAGTCGCGCAGGCTCTGCGGGCGGTTGACCACCAGCACGCCATCTTGCTCGGCCTGCTCCAGCAGGTAGGTGCTGTAGACGAACTCCATGTCGAAGGGCGGGTCCTTGCGCATCAGGATCACGTCCAGTTCGGCCAGCGGGCTGTCCTGCTCCTCGCCCAGCTCGAACCAGTGCGCCGGGTCGGCAAACACCTTCAGCGGGCGCATGCGGGCGCGGGCCTTGCTTTCGCCCTGGTACAGGTCTTGCTGTTCCATGTAGAACAGGCTCCAGCCGCGGGCCTGCGCGGCCAGCAGCATGGCCAGCGAACTGTCCTTCTTGTAGGAGATGGACGCGATGGGGTCCATGACAATGCCGAGGCGAACGCTCATGGGGTGGTTCCTCTTGGCGGCAGGTGGCCGCGATGGATCGAAAGAAAAGTGGCTCAGGGTGGCGCCGCGAACGCCGCCGGTCAAGGGGCGGCGCAGATGGAATGGCCACCCGGAGTATGCTAAAAGTGCAGCTAATTTCCATTGGTAGGCGTCTATGGAACAACCCCTGAAGGTGATGGTGATCGACGATTCGCGCACGATCCGCCGCACCGCCCAGATGTTGCTCGGTGAAGCGGGCTGCGAGGTGATCACCGCCAGTGATGGCTTCGATGCCCTGGCCAAGATCGTCGACCACCAGCCCAGCATCATCTTTGTCGATGTGCTGATGCCGCGCCTGGACGGCTACCAGACCTGCGCCGTGATCAAGCACAACAGTGCTTTCAAGGACACCCCGGTGATCCTGCTGTCGTCGCGCGACGGGCTGTTCGACAAGGCCCGCGGCCGGGTGGTCGGCTCTGATCAGTTCCTGACCAAACCGTTCAGCAAGGAAGAGCTGCTCGACGCGATCCGCGCCCACGTGCCCGGGTTTACCGCGCCTCCACAACACGCACCCTGACCGCGCCCCGCCATGGCACGGCCTTACTTTCCTGATGGGGAAACAGCATGGCCCGAGTTCTGATTGTCGACGACTCGCCGACAGAGATGTACAAATTGGCCGGATGGCTTGAAAAGCACGGCCATGAGGTGCTCAAAGCCAGCAACGGTGCCGATGGCGTTGCGCTGGCCCGTCAGGAAAAGCCCGATGCGGTATTGATGGATATCGTCATGCCGGTTCTCAACGGCTTCCAGGCGACCCGGCAATTGAGCAAGTACCCCGAGACCAGCGCCATTCCAGTATTGGTCGTTACCACCAAAGACCAGGAAACCGATCGGATCTGGGCAAAGCGCCAGGGCGCGAGGGGGTTCGTGACCAAGCCTGTGGAAGAAGACGACCTGATCGCCAAGCTCAAAGAAGTGCTGGGCGCTTGACCACCCGCCCGCAGGGCGCGTCGCTGACCGCCTTCGAGCTGTTGCTGGACATTGACCGGCGCTGCCGCCTGCTGGTCGCCGACCAACCGCCGCAGGACAACCGCCTGCAACAGTGGAGCGGTATCGGTTTTCGCATTGCCGGGCAGTGGTTCGTCGCGCCCATGGGCGAAGTGGCCGAGGTGCTGCGCGAACCGCGCAGCAGCCGCGTCCCTGGTGTGCAGCCCTGGGTGTGCGGGGTCGCCAACCTGCGCGGCCGGTTGTTGCCGGTGATGGACCTCAGCTGCTTTTTCGGCCTGGGCCACGTTGCCCCGGGCAAGCAACGGCGGGTGCTGGTGCTGGACCACGAGGCGCTGTTCGTCGGCCTGCTGGTGGACGAGGTACTGGGCCTGCAGCATTTTGACCTGGACAGCCTGCAGCTTTCACCGCCGCAGCCACTGATCCGCGCCGCTGCACGTTTTGTGCAGGGGCATTTCCCGCGTGAACGCAACTGGGCGATCTTCAGCCCCTTCGCCCTTGCCCAGGCGCCGGGCTTTCTCGATGTGGCGTTATAGGACCTGCGAACGTGAACAAGCCTGCCACCTCCGTCACCGCAACCACCGTGAGCCCGCGTACCCGCAGCATCGCGCAGATTACCGTGCTGTTCCTGATTCTGATCTTGTCGATCATCCTGCTGTTCGCCAACTTCGCGTACCTGAACACCCAATCCAACTACGACAAGCAGTACATCGGTCATGCCGGCGAACTGCGGGTGTTGTCGCAACGCATCGCCAAGAACGCCACCGAAGCGGCCACCGGCAAGGCCCTGGCCTTCAAGCTGCTATCGGATGCGCGCAACGATTTTGAACGGCGCTGGGGCTACCTGCGCCAGGGTGACAAGTCCACCGGCCTGCCGCCGGCGCCGCCCACGGTGCGTGACGAGATGGAATCGGTACGCCGCGACTGGGAAAACCTGCGCAAGAACACCGACACCATCCTGGCCAGCGAGCAGACCGTGCTGTCGCTGCACCAGGTGGCGGCGACGCTGGCCGAAACCGTGCCGCAGTTGCAGGTGGAATACGAGAAAGTGGTCGAGATCCTGCTGCAAAGCGGCGCCCCGGCCAACCAGGTAGCGGTGGCCCAGCGCCAGCTGTTGCTGGCCGAGCGCATCCTAGGTTCGGTCAACACCGTGCTGGCCGGTGACGATGCCGCAGCCCAGGCGGCCGACGCCTTTGGCCGCGATGCCGGGCGCTTTGGCCAAGTGCTGGAGGGCATGCTTAGCGGTAACGCGGCAATCCAGGTAACCCGCGTCGAAGACGCCGACGCCCGTGCACGTCTGGCTGAAATCGCCGAACTGTTCCAGTTCGTTGCCGGCTCTGTGGATGAAATCCTCGAAACCTCGCCCGAACTGTTCCGCGTGCGCGAGGCAGCAGGCAACATCTTCAGCCTGTCGCAAACCCTGCTCGACGAAGCGTCGCACCTGGCCAACGGTTTCGAGAACCTGGCCGGCGGGCGCACCCTCGACACCGTTGGCGGCTACGCCCTGGGCCTGCTTGCGCTGGCCTCGATCATCCTCATCGGCCTGGTCATGGTGCGCACCACCAACCGCCAGCTGCGCGAAACGGCGGAAAAGAACGAACGCAACCAGCAGGCGATCATGCGCCTGCTCGACGAAATCGAAGAGCTGGCCGATGGCGACCTGACCGTAACCGTATCGGTAACCGAGGACTTCACCGGCGCCATTGCCGACTCGATCAACTATTCCGTGGACCAGCTGCGCGACCTGGTGGCCACCATCAACCACAGCGCCGTGCAGGTGGCCGCGGCCGTGCAGGACACGCAAAACACCGCTCGCCAGCTTGCCAAGGCCTCCGAGCACCAGGCCGAGCAGATCAGCGAGGCCTCCGAGGCGGTTGGCGACATGGTCGAGTCGATCGACCGGGTATCCGCGCATGCCTACGAATCGGCCAAGGTGGCCGAACGCTCGGTGGCCATCGCCAACAAGGGTAACGAGGTGGTGCACAACACCATCAATGGCATGGACAACATTCGCGAGCAGATCCAGGACACCGCCAAGCGGATCAAGCGCCTGGGTGAGTCTTCCCAGGAAATCGGCGACATCGTCAGCCTGATCGACGACATTGCCGACCAGACCAACATCCTTGCCCTCAACGCGGCGATCCAGGCCTCGCTGGCCGGTGAGGCCGGCCGTGGTTTTGCCGTGGTCGCCGACGAGGTGCAGCGCCTGGCCGAACGCTCGTCATCGGCCACCCGCCAGATAGAGGCGCTGGTGCGCACCATCCAGGCCGACACCAACGAGGCGGTAATCTCCATGGAGCAGACCACCGCCGAAGTGGTGCGCGGCGCCCGCCTGGCCCAGGATGCCGGGGTGGCGCTGGCGGAGATCGAAGGGGTGTCGCAGAACCTCGCCGACCTTATCCACAGCATCTCCGACGCTGCCCAGTTGCAGACCTCGTCGGCCGGGCAGATCTCCCACACCATGGCGGTCATCCAGCAGATTACCGCACAGACCTCCGCCGGCTCCGGGGCCACTGCCGACAGCATCCGCCACCTGGCCCGCATGGCCAGCGAGATGCGCCGTTCGGTGTCCGGCTTCACCCTGCCGCCACCTGCCGAGCCCAAGTGAAGCCCCGCGTTGAGGAAGTGACCATGGCATCTGTTGCTGTAAGCCCCGAGCGCCACGACACGGTGGCGCTGGCCTGGACCAAGGCTGCCATCCTCGACTGCCTGGGCCAGGCGCGCCAGGCGCTGGAGCGTTTTGCCGGCGAGCCTGGCGAGCTGTCGATACTGGCCTTTGTGGTCGACAACCTGCACCAGGTGCATGGCTGCCTGCGCATGCTCGAGCTGCGAGGTGCCACGCGCCTGGCCGAGGAACTGGAGCTGTTCGCCAAGGCCATGGCCGACGGCCAGGTGAGCCCACGGGGTGATTGCCTGGGTGCGTTGTTCCGCGGCCTGGAGCAATTGCCCTCATACCTTGAGCGCTTGCGCGGTGCCCGCCACGACCTGCCGTTGGTGATGCTGCCGCTGCTCAACCAGCTGCGCGCCTGCCGTGGCATTGAGCCGCTGGCCCAGGCCAGCTTGATCAGCGGTGCTGCGCAGCGCTTTGCCGGCTCCGACGACCTGGCCAACCTCGACCTGTCGCTGGGCAACTGGCGCGAACAGTTGCAGGCCGGGCCGGGCCGCGATGCCCTGCGCTCGGTGGTGACCGCACTGTGCGACGACCTTATGCGCATAAAGGAGCGCCTGGACCAGTTCGTGCGCAGCGATCGCCAGCACAGCGAGCAGCTCGATGCCCTGCTGGCGCCGCTGCGCCACGTGGCCGATACCCTGGCGGTACTGGGTTTTCAGCAACCACGGCGGGTGATCATCGACCAGGTGCTGGCGCTGCAGGCCCTGGCCCAGGGCGAGCGGGCCGTGGACGACGCGGTGTTGATGGATGTAGCGGGCGCCCTGCTGTATGTGGAAGCGTCCCTGAACGGCATGGTCGGCCCGCTGGAGGAAAACGGCCAGGGCGGCCTGCCAGGCTCGGATCTGGCCGAAATACGCCAGCTGGTGTTGAACGAGTCGCTGAACGTGTTGCAGCAGGCCAAGGACCTGATCGGCGACTATGTGGAGTCCGACTGGCCCCGGCAGCGCCTGCAACCCTTGCCTGGGCTGTTGCAGCAGGTGCGCGGGGCGTTGGCCATGTTGATGCTACCCGCCGTGGCCGAGCTGTTTGCCGGCTGCGCAAGTTATGCGCAACGTTGGTTGCAGCACCTGGAGGACGAACCGCCCGCCGACGAGCTGAGCCACCTGGCCGAGGCCTTGAGCGCCGCTGAATGCTACCTGCAGTGGCGGGTGGCCGACCCGCTGGCGGACGGCCAGCCGTTCATCGATATGGCGCGTGCCAGCCTGGCAGCGTTGGGCGTGCACTGTGCACAGGCCGACGCCCGAGCGGGCCTGGATAGCCATGGCGATGGCATCGATGACGAGCTGCGCGAGGTGTTCCTCGAAGAAGCAGGCGAGTTGCTGCCGGAAATCGAGCGCCACTGGCTGCGCTGGCGTGCCGACAACCAGCAGCGCGCGGCGTTGGGGGAAGTGCGCCGTGCGCTGCATACGCTCAAAGGCAGTGGCCGCATGGTGCATGCCGAGGCCGTGGCTGAACTGGCCTGGGGCGCCGAGCACCTGCTGAACCGGGTGCTGGAGGGCCGCAGCGTGCTCAGCCCGGAAGGCGTGGTGGCCCTGCAACAGGTGTTCGTCCATCTGCCTGATCTGCTGGCCGACTTTGCCGCCGGCCAGCTGCCGCAACTGACCGAAATCGAACAACTGGCCGGGCACCTGCATGCCCTGGCGGAAAACGACGCACCGGCGGCCAGTATCGATGGCCTCGATCCACAGTTGCTGGATATCTTCCGCAGTGAGGCACAGGGCCATTTGGCCACCCTTGATGATTTCCTGCAGGGCGCCGATGGCCACGACACGCCGGTCAGCGACGGCCTGCAACGTGCCCTGCACACGCTCAAGGGCAGTGCCGCCATGGCCGGGGTGATGCCGGTCGCCGAGCTGGCCACCGCCTTCGACCGCCTCGCCCGTGAATACAAGGGCCATCAACTGCCATTGCAAATGGCCGAGATCGAATGGCTGGAAGCCGCGCGCTCGCTGTTCCACCTGGGCCTGGCGCAACTCGACAGCACACCCCTGGCCGCCATCCCTGGCGCCGCAGAACTGATCGAAGCGGTTGGCCAGGCAGTCGATAGCCGCCTGGCCGGCGGGCATGACGACCCGCAGCATGCCCGGCGCAGCAAGCGCGACCCACAGCGGGTTGCCAGTTTCCTGGCCCAGGCCATGGACATTCTGCTGGATGCCGAGTCGTTGCTGTCGCGCTGGCAGCAACAGCCCGGCCAGCGCGACGCACTGGATACCCTGCTTGACCAGATGACCACCCTGGGCCACGCCGCGCACCTGGCCGACTTGTGGCAAATGGATGATGTGTGCGAGGCCTTGCTGGACCTGTATGGCGCCGTGGAAGAGGGCAGCCTGCCCGCTGATGCGCGCTTTTTCGCCCACACGCATCGCGCCCATGAGGCCCTGCTGGACATGCTCGACGAAGTGGCGGCCGGGCAGGACATCGTGTCGCGCCCGGAGCTGGTCGACAGCTTGCGCAACCTGCTGGACCAGGCCTTGCCACCGGATGCCACCGGCCTGGTGGGCATCGACACGGTAACACCGCTGCACCCGGACATGGACCTGAGCGATACCTTGGGGCTGTCGCATAACCCTTTGTTGCCAGAGCTGGTTGAGCCACTGCCCGAAGACCCGGAAAGCCCAGGCGAAGAGCTGCTGGAAGTGTTCCTCGAAGAAAGCTCGGACATCGTCGAGAGCGCCGCCGCAGCCCTGGCGCGCTGGCAGGCCGACCCGCGCAGCAGCGTCGAGGTCGACAACCTGATGCGCGACCTGCACACCCTCAAGGGTGTGGCGCGCATGGTCGAAATTGCGCCGATCGGTGACCTGGCCCACGAACTGGAATTTCTTTACGAGCTGCTGGCGGCCGGGCGTTTGCCGCCGAGCCCGCCACTGTTCGCCCTGTTGCAGAATTGCCATGACCGGCTGGCGCACATGCTTGATGCCGTGCGCCTGGGGCAGCCTTTGCATGCCGCCACGGCGCTGATCGACTATATCCGCAACTTCAGCAGTGCGGCCCTCACCGACAGTGCAGCCGGCCAAGGGCCGGTCGAAGCCGCCGCCAGCGAGGTACCGGCGGCAGCGCCAGAGCGGGCGCCAGGCGACATGGTCAAGGTTGATGCCGAGTTGCTCGATGACCTCGGCAACCTGGCCGGCGAACACTCGATCATTCGTGGGCGCATCGAGCAGCAGGTCAACGACGCGCAGTTCGCCCTCAACGAGATGGAAACCACCCTGGAGCGCATGCGCGACCAGTTGCTGCGCCTGGACAACGAGACCCAGGGGCGGATCTCCAGCCGCCAGGCATTTGAAGGCGATGCCTATGACGACTTCGACCCCCTGGAAATGGACCGCCATTCGCAGTTGCAGCAACTGTCGCGGGCCTTGTTCGAGTCTGCCTCGGACTTGCTCGACCTGAAGGAAACCCTGGCCCAGCGTGCTCAGGAGGCGTACAGCCTGCTACAACAGCAGGCGCGGGTGAACAGCCAGTTGCAGGAAGGCCTGACCGCCACCTTGATGGTGCCCTTCGAACGCCTGGTACCTCGGCTGCAGCGTGTGGTGCGGCAGGTGGCCAGCGAACTGGGCAAGCAGGTGGAACTGGTGGTTGGCAACGCCGAAGGCGAACTGGACCGCAGTGTGCTCGAACGCATGGTGGCGCCGCTGGAGCACATGCTGCGCAACGCTGTCGACCATGGCCTGGAAAGCCGCGAAGCACGGCTGGCCGCTGGCAAGCCGGAACAGGGCACCATCCACCTGAATTTGCTGCACGAAGGTGCCGATATCGTTATCGAAATGACTGACGACGGTGCCGGTGTGCCACTGGACGCGGTGCGGCGCAAGGCCATCAAGCGCGGCCTGCTGGACCCCCAGGCAGACTTGAGCGATCACGAGATCCTGCAGTTCATCCTGCGCCCGGGTTTTTCCACCGCCGAAAAGATCACCCAGATTTCCGGGCGCGGCCTGGGCATGGACGTGGTGCACGAGGAGGTCAAGCAACTGGGTGGTTCGATGAGCATCGAGTCGGCCCTGGGCAAGGGGGCGCGCTTCTTGATCCGCCTGCCGTTCACCGTGTCGATCAACCGTGCGCTGATGGTGCACCTGGGCGAGGAGCAGTACGCCATCCCGCTCAATACCATCGAGGGTATCGTTCGCGTGCCGCCGGCAGAGCTTGCGGTCTGCTACCAGCTGGACACGCCCCGCTATGTCTACGCCGGCCATGAATACGAGCTGCGCTACCTGGGCGAGTTGCTGCAAGGCCTGCCGCGCCCCGCGCTGCTGGGGCAGAGCGTGCCGTTGCCGGTGCTGCTGGTGCATTCCAAGGAGCAGTCGTTCGCCATCCAGGCCGACAGCCTGTCGCCCAGCCGCGAGATCGTGGTGAAGAGCCTGGGGCCGCAGTTTGCTGCGGTTGCAGGGCTGTCGGGGGCGACATTGCTGGGCGATGGCCGGGTCGTGCTGATTCTCGACCTGCTTGGCCAGCTGCGCGGCCAGCAGCGGCGCCTGGCCCGTTTGCCCGGTGGCGGCACCCAGCGCCAACTGCTCGGCCCGGCGCCGCGGCGTGCGTTGCTGGTGATGGTGGTGGATGACTCGGTGACCGTGCGCAAAGTCACCAGCCGGCTGCTGGAGCGCCACGGCATGAGCGTGCTCACGGCCAAGGACGGGGTCGATGCCATGGCCCTGCTGGAAGACCACCGCCCCGACGTATTGCTGCTGGACATTGAAATGCCACGCATGGACGGCTTTGAGGTGGCCACACGCATTCGCCGTGACGAGCGGCTGAAAGACCTGCCAATCATCATGATCACCTCCCGCACCGGGCAGAAGCACCGCGACCGTGCCATGGCTATTGGCGTCAACGAATACCTGGGCAAGCCGTACCAGGAGTCGCTGCTGTTGCAGAGCATCGCCCATTGGAGCCAGGCCCATGCTTGAACTGATTTCCGGCCAGCGCAGCAGCCTGACCGGACTGTTGCTGCCGCTGGGTGACCGTACCCTGGTGTTGCCCAACGTGGCGGTGGCCGAGTTGAGCGGGCAGCGCAACCTGGTGTGCCACCCCGGCGACCCCGCCTGGCACCTGGGCTGGATCGACTGGCGCCAACAGCGCCTGCCGCTGATCGGCTTCGAGGCGGCGTGCGGTGGTGAAACACCGTGCGGCGAGCGGGCCCGGGTGGTGGTGCTCAATGCACTGGGTGACACCGGCCTGCGCTACCTGGCGCTGTTGCTGCAGGACATACCGCGCTCGTGCAAGCTCGACAGCCAGTTGAACTACGTGGATGTGGCGCTGGGCAGGCTGGAACTGGCGGCGGTGCAGGTGGGCGAGCAGGTGGCTCGGGTGCCGGATCTGGTTGCACTGGAAAGGCTGGTGCGTGACGCGGATCTGCAACCTGACCTTGATTAGGATGTAGGGCACAAGGCTGCTCCTACAGGGCTTGTGTTTACCTTGAAATCGACACCGGGTGAGGCCATCAGCATCACATCAGGAACCCAGCCCACCTAAGGAGGTCTGTGTTTGCATGTATTACGGTGAACGCTTCAACGCCTGGACCCACCTGGTCGGTGCCGTCCTGGCCTGTATCGGTGCCATCTGGCTGATCGTGGTCGCGGGCCTGCAGGGCGACCCGTGGAAGATCGTCAGTTTCTCCATCTACGGCGGCACGCTGCTGTTGCTGTACAGCATTTCCACCCTGTACCACAGCACCCGCGGGCGGGCGAAGGTGATCATGCGCAAGCTCGATCACCTGTCGATCTACCTGCTGATCGCCGGCAGCTACACGCCATTCTGCCTGGTCAGCCTGCGCGGTCCCTGGGGCTGGAGCCTGTTCGGCGTGGTCTGGGGGCTGGCGGTAATCGGCATGCTGCAAGAGATCAAGCCGCGCTCCGAGGCGCGGATCCTGTCGATCATCATTTATGCCGTGATGGGCTGGATCGTGCTGGTGGCAGTGAAGCCGTTGCTGCACTCGCTGGGCGGCGCCGGCTTTGCCTGGTTGGCCGCCGGCGGGGTGTTCTACACCGTGGGCATCATCTTCTTCGCGCTCGACAGCCGCTTGCGCCACGCGCACGGCATCTGGCACCTGTTCGTGATTACCGGCAGCCTGCTGCACTTCGTGGCGGTGTCGTTCTACGTGCTCTAGCTAAAAATCGCCCCACAATTGCTGTGCCACCGACAGCGCCACCACTGGCGCAGTCTCGGTGCGCAGCACCCGTGGACCGAGGCGGGCAGCGTGGAAGCCAGACCCTTTGGCCTGCTCGACTTCGGCGTCGCTCAGACCGCCTTCGGGGCCGATCAGGAATGCCAGGGTCGCAGGTTTGTCGTGGCTGGTGAGCGGTTCGGCCACCGGGTGCAGGACCAGTTTCAGGTCGGCTTTGGTGCCTGTCAGCCATTCGGCCAGGGTCACGGGTGGGTGGATGACCGGCAAGGTAGAGCGGCCGCATTGTTCGCAGGCGCTGATCGCCACTTGGCGCCAGTGGGCCAGGCGCTTGTCGGCGCGCTCGTCTTTCAGCCGCACTTCGCAGCGTTCGCTGACGATCGGGGTGATTTCGTTGGCGCCAAGCTCGGTGGCTTTCTGGATCGCCCAATCCATGCGCTCGCCACGGGACAGGCCCTGGCCAAGGTGCACGTGCAACGGTGAATCGGCCTGTCCGGCGAGGGCCCGGTCGAGGCTGACGCGTACGGTTTTCTTGCCCACTTCAAGCAACTGGCCGAGGTATTCCTGGCCGCTGCCGTCGAACAGCTGCACGGCGTCGCCGGGGGCCATGCGCAGTACGCGGCCGATGTAGTGGGCCTGGGCTTCGGGCAGGTCGTGCTCGCCAAGGCTCAGGGGGGCGTCGATGAAGAAGCGGGACAGTCTCATGGGTTTGCTCGGTAAATAGAGAGACACAGATCCCCTGTGGGAGCGGGCGTGTCGATGCGTCGAACCGCCGCGAATCAGGCGCCGCGGTGCCTGGCAAGGGCTTCGCCCTTGTTCGCGGGCTCGCCCGCTCCCACAGGAAAAGTGGTGTGGCGAATTGCCGGGCCTAGCCCGGGTCGCGGAAGTCGGGGTGGAAGTTGGCCGGCACGGCAACACTGACGCTGTCGCGGGTGGCGATGTCGATGCCTTCGCTGGCAACTTCTGCAAGGAAGTCGATCTGCTCCGGGGTGATCACGTACGGCGGCAGGAAGTACACCACGCTGCCCAGCGGGCGTAGCAGGGCGCCGCGGGTCAGGGCGTGTTCGAACACCTTCAGGCCACGTCGCTCCTGCCAGGGGTAGGCCACCTTGCCAGCTTTGTCCTTGACCATCTCGATGGCCAGGGCCATGCCGGTCTGGCGGATTTCGGCAACGTGAGCATGATCGGCCAGGTGCGCAGTGGCGGTGGCCATGCGCGTGGCCAGGGCCTTGTTGGCCTCGATCACGTTGTCCTGTTCGAAGATGTCCAGGGTCGCCAGCGCCGCAGCGCACGCCAGCGGGTTGCCGGTGTAGCTGTGCGAGTGCAGGAACGCGCGCAGGGTCGGGTAGTCGTCATAGAACGCCTGGTACACCTTGTCGGTGGTCAGGCAGGCGGCCAGCGGCAGGTAGCCACCGGTCAGGGCCTTGGACAGGCACAGGAAGTCCGGGCGGATGCCGGCCTGCTCGCACGCGAACATCGTGCCGGTGCGGCCAAAGCCCACGGCGATCTCGTCGTGGATCAGGTGCACGTCGTAGCGGTCGCAGGCCTCGCGCAGCAGCTTGAGGTACACCGGGTGGTACATGCGCATGCCGCCGGCCCCCTGGATCAGCGGCTCGACGATCACGGCGCTGATCGAGGCGTGGTGCTCGGCCAGGGTTTGCTCCATGGCGGCGAACATGTTGCGCGAGTGCTCTTCCCAGCTCATGCCCTCGGGGCGCAGGTAGCAGTCGGGGCTAGGCACCTTGATCGTGTCCAGCAGCAACGCCTTGTAGGTTTCGGTGAATAGCGGCACATCACCTACCGACATGGCGGCGATGGTTTCGCCGTGGTAGCTGTTGGTCAGGGTGACGAAGCGCTTCTTGTCCGGTTTGCCGACGTTCAGCCAGTAGTGGAAGCTCATCTTCAGCGCCACTTCGATGCACGACGAGCCGTTATCGGCGTAGAACACCCGGTCGAGACCGGCCGGGGTCATGGCCACCAGGCGCTCGGACAGCTCGATCACCGGCTGATGGCTGAAACCGGCCAGGATCACGTGCTCCAGTTGGTCGACCTGGTCCTTGATGCGCTGGTTGATGCGCGGGTTGGCGTGGCCGAACACATTGACCCACCAGCTGCTCACCGCGTCCAGGTAGCGCTTGCCTTCGAAGTCCTCCAGCCACACGCCTTCGCCGCGCTTGATCGGGATCAGCGGCAGCTGCTCGTGGTCTTTCATCTGGGTACAGGGGTGCCACAGGACCTTGAGGTCGCGTTGCATCCACTGATCGTTGAGGCCCATGGGCACTTCTCCTGGCTTTGCGGCGTGGTTCGACCGCGTAAGCCTAAGCAATGCCGCAGGGCAGGACAACCGCTGCCTTTCAATGGCGGTGGGTGCCGGTCCATTCCAGCCGCCGGATGTGTACGGTTCCGGCCTGGGAAGTGGAGATGGTCAGGCGGCGGAAGGGGCCGTCGATCATCTGGTGGTAGGGGTTCGTGGCGATGGGGCCAGGGCGCAGGTCGCGAAACCCGCTGCCTTCCACGGTGAGCCAGTAGAAGTTGCGCGGGATCGGGGTGGCCAGGTCGCAATCTCCTCTTTCAGTATCGAACAGCATGTGCAGGTCGTCGCAGAGAAAGTCGCTGACTACGTAGTATTCCAGGCGCAGGCACTCGACTTCCTGGGCGAAGAGGATTTCAACATCGCTGTGTTCACCGATGACCAGTTCGGTACCGTCTTCACCCTTGAACGCTTCATGAAAGCCGGTCCATGAGGTGCTGTTGGAGCGGATACTCAGGCCCGAGGCCGTATGAAGCGTCTGTTTGTGCCACAGAAACTGCCGTTCGACGTGTTGGAAGTGCTCCTCGAAGATCATGCGCGTGCCCTCCTGATGGGGCTTCTGGCTATCTTGACCAGCTTCGCTTGCTGCCGTGTGACATGGCTACTGGCAAAAATGTCAGTTGCCAAAGGCACTTGATGTCACTGCGCTGGCAGGGTCGGCAGAGGTGACGTATTCTTAACGCATCTCCCTCGGGGCATTCCTGCCTCTCCCCGTTTCTGTAACCTCTGACTCGGAGTTCGCCGACATGGCTGCTGCTTGGGTGCGCCTGTGCGCGTTGGTATTGATTGGTGTGTCCAGCGGCGCCGCGCTGGCCAAGGACAAGACGCCCACGGCGATTGTCGTGGGTGGCGGCCTGGCGGGCCTGACGGCAGCCTACGAGCTGCAGGACAAGGGCTGGCAGGTGACCCTGCTGGAGGCCAAGTCGGGCATGGGCGGGCGCTCGGGCCTGGCCACCAGCGAGTGGATCGGCAATGCCAAGGCGCAGCCGGTGCTCAACCATTACCTGGACCGTTTCAAGCTTGAAACACTGCCGGCACCGGAGTTTGTGCGTAGCCCCGGTTACCTGATCGACGGTGAGTACTTCAGCGCCACCGACCTGGCCACCAAGCAACCGGCTACCGCCGAAGCGCTCAAGCGCTACGAGAAAACCCTCGATGACCTGGCCCGTTCGATCGATGACCCGCTGAACCCGCAGGCAACCAGCACGCTGTTCGCCCTCGACCAGATCAACGTCTCCACCTGGCTGGACAAACTGCAACTGCCGGCCACCGCCCGTCAGCTGGTCAACCAGCAGATCCGTACCCGTTACGACGAACCGTCGCGCCTGTCGCTGCTGTATTTCGCCCAGCAGAACCGTGTGTATCGCGGTGTCAGCGACCGCGACCTGCGTGCCGCGCGCCTGCCCGGTGGCAGCCCGGTGCTGGCCCAGGCCTTCGTCAAGCAACTGAAGACCATCAAGACCAGCTCGCCGGTCACCGCCATCGTGCAGGACAAGGATGGGGTAACGGTAAAAGTCGGCAGCGTCGGCTACCAGGCGGATTACCTGGTCATGGCCGTGCCGTTGCGTGCCCTGGCCAAGATCCAGATGACCCCGGGCCTGGACACCCAGCACGTGGCGGCGCTCAAAGGGACCAACTATGGCTGGCGCGACCAGCTGATGCTCAAGTTCAAGAAGCCGGTGTGGGAAAGCCGCGCGCGCATGTCGGGCGAAATCTTCAGTAACGCCGGCCTCGGCATGCTGTGGATCGAGCCAGCGCTCAAGGGCGGCGCCAACGTGGTGATCAACCTTTCCGGCGACAACGCCCGCCTGCTTCAGGCGTTTGGCGACAAGCAGATGGTCGACCAGGTGCTGATCCGCCTGCATGCGTTCTACCCGCAGGCCCGTGGAGCCTTCACCGGTTACGAGGTCAAGCGCTACAGCACTGACGCCGGTACCGGCGGCGCTTACCTGGCCTATGGCCCGGGGCAGATCAGCAAATACTGGCGCCTGTGGGAGCGCCCGGTGCAGCGCATCACCTTTGCCGGTGAACACACCGATGCCCTGTACCCGGGCACCCTGGAAGGCGCCCTGCGCAGTGGCCAGCGCGCGGCCAGCCAGGCACAGGACCTGTTGGCCGGGAAGTCGTTCGACCCCGCCAAGGCGGTGCCGGTTGCGGCGGCAGCTGCAGCAGGTGCAGCGGCTGCCAAGGACAGCAAGGGCGGGTTCTTCTCCAATATGTTTGGTGGTTCGTCCGACAAAGGCGACAAGGCTGCCAAGCCGCCGGTCAAAGCTGAGCCGAAGCAGCCCGAAGAGGCCAGGCAGGACAAGCCAGGCTTCTTCAAGCGCCTGTTTGGCGGGGCGCAAACGCCAGAAGTGAAGGCTGAGCCAATCGCCAAGGCAGAGGAAGTGGCACCGGCACCTGCGCCTGCTCCCCAGGCCGCGCCGGCTCCGGTGGCACCAGCGCCTGTGGTCAAGGAAGCGGCTGCCAAGCCTGCGGCAACCAAGGCCGCCCCGGCCAAGCATGCGCCCGCGCACAAGCCGGCGCATAAGCCTGCCGAGACGAAGAAGGCGACAGCCAAATCCGAGCCGACCAAGAAACCTGTGGCCAATACCCAGGCCAAGGCTGGTTGATTGATCGACAGTGCCGGCCTCTTCGCAGCACAAGGCTGCTCCTACAGGCACCGCATACCCCTGTAGGAGCAGCCTTGTGCTGCGAAGAGGCCAGTACTGGCAACCGCTATTTCCCCGACTATCGTTAATGTTTCCTTAATGGGAAGCTTACAGAATACTTATCGGATTTCTCGATAAACCGAAGCAATTTTTTCCGCTTTTCTTCGATACGTTACGCGTTAGTCTGTGCACAGCTTTCACGGGGAAACACGCCAACATGCAACTGCGCAATTCACCTTCTCGCTACGGCGTGGTCAGCATCATCCTGCACTGGGGCGTGGCGCTGGCAGTGTTCGGCCTGTTCGGCCTGGGTCTGTGGATGGTCGGCCTCGACTACTACAGCCCTTGGCGCAAAGCCGGCCCGGACCTGCACAAAAGCATCGGCCTGGTGCTGCTGGCGGTGATGCTGCTGCGGGTGGTCTGGCGTTTCATCAGCCCCCCACCACCGGCACCCGCCAACCATGGCGCAGTCACGCGCCTGGCGGCCAAGCTAGGCCATCTGGCCTTGTACCTTGGTCTGTTTGCGGTGATGGCTGCCGGATACCTGATTTCTACCGCCGACGGCGTCGGCATTCCGGTGTTTGGCCTGTTCGAAGTGCCGGCACTGATCAGCGACCTGCCTGACCAGGCAGATGTGGCTGGCGTGATTCATCTGTGGCTGGCCTGGGGCCTGGTGATTTTTGCCGTGCTGCATGCCCTGGCAGCGCTCAAGCACCATTTCATCGACCGTGACGCGACCCTGACCCGCATGTTGGGCCGCAAAGCTTGACTCTCAACCTCAATTGCATAGGAAGGAAATAAGGATGTTGAAAAAGACTTTTGCCGCTCTGGCGCTCGGTACCGCTCTGCTTTCCGCCGGCCAGGTCATGGCTGCCGAGTACAAGATCGACAAGGAAGGCCAGCACGCGTTCGTTGACTGGAAGATCAGCCACCTGGGCTACAGCTTCATTCACGGTACCTTCAAGGACTTTGACGGCAACTTCACCTGGGACAGCGCCAAGCCTGAAGCCAGCAAGATCAGCGTCGACCTGAAAACCGCCAGCCTGTGGTCGAACCACGCCGAGCGTGACAAGCACATCGCCAGCGCCGATTTCCTCGACGTGAAGAAGTATCCTCAAGCCAAGTTCGTCTCCACCGCTGTCAAGTCGACTGGCGACAAGACTGCTGACGTGACCGGCGACCTGACCCTGCACGGCGTGACCAAGCCGGTCACCTTCAAGGCTACCTTCAACGGTGAAGGCAAGGACCCATGGGGCGGTGAGCGCGCTGGTTTCAACGCCACCACCACCCTTAACCTGAACGACTTCGGCATCAAGGGCCCAGGCGCGACTTCGCAAACCCTGGACCTGGATATCAGTGTTGAAGGTGTGAAGCAGAAGTAAGCATTGCCTTGGCAATAGAAAACGCCGCCCATTGGGCGGCGTTTTCATTTCCCGTTCAGGGCCCTGGCAGGGCCGTTACAGGCTACCTCTGGCTCAACCTTTTCGGGTCAACAGGGCAGGACGCTCACCGCGCGGGCGGCTTGGCAGGTCATCCAGTTGCTCAGGCGTCGGGAAACGGTCGAGCTTGGACTCCTTGCGGATGATCACCGGCTGTTTTTCCGGTTGGCGCGGGTTGCGCACGGCCGGTTCTTGCCGGGCAGCATCGTCACGGGCCGGGCGACCACGGCCACCGCCATCACGGCGTGCACCGCCACCATTGTTGTTGCGCGGTGGGCGCTTCTCACCGTTGGCACTGCGGGGCTGGCCGCCATTGCGAGCCTGACCGCCGCCACCGTTGCTGCGCGGGGCAGCACCTTGGCCTTGGCTCTGGCCTGCGCCAGTACCACCGCCAGGGCGACGGTTACGCCCCTGGTTCTTGCCTTGGTAAGGGCTGACGTAATCGGCGCGGTTACCGAAGTTGTCGACTTCGTCATCCAGGAACTCATCCGGGGCACGGTCGGCGGGCGCCTTGGGTGTGCTGTTCTGGCTGGCCTGCTGCTGGCGCGGCTTGTTGTCACGCGGCTTGCGCTGCTGCGGCTTGTCGCCGGACTTTTCCTTATCTGCAGGCTTCGCGGCAGCTGGCTGCTTGGCCTTGCCTTTATCCTTGCCTTTGTCCTTGCGGCCACCGTTGGCGTCTTTGCCGCCTTCGCCGCGTGGCTGGTTGCGACCGCCACGGCCGTTGGCCTGCGGGCGCTCGCGTACTTCGGGTTTCTCGGCTTCCACCTGGCTGGCGTCAAAGCCCATCAGGTCGCCGTCGGCGATCTTCTGCCGGGTTACCCGTTCGATGCTCTTGAGCAACTTCTCTTCATCCGGCGCGACCAGCGAAATGGCCTCGCCCGAACGACCGGCCCGGCCAGTACGGCCGATACGGTGCACGTAGTCTTCCTCGACATTCGGCAGCTCGAAGTTGACCACGTGGGGCAACTGGTCGATGTCCAGGCCGCGGGCGGCGATGTCGGTGGCGACCAGTACGCGCACGCTGTTGGCCTTGAAGTCGGCCAGGGCCTTGGTGCGGGCGTTCTGGCTCTTGTTGCCGTGAATCGCGGCGGCGGTCAGGCCTTGTTTTTCCAGGTACTCGGCCAGGCGGTTGGCGCCGTGCTTGGTACGGGTAAACACCAGTACCTGTTCCCAGGCACCCAGGGTGATCAGGTGGGCCAGCAGCGCACGCTTGTGGCTGGCGGGCAGGCGGTAGACGCGCTGCTCGATACGCTCGACGGTGGTGTTCGGCGGCGTGACCTCGATACGCTCCGGGTTGTGCAGGAGCTTGTCGGCGAGGTCGGTGATGTCCTTGGAGAAGGTGGCCGAGAACAGCAGGTTCTGGCGCTTGGATGGCAGGCGGGCCAGTACCTTCTTGACGTCGTGGATGAAGCCCATGTCGAGCATGCGGTCGGCTTCGTCGAGCACCAGAATTTCAACGTGGGCCAGGTCGACCTTGCCTTGGCCGGCCAGGTCGAGCAGGCGGCCCGGGCAGGCAACCAGCACGTCAACGCCCTTGGCAATCGCCTGGACTTGCGGGTTCATGCCAACGCCGCCGAAGATGCAGGCGCTGACCAGTGGCAGGTCACGGGCATAGACCTTGAAGCTGTCGTGCACCTGGGCTGCCAGCTCGCGGGTTGGGGTCAGGACCAGCACGCGAGGCTGGCGCGGGCCGTGACGCTGCGACTTGTCGGGGTGGCCGGCCGGGAACAGGCGCTCGAGAATCGGCAGGGCGAAGCCGCCGGTTTTACCAGTACCTGTCTGGGCGGCAACCATCAGGTCGCGGCCTTGCAACACGGCGGGAATCGCCCGCTGTTGCACGGGGGTCGGCTGGGTATAGCCCGCAGCCTCGATAGCGCGGACAAGAGCCTCGGAGAGACCGAGGGAAGCAAAGGACATGGGCGATCCTGTTCTCGTGTGGGCTGGGCCCGTTGGGATGTTCTGCCTGGCGCGACGGGCATCGGTGGGATGCGATCGCGTCCGGTCCAGCTGGGCTTTCACTGCACATCCGGGAAACGGAGGGTGACGCGAAGGCGCGTCGGTGCCGATCGGGATGCCTGTTGCGAGGCCGAGCGTCCGGGCGTGAGCCGGGCGGGAAGGCCCGAGTATAACAGAGCTATCGCGCTGTGCTGCTTTCCTGCTGCTCAACGGCGTTGAGAATGTTTCCGATGTCGCCTGTGTAACGGTGGCTGATGGCGGCAAAGGCCGGGTCCTGCTTGAAACGCTGCAGTTCTTCGGCAAAGGCCAAGGCCAGTGTTTCACGCCCTGGCTTGCGCACCAGCCCCAGGTACTGGGCTTGGCGGTTGATCACCAGAGGCAGTTCCTCGACCTGTTGCTCCAAGCCAAGATGCCGGATCAGGTAATGCCCGACCCTGCGGTCGGTAATTGCCAGGTCGATACGGCCCAGCAGCAGTTTGCCGAAGTTGGCTTCCTGGGTCGGCGCGGCTTCACGTCGAAAATGTGTGGCCTGGTTGAACCCGCTGCCATAGGCGTAGCCGGGCGAGGTGCCTACGGTGAGGCCCGCGAGGTCGTCCGGGCCGGCTACGGCATGGCGACGTGCGCGGGCCTGGAACAGCACGAACTCGACCTCCGACATGGGTTCGGGGGCGTATACCAGATACGGGCGCCGGGTTTCGGTCTGGAAAATATCCAGAATCCCGTCCGCCAGGCCTTGCTCGATCATTGCCAGGCAGCGTTTCCACGGCAGGAACTGCCATTCCACCTCGACACCCAGGCGTTTGAATACCTCGGTGGTGACTTCGTAGTCGATACCGCGGGGCTGGCCATCGTGCTGATAGACGTAGGGTGCCCAGTCATCGGAGACCAGGCGCAGGCGCTCGCCCAGAGCCAACGGGCTCAGGCAGGCGAGCAGCAGGATCCAGAACAGTCGGGCGACGAGTGGCATGGCCGGAGATTACGCGGTCGGCCGAATCAAGGCCAGAGGCCTGATATTCAAAGCGGCCCCGATCTCAGTGGGGCAATTGCCCTGCTCAGATACTGATTTGTGAGAGCGGGCATGCCCGCGAACACCGGCGAAGCCGGTGCCCCTTCCGCGATGCCTGCTTCGCGGGCCTGCCCGCTCCCCCAAGGATGGTTTGAGGCAATGGGGTTGCGGGCGTATCAGCCTTGCGATGTTCTCAGCAGATGCACCTCGATCTCTTTGCGCCGTTCGCCCAACGACAGGCGCAACCCCGGGTGGCGCAAGCACTGGCGCAGTTGCTCGGGCTGCATCTGGCCATTACGGGCATTGAGGTTTTCCAGGGCCTTGTCCCACCAGGCCGGCGCGCAGGCGAGGTCGAACTCGTTAGGGTAGGGGTAGCAGCCATACAACAGTTCGCGGGCGAACTGGCGCTCGTGGCGCGGCAGCGTCAGGCTCAGGGCCTTGTAGCCCAGGCGGTGCAGGGCAGGCGGCCGTGGTAGCTGGTCATTGACCAAAGTGACGTCGGCCAAGGCCGCCTGGCTCAGCGGGTCATGGCCGTGCTTGCGCAGCCAGGCCTGGATCTTGGCGCGGAACTGCGCCTTGCGGCTCCAGTAGTGATGGATGACGTCGGTGCACTCGGCCACCTCCAGCGTGCGGTACGCTGCCACTGCCAGGCAAAACTCCTCGAGGGTATAGGCCTCGCGCGCCAGCGGGTAGAACTCGTCCATCATGTCGATGGAGCGGTCCAGGGTGCTGGCGTCCTCGGCGGTAAGGCCGATTACCCCGGAATTGACCAGTGGCATCTGGCAGTCGGCCAAGCCCCGGGCTTGCAGAATGGACAGCAGGTTCCGGTACAGCAGGCACTTCTGGTTTGCGCCATAGCGCGGGCCGATGGCATTGCACAGCAGCTTGCCAGGGGCCACCCGGGCGAACAGCTGCAGGGGCGAAGTGCGGAAGAAGGTGTCGGTGTCGATCAGCACTGCCAGCGGGTGTTGCTGCAGCACTTGGCGCAGCAGCACATGCTTGCTGCGAAAATGATAACCGTGAGGGGCGTTCCATGCCTGGCGCGTGGCTTCGTCCAGCAAATGGACGGTGACGGGCAACTTGGCGTAGGGCTGCGGGTTGTCGGTGTACACCTGGATGTCCATGGCTTCGGCGGCTGCCGGCCCCAAGTGGGTGACGGCGCTGACGATGCTGAAGCAGGCTTCCTGATGGTAGGTTGCTGGGCCAAAAGCCAGGTAGACAAGCTGTGGGCGCGATGGCTGGGGATGCTGCATGGCTGGCAAGACCTGTATAACCCGAAAATGAATAAGGCTTTAGTCTATGACCAAAGCCTTAACCATTTCTTAAGCAGACGTTGCCAAAAAGTTTCAGCGCGGCAGCTTCAGGTTGTTCCAGATCGCCAGGCTCGGCTCGGCCTGGTTCAAGGTGTAGAAGTGCAGGCCCGGTGCGCCGCCTTGCAGCAGCTGTTCGCACATGCGGGTAATCACTTCTTCGCCAAATGCCTGAATGCTGGCGGTGTCGTCGGCATAGGCTTCCAGCTGCTTGCGGATCCAGCGCGGGATCTCGGCGCCGCAGGCGTCGGAGAAGCGGGCCAGCTTGCTGTAGTTGGTGATCGGCATGATGCCGGGTACCACCGGGATGTCCACACCCAGCTTCTGTGCGCGCTCGACGAAGTAGAAGTAGCTGTCGGCGTTGAAGAAGTACTGGGTGATGGCGCTGTCGGCGCCAGCCTTGACCTTGTGCACGAAGTTGGCCAGGTCGGTTTCGAAGTTGCGCGCCTGCGGGTGCATTTCCGGGTAGGCGGCCACTTCCAGGTGGAAGTGGTCAGCGGTTTCCTGGCGGATGAACTCGACCAGGTCGCTGGCGTAGCGCAGTTCGCCACTGGCCATGCCCATGCCCGACGGCAGGTCGCCACGCAGGGCGACGATGCGCTTGATGCCGGCAGCCTTGTATTCCGCCAGCAGGGTGCGCAGGTCGTCCTTGGAGTCGCCCACGCACGACAGGTGCGGTGCGGCCGGTACCTTCACTTCGTTTTCCAGCTGCAGCACGGTGTTCAGCGTGCGGTCGCGGGTCGAGCCACCGGCACCGTAGGTGCAGGAGAAGAAGTCCGGGTTGTAGGTGGCCAGCTGGCGGGCGACGCCCATCAGCTTTTCGTGACCGGCGTCGGTCTTGGTCGGGAAGAACTCGAAACTGTAGCGGCGTTCTTGTGACATTACTCGTTCCTCAAGCAGCCTGCTTCAAGCGGCAGGCTGCAAGTAAAAGCCAGGGCGGTGGGGGCCGGCCTGGCTTGGGCATCGTTGCGAAGCGTTGCCAGCGACTACTTAGTAGCGGTAGGCGTGTGGCTTGAACGGGCCTTCGACGGTCACGCCGATGTAGTCGGCTTGCTGCTTGGTCAGCTTGGTAACCACGCCGCCGAAGCCGCGGACCATTTCCAGGGCCACTTCTTCGTCGAGCTTCTTCGGCAGCACTTCAACGGTCAGGCGCTCGGCTTTCTTCTCGGCCGACAGGTCGGCGTACTTCTGCTCGAACAGGAAGATCTGTGCCAGCACCTGGTTGGCGAACGAACCGTCCATGATGCGGCTTGGGTGGCCAGTGGCGTTACCCAGGTTGACCAGACGGCCTTCGGCCAGCAGGATCAGGTAGTCGTCGTTCTGCGGGTCGAAGCTGCCAGCACCGGTGCGGTGGATCTTGTGCACCTGCGGCTTGACCTCTTCCCAGGCCCAGTTCTTGCGCATGAAGGCGGTGTCGATCTCGTTGTCGAAGTGGCCTATGTTGCAGACCACGGCACGCTTCTTCAGGGCCTTGAGCATGTTGGCATCGCAGACGTTGACGTTACCGGTGGTGGTGACGATCAGGTCGATCTTGCCCAGCAGGGCCTTGTCGATGCTGGCTTCGGTGCCGTCGTTGATACCGTCGATGAACGGCGAGACCAGCTCGAAACCGTCCATGCAGGCCTGCATGGCGCAGATTGGGTCAACTTCGGTGACCTTGACGATCATGCCTTCCTGACGCAGGGACTGGGCCGAGCCCTTGCCCACGTCACCGTAGCCGATCACCAGGGCTTGCTTGCCCGACAGCAGGTGGTCGGTACCACGCTTGATGGCGTCGTTCAGGCTGTGACGGCAGCCGTACTTGTTGTCGTTCTTGCTCTTGGTAACCGAGTCGTTGACGTTGATCGCCGGGACTTTCAGCTCGCCCTTGGCCAGCATGTCCAGCAGGCGGTGCACGCCGGTGGTGGTCTCTTCGGTCACACCGTGCACGCGGTCCAGCACTTGCGGGTATTTCTTGTGCAGCAGCTCGGTCAGGTCACCGCCGTCGTCGAGGATCATGTTGGCGTCCCATGGCTGGCCATCCTTGAGGATGGTCTGCTCCAGGCACCACTCATACTCTTCTTCGGTTTCACCCTTCCAGGCGAACACCGGGATGCCGGCGGCGGCGATGGACGCGGCGGCCTGGTCCTGGGTAGAGAAGATGTTGCAGGACGACCAGCGTACTTCGGCACCCAGGGCTACCAGGGTTTCGATCAGCACGGCGGTCTGGATGGTCATGTGGATGCAGCCCAGGATCTTCGCACCCTTGAGCGGCTGCTCGGTCAGGTACTTGCGACGCAGGCCCATCAGCGCAGGCATTTCCGATTCGGCGATGATGGTTTCGCGACGGCCCCAGGCGGCCAGGGAGATGTCGGCGACTTTGAAATCGGTAAAACCAGCAGGCGTGTTTACAGCGCTCATGAGAGCCTCCATTCGTAGTGTGCGAATGGGCGCCGTTGTGCGTTGAGCGTCCGCGGGAGCGGACAACGCCCCATCCGAGCCTGACAGGCCTAGCCTGCTGCAGCGCCCCTCGGACAGGTGGCGGGCATGGCGCCGCAGTGGGCGACCATGTGAAACGGCGCAGATTATAGCCGCGCGCGGCCACTTGCCCAAGGTTTTCTGTCGATTAATCGAGACGATAGTCGATGTTCAATGGAGCGATGGCGGCCGCTCTGCCATCATTGCTACACGTTAGCCAAGCAGGTCAGGAGTACAGATGAACTTTCACACCCGCAAGTGGGTTAAACCCGAAGACCTCAACCCCAATGGCACCCTGTTCGGTGGCAGCCTGTTGCGCTGGATCGACGAAGAGGCGGCCATCTACGCCATCGTCCAGCTGGGCAACCAGCGCGTAGTGACCAAGTACATATCGGAAATCAACTTCGTCAGCGCTTCGCGTCAGGGCGACATCATCGAACTGGGCATCACTGCCACCGAGTTCGGCCGCACCTCGATCACCCTCAAGTGTGAAGTACGCAACAAGATCACCCGCAAGAGCATTCTGACCGTCGACAAGATGGTGTTCGTCAACTTGGGTGAAGACGGCTTGCCGGCAGCGCACGGGCGCACCGAGATCAAGTATGTCCAGGACCAGTTCCCGGATTCTGCAGTCGAGTAAACATGCTGGGGCTGCCTTGCAGCCCATCGCGACACAAGGCCGCTCCTACAGGAGAATGCGATCCCCTGTAGGAGCGGCCTTGTGTCGCGATGGGCCGCAAAGCGGCCCCGAAAATCTTACGGCTGGGCGCTGACCTTGCGCACCACCCGCCCGATGCTCAAGCCTTGCACCAGGATCGAGGACAACACCACGATGTAGGTGATCGACAGCAGCAGGTCACGCTCCTCGCCCAGTGGCAGCGACAGTGCCAGGGCCACCGACACCCCGCCACGCAGGCCACCCCAGGTCAACACCCGCACCGTGCCTTTGGGCACCGGGCGCCAGCGGCGCAGCAGGACAATGGCCGGGGCCACGGTCAGCAGCCTCGACAGCAGCACCGCCAGCGCCAGCACGCCGCCGGCCGCCAGGTGCATCCAGTTGAATGGCAGCAGCAACAGCTCCAGGCCGATCAGTGCGAACAGCAGGGCGTTGAGCATGTCATCGATCAGCTCCCAGAAACCGTCCATGTAGCGACGGGTCATGTCGTTCATCGCCAGGTTGCGTCCCAGGTTGCCGATGATCAGGCCGGCCACCACCATGGCGATCGGCGCCGAAACGTGCAGCTCGTAGCACATGGCCGAGCCACCGATGACCAGCGCCAGGGTCAGCATGACTTCTACCTGGTACTGCTCGATGCTCTTGATCATGCGGTAGGTGGCGTAGCCGATCAGACCACCAAATACCACGCCGCCAATGGCCTCGCGGGCGAACAGGATCGCCGTGTCGGTCATGCTCGGCGTTTCGCCAAGCTGGATGATGCCCAGCAACACGGTGAACACCACTACCGCGGTACCGTCGTTGAACAGCGACTCGCCGACGATGGTGGTTTTCAGCGGTTTGGAGGCGTTTGCGGTACGCAACGCGCCCAGCACGGCAATCGGGTCGGTGGGCGAGATCAGCGCACCGAACAGCAGGCAGTAGATCAGCGGCACTTGCCAGCCGAACATCGCGAATACCCAGTGCGACAGGTAGCCGATGACCACAGTGGCGATCAGCACCCCAATTGTCGCGAGCAAGCCGATCGGCCAGCGGTAACTGCGCAAATCGCTGAGGTTTACGTGCAAGGCGCCGGCAAACAGCAGGAACGCCAGCATCCAGTGCATCAACAGGTCGTTGAAATCGATCTGGTTCATCAGCCCTTCGACGCGCTCTTCCAGGCCAGGGAAGCCGATCAGGCTAAGGCCCTGCAGCATCAGGGAGAACAGCAGTGCCGTAACCATCACGCCGATGGCGGGGGGCAGGCCGATGAAACGGTAATTTACATAGGTAAGGAGGGTGGTGAGGCAGATAAACGCGGCAACTAATTCAAGCATCCCGAATCCTGTGACAGTGGCTTCCAAGTCGTTACCCGAATGGCTCGGGCAGTTCTTTGATGACCTGGCGCGGGGTTCGGGACACAAGCTTTGACCGGATTCGTTCCAATCGTTCCCATTTAAGGGGCTGCTGCGCAGCCCAATCGCCGGCAAGCCAGCTCCCACATGTAGGGCATCAACCTTGAAAGCGGCGCGGTCAATGTGGGAGCTGGCTTGCCGGCGATTGGGCCGCACAGCGGCCCCTGAACGCTATATATTCACATCAATAAAAAGCCATTAAGGATAAGAAGGCGTGTTGGCAACATCCTTGGTGCTGGTCGCCGCCTTGCTGCATGCGACCTGGAATACGCTGATCAAATTCAGCGGCGAGCGCTTGCTGGTGATCGCCAGCATGGACACGGTGGCCCTGGTGTTCGCGGTGCTGGCGGTATCCTTCGTCGATGTGCCGCCAGCTGAAATATGGCCCTGGTTGATAGCCTCAGCGTTGGCCGAGCAGCTGTACCGCTACCTGCTGATAAAAGCCTACCAAGTGGGCGACCTGGGGCTGGTCTATCCTCTGATGCGCGGGCTGTCGCCGCTGGTGGTGCTGGGGCTGACCCTGGCCTTTGCCGGGGAGTCGCTGAGCCAGCAGCAGATCATCGGTATCCTGTTGATCCCCTGTGGAATGGCCTGCCTGTTGTGGCAGGGCGGCGGCGGTGACCGGCTGCCCTGGTCGATGTTGCCTGTGGTTGCGTTGATTGGCCTGTGCATTGGTTGCTACACCTGGTTCGACGGCCAGGCCGTGCGACTGTGGGGCAAACCGTGGGATTACCTGGTGTGGCTGACCCTGCTCAGTGCTTGGCAATTTCCGTTGTTGGCTGGCATAGCGCGGCGGGCGCCGTTTGTACTGTTCTGGCGTACCCAATGGCGGCTCGGGCTGGCGGTAGGGTTCTGCGTATTGTTCAGCTATGCCCTGGTGTTGTGGGCCATGCACCTGGGGTCGGTGGCCGAGGCTGCCGCGTTGCGGGAGTTGAGCGTGATCCTGGTGGTGCTGCTGGGTATGCGCTACCTCAAAGAACCTTTTGGCGGGCCGAGACTCCTAGCTTGCGGGCTGGTCCTGGCAGGCATGCTGGTGATGAAGCTCTAACCCATTTTCGAACAAGGAGTCTGAGCATGACCGTTGCCCTATGGTGCATCCTGATCGCGCTGCTGCTGAACCCGCTGTGTGCCTTGATCGCCAAGGTGGCCAGCGGCCGGTTCGGCCTCAAGGACAATCACGACCCGCGAGCCTTCCTTGATACCTTGTCGGGCTTGCCGCGGCGTGCCCATGCTGCGCAGCAGAATGGCTACGAGGCATTCCCGGCATTTGCTGCGGCGGTGCTGGTGGCGGATATCGTCGGCAACGCCGAGCAGGTGACGCAGGATGTGCTGGGGGTGATGTACATCACCAGCCGCTTGCTTTACATCATCTGCTACCTGGCCGACTGGGCTGCCTTGCGCTCGCTGGTGTGGTTTGCCGGGTTGGCGCTGATCGTGTCGTTCTTCGTGGTTTCCGTCTGAAACCGCGTTGCCTTCTTCGCGGGCTGGCCCGCTCCCACAGGTACAACACAGCCCTTGAGTACTGTGGTGTACCTGTGGGAGCGGGCAAGCCCGCGAAGAATCCACCGCCGATCAAGGTACCTTAGGTACCTCAGGTAGTGGCTGGCCTTTAGGCCAGAGCATCCAGATCTGCCCCTGCTGCTTCATGTTCCCCGCCAGCTCGCCGGCTTCCGGCCCGGTGCCCCAGAACAGGTCGGCACGCACTTCACCCGCAATCGCCCCACCAGTGTCCTGCGCGCCTACCGGGCGCACCACTGGCGACCCGTCGGGGCGCGTGGTGGAAAGCCACAACAGGCTGCCCAGCGGAATCACCTTGCGGTCGATGGCCACGCTGTAGCCGGCGGTGAGCGGTACGTTCAACGAGCCGCGCGGGCCTTCATTACTGTCTGGGCGAGTGCTGAAGAACACGTAGCTAGGGTTGCTGGCCAGCAGTTCCGGGACACGCTGCGGATTGGCCTGGGCCCAGGCATGAATGGCACCCATGCTCACTTCTTCTTTTTTCAGCTGGCCCTGCTCCACCAGCCAGCGGCCGATTGGCCGGTAGGGGTGGCCATTCTGATCTGCGTAGCCAAGGCGCAACTGACGGCCGTCTTCCAGTTGTACCCGGCCAGAACCCTGGATTTGCAGGAATTGCAGGTCCATCGGGTCCGTCAGCCAGGCCAGCACCGGTGCCTTGACGCCGTTGCGGTTGATCACTTCGGCAGTGTCGTAGGGCTTGAGCACCCGGCCATCAAGCCGACCGCGCAGGCGTTTACCCTTGAGTTCGGGGTACACGCTGGCCAGGTCGACCACGATCATGTCATCAGGGATGCCGTAGACCGCCACATGGTTGGTCGCCGATTGGCTCAGGCTGCCGGGGTAGACCGGCTCGTAGTATCCGGTAATCAGGCCGTTGGCATTGTTATCGGCGGAGCGCAGGCCGTATACCTGCAGGTTCTGTTCAAGGAAGGTACGGACCTGGGCGGCGCTCGCCGTGTCGCTGCCGGCCGCTTCGCAGGTGGCGGCCCACACTGGGTCGCGCTTGAGCTTTTCACAGCCGCTGCGCCAGGCGTAGAAACCGGCCAGCAGGTCTTCGTCGCTGACCGCGGGCAGGTCTTGCCATGTGGCCGGGGCATAGGTGGCAATGGCGTGGGGCTCGGGCTTGGCGTTCTCGCCGCCGTTGCAGCCGGCCAGCAAGGCCAGCACCGGGAGTGTCCAGGCCAGGTGGCGCAAGGCAGATGTCATGTGTGCATTCCTGTCATGGGCGAACATGAAGATTCGCCCCTGTTTTTTATGTGGCTATTGGTGTTTGGCCCTTGGGCGGTGATACTGGCCGCCCATTTGCGTAGGCCGAAGTGAGCGTGATGTTGAAGCGATTGACCGTTGTTCTGCTGGCAGCCCTGGCCCTGAGTGGTTGTGACCGGGTTGACCCCAACTCGCCGCTGGGCAAGCGCAAGGTAATCTTCAAGGACATGCTCAACACCAGCGAAGACCTGGGCGGTATGCTGCGCGGCCGGTTGCCGTTCGACGGGCTGAAGTTTGCCGACGGTGCGCTGAAGCTGGACAACCTTTCGCACCAGCCCTGGCAGCATTTTCCGCAAGTGCGCGATGGCGGTGATAGCGCCGCGCGCGCAGAGGTGTGGGAGCGGCAGGCGCGCTTTCATGACCTGGCCCGGCAGCTGGAAAGCGTCACCGGCGAGCTGGTCGATGTCAGCCGCACCCAGCCGCTGGATGCTGCGCAATTGAAAGCGCCGATGGACAAGGTCGAAGCAGCGTGCAAGGCGTGCCATACCGAGTTTCGTAATCATTGATGGCCTGCTGTGGCCTCATCGCCGGCAAGCCAGCTCCCACAGGTACTGCGCAGTAATTGAAGGCAGTGTGATACCTGTGGGAGCTGGCTTGCCGGCGATGAGGCCAGTAAGGGCAACGCGAATCGCTGTCAGCGATCCAGATCGTCCACGGCTTCCTGCAGCTCTTTGCGCGACTCGGCAAGCTTGTCCTTGCGCTTGTTGATCTTCTCCGCGTCGCCTTTTTTCTCGGCTTTCTTCAGGTCTTTTTCCCGCTGCGCCACTTCGTGACGTGCATCCAGCACCTTCTGCTCTCGCTCTTTGCGCAGGCTCGCGTCGGTGCAGTTGTCCACGCCACGCAGTGCTTCCTCCAGCCCTGCGACCTGGCCGCTATTGCCGTGGTCGCGGGCAATTTTCAGCTGGTTCTCGATGGCGCTGCGCTTGGCGGCGCAGCCGGTCAGGCCTGGGTCTGGCTGGGCGGCTTGCACGGCACCTGCAGCCAAACCGAGTGATGCGAGCAGGAAAAGAGTCGAAATGCGTTTCATGAAAAGCCTCCTGAACGGGGCGGGGCAGCAAAAGTTGGTGGAAATCCTGCCTTGGTTTTGCCCATTTAGGAACCCTTGGTGGGGTTTTCCGCTTGAATCTCGGGTTTTCCTACAAGCTAAATGGTAAAAAATCATTGCTCAATGCGCTGGGGCGTAGCGGGGAACCCCTCTATGCCGGTTTTCGCCAACCGTGCAGCAATGGCTTGCACCTCAGGGGCCGCGAAGAAATCCACAAGTTGGCGCGAGCGTTTTGTGCCGATGCCGGGCACGGTTTGCCATTGCCCGGTACTGCGCGAAGCCAGCTCTGGCCAGTCACCCGTCAGTTGTAGATGCTTGCCGACGGGCGCGCCAATGCCGCGCAGCCACTGATCGAAGGGGCGTGAGCGCGCTTGGTCGAAACTGCCCAGCAGCTGTGCCGCCGCCAGGCTGCTTATGCCGGGGACCTGCTGCAGGCGCTCGGCATCGAGATGCAGCCAATCGGTCATTGACGTTACCAGGCCAGCTTCGACCAGCCGGCGCCATGTCCCGGGCCCGGTGCGCGGCAAGGCCAGGCCGTGTTTCCCGCCAAGCCAGGTGAGCCGGGCAATGAATTGTTCCTCACAGGCCTCGCTGGCCTGCCAGCAGCTGTGCGCGTGATGCTGCTCGGGAGCAGGCGCGGCCAGGGTTTGGCGCTCGACAGCGCGGTGCGCGACGTGATCGAGCCGTGGAATGGTCAGCCCGGCAAGGCTGATGGCCACCTGGTCGCCGGGGCCGATATCCAGGGCTTGCCAGCGCGCCAGCGAGCCAAGGCTTACCTGGGTAATGCGCCTGTCGTCGAGGGTTACCGGCTGCACATGCACAACGGGCGTGACCTTGCCGGTGCGGCCAACCCGAAAGCGCACGTCGCGTACTTCGGCCAAGGCTTGCACATAAGGGTATTTCCAGGCTGCGATCCAGTACGGCGCCTTGGCTTGCCAGCGCTCGGCGGGCGGCCGGCTGCCCTGGCGCAGGATCACGCCGTCGGTGGCGAAGGGCAGGGGAGAGCGATACCAGTGCTCGCGCCAGTGGGCTGCATCTTCCAGCGTGTCGATGGCGATGCTGTAACGTTGGCTGTCGGGGAAACCCAGTTGTTCCAGTTGTGCGAGGCGTTCGGCCTGTTGGTCAGGGCCTTGCGGCCAGCCCCACACGAACAGGCCGATAGTGTTCCCTTGCTCGGCGGTCATTTGCTTGCGTGCGAGCAGCCCGGCTACGGTGCCGCGGGCGTTGGCGCTGCCTGCCTGGGCTTGTACGTGTTCGGTCAGGCGCAGATACAGTTCACCTTGCAAGTGCAGGTCAACCGGCGTGGACAATTGTCGGGTGATTGCGCCGAGTTGTGGGATGTGTCGGCTCCAGTCATGGCCGTGTACCCCGTCACCCCGGCTGGTCAGCTGTACCAATCGGCCCCGCTGATAAGTGAGGGAAACTGCAACACCGTCGACCTTGGGCTGTACCCACACGCCGGTCTTGCCGGTGAGCCATCGCCCCACGGCCTGGCGGTCTGCCAGCTTGTCGACGCCGGTATGCGGCACCGGGTGGGGGACCGGGCCGCGAGCGCTGGTCAGGGGGGAGGGGCTGCTGCCAACCGCGAAGCATTGCTGCAGGTGATTCAGGCGCTCGCGGCTTTGGTCGTACAGTTCATCGGCGACCAGGGCAAGCCCCTGGCGATGGTAGTGCTCGTCCCATCGGGCAAGCGTGGCGCGCAGTTGCGCAACTTCGGCCTCTGCCTGTTGCGGCTTCCAGTCGGGGCATGAGGTGGCGCTGGCCAGAGGGGTGTGTAGCGCAAACAGCAGGACAAGCAGCAGCTGGTACGGCATGGCCAGCATCCTTGCATGGCGGGTGGGTCCCCAAGCCTAGGCAGGTTCGCAGGCGCTTGCCGCCGCGCGATTGTCAGCCGATATGTCACAAAAAAGCCCCTGCCGATTCCTCGGCAGGGGCTTTCGCCTGGTGCTGTAGGAAACTTACAGGCCGGCAGCGTCACGCAACGACTGGGCGCGGTCGGTGCGCTCCCAGGTGAAGGTGGTGAAGGTGTCGTCGCCGACAGTCTTCTGCTGCGGGGTGCGGCCGAAGTGGCCGTAAGCAGCGGTTTCCTGGTACATCGGGTGCAGCAGGTCAAGCATGGTGGTAATCGCGTACGGACGCAGGTCGAAGCACTCGCGCACCAGCTGGATGATCTTGTCGTCGGAGACCTTGCCGGTACCGAAGGTGTTGATCGAAATGGAGGTCGGCTGGGCCACGCCAATGGCGTACGACACCTGGATCTCGCAACGCTCGGCCAGGCCGGCGGCAACGATGTTCTTGGCTACGTAGCGGCCGGCATAGGCGGCGGAGCGGTCGACCTTGGACGGGTCCTTGCCGGAGAACGCACCACCACCGTGGCGGGCCATGCCGCCGTAGGAGTCAACGATGAT
The DNA here is from genome assembly GCF_000498395.2 of Pseudomonas putida S13.1.2. Classification (NCBI taxonomy): domain Bacteria; kingdom Pseudomonadati; phylum Pseudomonadota; class Gammaproteobacteria; order Pseudomonadales; family Pseudomonadaceae; genus Pseudomonas; species Pseudomonas putida. The sequence continues at coordinate 5,545,567 of NZ_CP010979.1, forward strand.
CTTGCGGCCGGTCAGGCCACAGTCACCCACCGGGCCACCGATGATGAAGTTGCCGGTCGGGTTGATGTGGTACTGGGTGCCCTTGTGCAGCAGCTCGGCAGGCAGGGTGTGCTTGACGATCAGCTCCATCACGGCTTCTTGCAGGTCTTTCTGCGAAACTTCCGGGTTGTGCTGGGTCGACAATACCACCGCGTCGATACCGACCACCTTGCCGTTTTCGTAGCGGCAGGTGACCTGCGACTTGGCATCCGGGCGCAGCCACGGCAGCAGGCCGGACTTGCGCGCTTCGGCCTGGCGCTCGACCAGACGGTGCGAGAAGCAGATTGGTGCCGGCATCAGTACTTCGGTTTCGTTGCTGGCATAGCCGAACATCAGGCCCTGGTCACCGGCGCCCTGGTCTTCTGGCTTGGAGCGGTCCACGCCCTGGGCGATGTCCACCGACTGCTTGCCGATGATGTTCATCACGGCGCAGGTGGCGCCGTCGAAGCCGACGTCGGAGCTGTTGTAGCCGATGTCGATGATCACCTTGCGCACCAGGTCTTCCAGGTCGACCCAGGCCGAGGTGCTGACTTCGCCGGCGATGATGGCGACACCGGTCTTGACCAGGGTTTCGCACGCTACGCGGGCGTATTTGTCCTGGGCGATGATGGCATCAAGGACGGCGTCCGAAATCTGGTCGGCGATCTTGTCCGGATGCCCTTCGGACACGGACTCGGAGGTGAAAAGGGAGTATTCGCTCATCTCGAAGGTTCCTGAAATTTACCGATGGTGTATGTCGCCAGCCGTCCGCTGGAAGTGGCGGACCTGGATCTGGAAACCGTTACGCAAGCCCACGTACAGGCTGTCCCCATGGGCCAGCCCGGCAGCGTTGGCCCAGCGGGCCAGGTCGTCCTGTTCAAAGCCAAGCCACAGGTCGCCGCAGGCGTCCCGCGCCCACCCCTGGTCATGGCTGCACAATTCGGTGACCAGCAGGCTGCCGCCTGCCTTCACCCGTTTGGCCAACTGGCTCAAGGCCAGGGCCGGGTCGCTGAAATGGTGCAGCACCATGTTCAGCACAACGCAGTCGGCGGCCACATCCGTTGCACCCAGTGCATCGGCCAACTGCAGGTTCACGTTGTCGAGCCCCTCGCGCTGGCACACCTGGCGCGCCAGTTCGAGCATGGTCGGGCTGTTGTCCAGGGCGGTGACCTGGGCGAAGCGCCGGGCCAGGTCGGGGAGGAAGCCGCCGTCACCGGGGCCGACCTCCAGGGCGCTGGCGGCCGGGTCGAAATGCAGTTTGTCGAGCAGCGCCAGCAGGCTTTCGCGGTACTGCGGCAGGCCGGCGATCAGGTCTTGCTGGGCGCGAAACTTCTCTTCCACGCGCAGGAAGAAGTCCTGGCTTGTGGCCGCGCGGCGTTGTTGCACCTGGGCGATCCGCGCCTGCACGGCCGGCGGCAGGGCCAGGTCGTCGACTTCTTCGAGCAGCGCCGCATGCAGCCGACCACCCAGGCGCAGGCTGTCGGGCAGTGCGCGGCGATAGAAGATGGCGTTACCTTCGCGGCGAGTTGCCACCAGCTCGGCCTGGGCCAGCACCTTCAGGTGGTGGCTCATGCCCGACTGGCCGATGTCGAAGATCTGCGCCAGCTCCAGCACGCCGAACGAGTCGTTGGCCAGGGCGCGCAATACGTTCAGGCGCAGCGCGTCGCCACTGGCTTTGCACAGGGCTGCCAATGCTTCACGTTGCTCGGGGATCGATTGCGCGCGCAGGTTCATGGGGCGGCAGTCTAGACAGGCATCGATGCCCTAGCAAGGCCAATATCAAAAAGTTTTGATATTGGGTGATGGGCGGGGCGGGTAACCCGGTTTTGCCCCGAATTGAATGCCAATCACAGGAAAATCCCCCGACTGCGACCATACGTCATTGCCCCAAAGCCCCCCAGTGGGCGAAAATGGCCGCCTTTTTCGTAACACCACCTATTCAAGACCCCAGGAGATCAGCGATGCCCAGCCGTCGTGAACGTGCCAACGCCATTCGTGCCCTCAGCATGGATGCCGTGCAAAAGGCCAACAGCGGCCACCCAGGTGCCCCGATGGGCATGGCGGATATCGCCGAAGTGCTCTGGCGCGACTATCTGAAGCACAACCCGAGCAACCCGAGCTTTGCCGACCGTGACCGCTTCGTGCTGTCCAACGGCCACGGCTCGATGCTGATCTACTCGCTGCTGCACCTGACCGGCTACGACGTCACCATCGATGACCTCAAATCGTTCCGCCAGCTGCACAGCCGTACCCCGGGCCACCCGGAGTTCGGCTACACCCCGGGTGTCGAGACCACCACCGGCCCGCTGGGCCAAGGCCTGGCCAACGCCGTGGGCTTTGCCCTGGCGGAGAAAGTACTGGGTGCCCAGTTCAACCGTGAAGGCCACAACGTCGTCGACCACAACACCTACGTGTTCCTGGGCGACGGCTGCATGATGGAAGGCATCTCCCATGAAGTCGCCTCGCTGGCCGGCACCCTGGGCCTGAACAAGCTGGTTGCCTTCTATGACGACAACGGCATTTCCATCGACGGTGAAGTGGAAGGTTGGTTCACCGACGACACGCCGAAGCGTTTCGAGTCCTACAACTGGCTGGTGATCCGCAACGTCAATGGCCACGACGCCGACGAGATCCGTACCGCCATCGACACCGCCCGCAAGAGCGACCGTCCGACCCTGATCTGCTGCAAGACCATCATCGGTTTCGGTTCGCCGAACAAGCAGGGCAAGGAAGACTGCCACGGTGCCCCGCTGGGTAACGACGAAATCGCCCTGGCGCGCAAGGAACTGAACTGGAACCACGGTCCGTTCGAAGTCCCTGCCGACATCTACGCCGAGTGGGATGCCAAGCAAGCCGGCGCCAAGGCCGAAGCCGAATGGAACCAGCGTTTCGACGCCTATGCCGCTGCCTTCCCGGAGCTGGCCAGCGAGCTCAAGCGCCGCCTGAACGGTGAGCTGCCAGCCGACTTCGCAGAAAAAGCCGCTGCCTATATTGCTGAAGTCGCGGCCAAGGGCGAGACCATTGCCAGCCGCAAGGCCAGCCAGAACACCCTGAACGCCTTCGGCCCGCTGCTGCCGGAACTGCTGGGCGGCTCGGCCGACCTGGCCGGCTCCAACCTGACCCTGTGGAAAGGTTGCAAGGGCGTCAGCCATGAAGATGCCAATGGCAACTACATGTACTACGGCGTGCGCGAGTTTGGCATGACCGCGATCATGAACGGCGTTGCCTTGCACGGCGGCCTGGTGCCTTACGGCGCGACTTTCCTGATGTTCATGGAATACGCCCGCAACGCCGTGCGCATGTCTGCCCTGATGAAGCAGCGCGTGATCCACGTCTACACCCACGATTCCATCGGCCTGGGCGAAGACGGCCCGACTCACCAGCCGATCGAGCAGCTGGCCAGCCTGCGCAGCACGCCGAACCTGGACACCTGGCGCCCGGCCGACGCGGTGGAATCCGCCGTGTCCTGGAAGCACGCCCTGGAGCGCAAGGACGGCCCGTCGGCGCTGATCTTCTCGCGTCAGAACCTGCAGCATCAGGTGCGCAGCGATGCGCAGATCGCCGACATCGCCCGTGGCGGCTACGTGCTCAAGGACAGCGCTGGCGAGCCTGAGCTGATCCTGATCGCCACCGGTTCCGAAGTGGGCCTGGCCGTTCAGGCCTTCGACAAACTGACCGAGCAAGGCCGCAAGGTGCGTGTCGTGTCGATGCCGAGCACCAGCGTGTTCGACGCGCAGGACGCTGCCTACAAGCAGTCCGTGCTGCCGTTGGAAGTGGGTGCGCGCATCGCCATCGAAGCTGCCCACGCCGACTTCTGGTACAAGTACGTCGGCCTGGAAGGTCGTATCATTGGCATGACCACCTACGGTGAGTCGGCCCCGGCCTCTGCACTGTTCGAAGAGTTCGGCTTCACCCTGGATAACATCCTCGGTACTGCCGAAGAGCTGCTGGAAGACTGATGTAACAATGGAGGGCAGTGACGCCCTCCAGGTCGTGCAAGGGGAGGGCTTCGCCCTCCATCGCGACGCAAGGCCGCTCCTACAGGTACCACGCAACCCCGATGTTGCCGCGGTATCTGTAGGAGCGGCCTTGTGTCGCGATGGCCGCAACGCGGCCCCAAAAGCCATCATGCGTTAGCGAGCCAACGAATGCCCCACCCGCGTCCCTACAAAGTTGCACTCAACGGTTATGGCCGCATCGGCCGCTGTGTCCTGCGCGCGCTGTTCGAGCGGGGGGCAAAGGCGGGTTTCGAGATCGTCGCGCTGAACGACCTGGCCGACCAGGCCAGCCTTGAGTACCTGACACGCTTCGACTCCACTCACGGGCGTTTCCCCGGCGAGGTGAGGGTCGATGGTGACTGTCTGCATATCAATGGCGACTGCGTGAAGGTAATGCGCAGTGCCACCCCCGAAGGCATCGACTGGGCTGCGCTGGACATCGACTTGGTGCTGGAGTGCTCCGGTGCTTACAACACTCGTGCCGATGGCCAGCGCTTCCTCGACGCCGGTGCACCCAGGGTGCTGTTCTCGCAGCCCATGGCCAGCGAGGCCGATGTTGACGCCACGGTGGTTTACGGCATCAACCAGGCCTGCCTGACCGGCAGCGAGCGCCTGGTGTCCAATGCCTCGTGCACCACCAACTGTGGCGTGCCGCTGCTGCGTGTACTGGACCAGGCGTTCGGCATCGAATACGTGCAGATCACCACCATCCACTCGGCGATGAACGACCAGCCGGTAATCGACGCCTACCACCACGAAGACCTGCGCCGCACGCGTTCGGCCTTTCAGTCGGTGATCCCGGTGTCCACTGGTCTGGCACGTGGCATCGAGCGCCTGCTCCCGGAACTTGCCGGGCGAATCCAGGCCAAAGCGGTACGTGTACCGACCGTCAATGTCTCGTGCCTGGACATCACCCTGCAGACCGCCCGCGACACCAGCGCGGCCGAGGTCAACCGGGTGTTGCGCGAGGCTGCGCTGGAAGGCCCGCTGAAAGGCTTGCTGGCCTACACCGAGCTGCCGCACGCCAGCTGTGATTTCAACCATGACCCGCATTCGGCGATTGTCGATGCCAGCCAGACCCGCGTTTCCGGCCCCCGGCTGGTGAACCTGCTGGCCTGGTTCGACAACGAATGGGGTTTTGCCAACCGTATGCTCGACGTTGCCGAACACTTTCTGCACGTCGTTCACCCAACCCGCAACAAACAGCCCTGAAGGACTGCATTCATGACCGTGTTGAAGATGACCGACCTCGACCTGCAAGGTAAGCGCGTACTGATCCGCGAAGACCTCAACGTGCCTGTGAAGGACGGTGTGGTAACCAGCGACGCGCGTATCCTGGCAGCGCTGCCGACCATCAAGCTGGCGCTGGAGAAGGGCGCGGCGGTAATGGTCTGCTCGCACCTGGGCCGCCCGACCGAAGGCGAATTCTCTGCCGAGAACAGCCTCAAGCCGGTTGCCGACTACCTGAGCAAGGCCCTGGGCCGTGATGTGCCGCTGGTTGCCGACTACCTGGACGGTGTCGCGGTTCAGGCCGGTGAGCTGGTGCTGTTCGAGAACGTGCGCTTCAACAAGGGCGAGAAAAAGAACGCCGACGAGCTGGCGCAGAAGTACGCTGCCCTGTGCGATGTGTTCGTCATGGACGCTTTCGGCACCGCTCACCGCGCCGAAGGTTCGACCCACGGTGTGGCCAAGTTCGCCAAGGTTGCCGCTGCCGGCCCGCTGCTGGCGGCTGAGCTGGATGCCCTGGGCAAGGCGCTGAAAGCCCCGGCCAAGCCAATGGCGGCCATCGTTGCCGGCTCCAAGGTGTCCACCAAGCTGGATGTGCTGAACAGCCTGAGCAGTGTGTGCGACCAGCTGATCGTTGGTGGTGGTATTGCCAACACCTTCCTGGCCGCTGCTGGCCACCCGGTGGGCAAGTCGCTGTACGAGCCTGACCTGGTCGACACCGCCAAGGCCATCGCCGCCAAGGTCAGCGTGCCGCTGCCAGTCGACGTAGTGGTTGCCAAGGAGTTCGCCGAAACTGCCGAAGCCACCGTCAAGGCCATTGCCGACGTTGCTGCTGACGACATGATCCTGGACATCGGCCCGCAAACCGCAGCCAACTTCGCCGAGCTGCTGAAGTCGTCGCAGACCATCCTGTGGAACGGCCCGGTTGGCGTGTTCGAGTTCGACCAGTTCGGCAACGGCACCAAGGTACTGGCCAAAGCCATTGCCGACAGCGCAGCGTTCTCCATCGCCGGTGGCGGTGACACCCTGGCCGCCATCGACAAATATGGCGTCAGCAAGGAAATCTCCTACATTTCTACCGGTGGTGGTGCCTTCCTCGAGTTCGTCGAGGGCAAGGTCCTGCCAGCGGTGGCAATCTTGGAAGAGCGGGCCAAGGCCTGATGACGTCGGCGCTTGGCAAAGGGAGTGGCCTGATGGTCAAGCAATTGCCTGTGATGATACTGGCGGGCCTGCTGAGCGCCTGCTCCGGCAGCCCGGCCTCGGATGGCGACCCGGCGCACCCGCCCAAGGGTGGTTGCTACCAGTCCGAGTGGCAGGCCGAAACCGTGCCGGTCATCAGCAAGCGCGTGGGCCCGGAAGGCCTGGAAAAGTACGACGAAGACCACCAGCGCAAGGCGCCGGGTTGCCCTTGATCGGGTGAGAGGCAACCTGAAGGTTGATTTGTGGTCTTGAAGAAGGGGCCGCTGTGCAGCTCTTCGCGGGCTCGCCCGCTCCCACAGGTACAGTGCGTTCTCTGTGGGAGCGGGCAAGCCCGCGAAGAGCTGCACGGCAGCCCCAAATCGAGGAAACTGAATGAAAGCGCTTTTGGCCGTAACGGCCCTGGCGACACTGGCAGGATGCTCACTGCTGCAGCCGGCGCAACCCGCCCCGGCAGACGACTGGACCCGTTGGGTCTGCGATACCCAGGCCGAAGTGCTGTGGCGCTTCGCCGATGCACAACGCGACCAGGTCGACGTGCGCCTTGGCGGCGGTGACCAGGTCTACCGGCTCAAGTCCGAGCCGGGTGCTTCGGGCGCGCTGTACAGCGATGGCATGTTGGCCTTCCACACCAAGGGCGAAGAAGGCCTGGTGTACTGGGTAGCAACCAACGATCTGATTGGGCGGGGCTGCAAGGCACCGTGACTGGCCGGGCCGCGTGAATGGCCCACACTACTTGAACAGCAACCGCCCCTGCGGCAGGCTTGCACGAAACAAACGACGCTTGTCGGGAGAGAGATACACAATGGCACTCATTAGCATGCGCCAGATGCTGGACCACGCCGCCGAGTTCGGTTACGGCGTACCAGCTTTCAACGTCAATAACCTCGAGCAGATGCGCGCCATCATGGAAGCGGCTGACAAGACCGACTCCCCGGTGATCGTCCAGGCCTCGGCCGGTGCCCGCAAATACGCGGGTGCCCCGTTCCTGCGTCACCTGATCCTGGCTGCCATCGAAGAATTCCCGCACATCCCGGTGTGCATGCACCAGGACCACGGCACCAGCCCTGATGTCTGCCAGCGCTCCATCCAGCTGGGCTTCAGCTCGGTGATGATGGACGGCTCGCTGGGTGAAGACGGCAAGACCCCGACCGACTACGAGTACAACGTCCGCGTTACTCAGCAGACCGTTGCCATGGCGCACGCCTGTGGCGTTTCGGTAGAAGGCGAGCTGGGCTGCCTGGGTTCGCTGGAAACCGGCATGGCCGGTGAAGAAGACGGCATCGGCGCCGAAGGCGTGCTGGACCACAGCCAGATGCTGACCGACCCGGAAGAAGCGGCCGACTTCGTCAAGAAGACCCAGGTCGACGCCCTGGCGATCGCCATCGGTACCAGCCACGGTGCCTACAAGTTCACCAAGCCGCCTACCGGTGACGTGCTGGCCATCGACCGCATCAAGGAAATCCACAAGCGCATCCCCAACACCCACCTGGTGATGCACGGTTCTTCCTCGGTCCCGCAAGAGTGGCTGGCGATCATTAACCAGTATGGCGGCGACATCAAGGAAACCTACGGTGTACCGGTCGAAGAGATCGTTGAAGGCATCAAGCACGGCGTGCGCAAGGTCAACATCGACACCGACCTGCGTCTGGCTTCCACCGGTGCAATGCGTCGCCTGATGGCGCAGAACCCGAGCGAGTTCGACCCACGCAAGTTCTTCGGTGAAACCGTCAAAGCCATGCGTGAAGTGTGCATCGCCCGTTACGAAGCCTTCGGCACTGCCGGTAATGCCTCGAAGATCAAGCCGATCTCCCTCGAAGGCATGTACCAGCGCTACCTGAAAGGTGAGCTGGCCGCCAAGGTCAACTGATTAACTGGCAGCAGTGAAAAACCCGCAGCGATGCGGGTTTTTTTATGGGTGGCAAAAAGCCGGAACATATTCCGGCAGACCGACCGTTAGTCGGCTACCGTACAGTTGAACCACTGATAGCGTTCTGATTGCATTGCGTGTTACCACCTCAGGACTAGAGTAATAATGGATCCAACCGTATTTTGAAGTCGGTCACATAATAGAGAAGCAGCATGGATGGCGCTCAAGCTCAAGCTCAACCACAGCCACTGGATGGTAGCTCGGTCCTTCTGGTGGTAGATGACTACCCCGAGAACCTCATCAGCATGCGGGCGTTGCTGGCCCGGCAGGATTGGCAAGTGTTGACGGCAAGCTCGGGGACGGAAGCCTTGAGTGCGTTGCTGGAACACGATGTCGACCTGGTCTTGCTGGATGTACAGATGCCGGAGATGGATGGGTTCGAAGTCGCCCGGCTCATGCGTGGCAGCCAGCGCACCCGGCTGACACCGATCATCTTCCTCACCGCCAACGAACAGTCCGAAGCGGCCGTGCTCAAAGGGTACGCCAGCGGCGCTGTGGACTACATGTTCAAACCGTTCGACCCGCAAATTCTCAAGCCCAAAGTGCAGGCCTTGCTCGACCAGCAGCGCAACCGGCGCATGCTGCAGCGCCTGACCCGCGAGCTGGAGGCAGCCAGGGCGTTCAATGCGTCGATCCTGGAGAACGCCGCCGAGGGCATTCTGGTGGTGGATGCCCAAGGCGTCATCAGTTTTGCCAACCCGGCCATTTCGCGCTTGCTGGCGGCCCCGGTGCAGCAGTTGCAGGGTGTGCACCTGCTCGACCTGGTGCAACTCGCCAGTGCCAGCGTGTGGGGGGAGTCTGACTTCTACCAGGCCTACCTGGGGCGGCGTATTTTCCGCGTGCATGATGCCCAGCTGCGTACCCTCGGTGGCGAACTGGTGCCGGTGGCGTTGTCCTGCGCACCGTTGCCGGCTGACCAGCAGGCCATGGTGGTCACCGTGCTGGACATGTCGGTGGTGCGCAACCTGCACCAGCAGCTGGAATACCAGGCCGTGACCGACCCGCTTACCGGCCTGCTCAACCGCCGTGGTTTCTACCAGGCGGCCGAAGGTGCGCTGCTGCGCAACGAGCGTTCGGACAAGGCACAGGCATTGATGTACATGGACCTGGACGGCTTCAAGCGCATCAACGACTCGTTGGGCCACGACACCGGTGACCGTGTGCTGCGCTGGGTGGGCGAGCAACTCAAGGATTGCCTGGGCAGCGAGGCCTTGCTGGCACGCATGGGAGGGGATGAATTCACCGCGCTTTTCGACAGCCTGCCCTATCCCGAACAGGCCGGGCGCTATGCCGAGAAGTTGCTTGAGCGTATTTCGATCAGCCACCAGATCGAAGGGCTGGATGTGTGCCTTGGGGTCAGCATCGGCATCGCCACCTTCCCGGACTGCGGGGCCAATGTGGAAGGCCTGCTGCGCGCCGCCGATGCAGCGATGTACGCCGCCAAGCAGGCCGGGCGCCAGCAGTACCGTTTCTACGACCAGGAGCTCAACGGCCGGGCGCGCTCGCGGCTGATGCTGGAAGACGGTGTGCGCACCGCCATCGAGCAGCAGGATTTCACCTTGGTGTATCAGCCGCAGGTGTCGTTCATTGATGGCCGTCTGCGGGGCTTCGAGGCCTTGTTGCGCTGGCAGCATCCCAGCGTCGGCGACGTACCGCCTGGGCTGTTTATCCCGTTGCTGGAAGAGGCCCGCCTGATCAACCGCCTGGCCAGCTGGATCTACCGCCAGGGGGCCGCCCAGCGCCAGGCCTGGTACGAACGCTTCCCTGCAGACCTTGTGCTCGGCATCAGCCTGAGCCGCGCGCAGTTCGTCATGCCCGGCCTGGTCGAAGAGCTGCAGCGGGTGATCCAGCTTTACCAGCTGGACCCGGCGCAGCTGGAGGTGGAAGTCGCGGAAACCTCGCTGATGTATAACATCGATGCGGCCGTCAAACAGATACACCGCTTGCGTGAGCTGGGGGTGCGGGTGGCCCTGGACGATTTTGGCGCAGGCGACTGTTCGTTGCGCATGCTGCGTGACTTGCCGATCGACACCTTGAAGCTCGACCGCCACCTGGTGGCGCGCTTGCCTGATTCGGCGGTGGATGCAGCCTTGGTCCGCAGTGTCATCGGCCTGTGCGCCGACTACGGCATCACAGTGATCGCCGAGGGTGTGGAAACCCCGGCCCAGGCGGCTTGGCTGAAGGCCAATGGTTGCGAATACGTGCAGGGTTTTCTGGTGGCGTACCCAATGACTGCTGCGGATGCCAGCGGCTTCCCGGCAATTTTCTCCTGGCCAGGGCCATGATTGGCTAGAATCGGCATTCGTTACGCCGAATGCAGCGCCATGACCGTATTACGTTACCTGCAAGCCTACCCTGCACACCTGCAAGAGCAGGTGCGGCAGATGATCGACAGCGACCGCCTGGGCGAATACCTGCAGCGCCGCTACCCCGACCGCCATGACGTGCAAAGCGACAAGGCGCTGTACGGCTATGCCCAGGATCTGCGCCAGCAATACCTGCGCAGTGCGCCGAACCTGGACAAGGTGCTGTTCGACAACCGTCTCGACCTGACCCATCGGGCCCTGGGCCTGAACACGGCGGTGTCGCGGGTGCAGGGCGGCAAGCTCAAGGCGAAGAAGGAAATCCGCATTGCCTCGCTGTTCAAGGAAGCTGCGCCGCAGTTCTTGCGCATGATCGTGGTGCATGAACTGGCGCACCTGCGCGAGCGCGATCACAACAAGGCGTTCTACCAGCTCTGCCAGCATATGGAGCCGGACTACCACCAACTGGAATTCGACCTGCGCGTCTACCTGACCTATCGGGAGCTGCCAGGCAACTGCTAAGGACCACGCAGCATGGAAGTGAGCAAGACCAAGAGCAGCTTCTACCGTCGCCTGTACGTCGCCTGGCTGATCGACAGCCAGACCGCGACCAGCGTGCCCGCCCTGATGGAGGCTACCGGCATGCCGCGACGCACGGCCCAGGACACCATCGCCGCGCTGGCTGACCTGGACATCGTCTGCGAGTTCGAACAGCAGGAAGGCGCACGCAACCACGCCGGGCATTACCGCATTCATGACTGGGGGGCGATCGACAAGCAGTGGATCATCCGCCACTTGCGGCAGATCCGCGAAGTGCTGGGCTATCCCTGAGGATTCCGGGGCTGCTGTGCAGCCCATCGCCCAGGCCTGCGCGGAACCTGTGGGAGCTGGCTTGCCGGCGAAAGGGGTGCAAAGCACCCCCGGCAATTTCAGCCTTTGCGCATCCCGATGTGCGGGATGTCATCTTCAAGATATTCCTCGCCCACCACCTCAAACCCATGGCCGGCATAAAACCCCTGCAAGTGCGCCTGTGCCGACAGGTAAACCGGTACTCCCGGCCAGCAATGCTCTGCCGCCTCCAGCCCCTTGAGCAGCAACGTGTGCCCCAGCTTCAGGCCGCGCGCTTCGGGGGCGGTCACCACCCGCCCGATAACCACGTCCCCGCCCTGGGACTGCGGGTCGAGCAAGCGCAGATAAGCCACCAGCTTGTCGTCCTGCCAGGCCATCAGGTGCACGGTATCGCCGCTCAGGTCCTGGCCATCGACTTCCTGGTACGCGCAGCGCTGCTCGACCACAAACACTTCGGTGCGCAATTGCAGAATGGCGTAGAGCTGGTCCTTGCCGAGGTCGGTGTGGTGCTTGCAGAGCCAGTCGATGGACATTGGCGAACTCCTTGAATGGGTAGTCGATCATCGCACGTCGTCGGTGCTTCGGCCAAAATAGAGGCTAAATGACACTATTGGCCGCTGCCCTCTGCAACAGCTTTGTGTAATCTCGTCGGCAGTGTGTGCCCTCCATAGCGAAAGGACGTGAGCATGCGGCCACTGCTTTGTGTGCTGGGATTACTGGCAATGATGCTGGCAACACCCGCCCCGGGTCACGACAAGCTACGGTTGGTGGCTGACAGCTGGCCACCGTTCACGGATGCCAACATGCCGGGCGGCGGCCTGGCGACCAGCATCGTTACCACGGCACTGGCACGTGCCGGCTACACCAGCGGCTATGAAGAGGCGCCTTGGGCGAGGGCGCTGCTGGGGGTAGGTGAGGGGCGCTACGACGTACTGATCAATGCCTGGTACAACGACTCGCGCGCCAACATCGGGCAGTTTTCCAAAGCCTACCTGACTAACCGCATTCGCCTGCTGCAACGCACGGGCGAAAATTTCCACTACAAAGGCCAGTCGGATTTGTACCCCTACAGCATCGCGGTGGTACGTGATTACGCCTATTCCCCGGAATTCGACGCCGATACCCGTCTGCACAAGGTGCCGGTGCGCAACTTTTCGTCGGCGGTACGCATGCTGGCGGCAGGGCGGGTGAACCTGGCGGTGGAAGACGAGTACGTGGCCCGCTACAACCTGCAGCGTGAGCCGCAGGAAGTGCGTGATGGGGTGATGCTGGTGGAGCCGCCGCTGGGGGAGAACACCCTGCATATCCTGGTGAGCCTGAAGCACCCGGAGCATAAACGCATCGTCGAGCGCTTCGAGCAGGCCATTGAGGCGATGAAGGCCGATGGCAGCTATGACCGGCTGTTGCGTCAGCATGGCTTCTGACCTATATCGCGTGTTCTGGCCTCTTCGCGGGTAAACCCGCTCCCACAGGTAATCCATATGTCCCAAGCCCTGTGAAATCCCTGTGGGAGCGGGTTTACCCGCGAAGAGGCAAGCACAGGCAACCCAAAAATCAGGCCGGGGCACCTTCCTTGATCAGGTGTGCCGCCAAGGTCCGCAACGGCCCCAACTGCCGGCAAATCAACGCCAACTGTGTCTGCACCAACCGCTGATGTTCATCCAGCTCTTCCGGCATCTGCTCCAGGGCATTGGCCAGCGCCTCTTCGGCATCGCTGTGAATCGCCACCGGTAGCCGTGCTGCCAGGCCGTTGGCAATCTCGTCCAGGCTGCTGGCCAGGCTTTGCCCGGCGCCCTCGATCAACTGCTCCTGCACTTCTGCCGGCAAGGCCGTGTCGCGGTGCGCGCCCAACCCCGAGAGGTAGCTGAGCAAGGTGTGCGACAGCACCAGGAAGCGGAAGCCAACGTCAGCCTCCTTACGGAAATGCCCCGGCTCCATCAGCATGTTGGCCAAGGTAGTGGACAGCGCCGCGTCGGCGTTATGGGCATTGCGCCGGGCCAGGCGGTAGGCCAGGTCGTCGCGCTTGCCATGGGCATACTGCTGCATGATCTGGCGCAGGTACACGCTGGCGCAGGCCAGGGTATTGGCCAGCGCCTTGTTCAACCGTCGCCCTTGCCAGTCCGGCAAGAACAGGAACACCGCCAGAATGGCGATCAGGCTGCCCACCAGTGTATCGAACAGGCGTGGCAGGAACAGGCCGTAGCCATCGCCGATCTGGTTGAAGCAGAACAGCACCATCAGGGTGATCGCGGCCGTGGCCAGGGTGTAGCGGGTGGTACGGTTGACGAAGAACACCACCCCGGCAACCACGGCGAACAGCGACTGGATGACCGGGTTGGGGAACAGGTCGAACAACGCCCAGCCCACTGTCAGGCCGACGGCGGTGCCGAAAATTCGCTGCACCAGCTTGCGCCGGGTTGCACCGTAGTTGGGCTGGCACACAAACAGCGTGGTGAGGATGATCCAGTAGCCCTGGGTGGGGTGAATCAGGTGCACCATGCCGTAGCCGATCGACAGTGCGAGCGGCAGGCGCAGGGCGTGACGGAACAACAGCGAGGTCGGCGTGAGCTGGGTGCGCAGGCGTTTCCACACGTCTTTCAGCGAGCGTGGCGAGCGGTCGAGCAGGCTGCTGTCACTGGTATCGGCCAGGCTGTCCGGGTTGCTGGCGGCGCTCAGCAGGCGGTCCAGTGTGGCCAGGTTGGCTGCCAGTGCCCGCAGCGAGCGCAGCAGGCTGCGCCAGGCCGGGTTGTTCTGCATGCGCAGGTGCTCCAGCGAGGCGTTGAGGTCCTCGAGGGCTTCTGGATAACCGCTGGCCAGCACGAACGGCTGGCGCAGGCGGATCGAGCGGGCCAGCTCCTGGCAGGACGAGCCTTGCTTGCGTAGCAGGCGCTGGCAGCGGAACATCACGTCACTGTGGAAAAACGCCTCGGTCAGGCCGTTGTAGGGGTAGTGCGAGGCACTGACCCGCTCGTGAATGTCCTGGGCCAGGAAGTACAGTTTGAGGTAGCGGCTGACCTTGGAATTGGGCTGGCTGTTGCCCACCCGGTGCAGGATGATTTCCTTGGCAGCGTTGAGCGCTGCCACCACCTTGCCGTTCTGCTGGGCCAGCTCCAGGCGCCGGGCCTCGACGTCGAGGGTGCGGATCGGTTCGAACAGGCTGGCCTTGAGTTTGAGGTAGCTGCCCAGTTCGAAGAACAGCTTGGCCAGGCTTTGCTGCACCGGCTGGTTGGAAAACAGCGCCTGCCACAGTACCGAGAGCAGCCCGTACCAGGCCGCGCCCGCCACCAGCAGCAGCGGCTCGTGCCAGAAGTCCGTCACTTGGCCACCGCGCTGGTCCACACCGATCATGGTGTACACCGCCGTGATCAATGTCGCCGAGGCAATCGCACCATAGCGCTCGCCCAAGGCGCCGAGCATGGTCAGGCCGAACGCCGCCAAAGCCAGGGCGATGGCGAAGATCCAGGGGTAGGGGAACAGCAACTCGACCGCCAGCGCAGCGATGGCGAAACACACCAAGGTAACCGCCAGGGCGCTGAGGCGGCCCTGCCAGCTGTCGTCGGTCTCGGCCAGGGCGCTGGCGATGATGCCGAGGAACAGCGGAATCAGCAGGGCCATCTCGTTCTGGTACCAGCACAGGGCCAGGCTGCCGGTGAGGGCGATGGTGACCCGGATGCTGTAGCTGAACTTGTCTTGGCCCCACAGGCGACGCAGTGACTGACGGAACGAGCTCGATGACATGATGGCCTGCTAGGCAGTGAGCGAAGAATGCATTGCAGCACGGGCCAGCAAGAAGCGTTCCGTGCTGCTGAATGGATTCTACTCTACACGAACTGCGCCGCGGCGTTGGCCGATGCCCAGGCCCACTGGAAGTTGAAACCGCCCAGGTGGCCAGTGACATCCAGCACTTCCCCGATGAAGTACAGCCCGGGGCTTTTCAGCGATTCCATGGTCTTGGACGACACTTCGCGGGTATCCACGCCGCCCAGGGTCACTTCGGCGGTGCGGTAGCCTTCGGTGCCGGCCGGCACCACTTGCCAGTTCGCCAGTTTTTCGGCGATCTGTGCCAGTTCCGCCGGGGTGTACTGCTTCATCGGCCTGGACTCGAACCATTGCTCGGCCAGCAGGTTGGCCAGCTTGCGGGTGAATACCTCACCCAGCACGGTCTTCAGTTCGGCGTTGGCGCGTTCGGCCTGCATCTGTTGCAGCCAGCCCAGCGCATCGCGGTCCGGCAACAGGTTGATCTCGACCGTATCGCCCGCTTCCCAGAACGACGAAATCTGCAGGATCGCCGGGCCGCTCAGGCCGCGGTGGGTGAACAGCAGGTTCTCGCGGAAGCTGGTGCCGTTGCAGCTGGCGGTGCAGTCCAGCGAAGTGCCGGACAGTTCGGTGCACAGTGCCTTGAGTTGGGGCTCGGTGATGGTGAACGGCACCAGCCCGGCGCGGGTCGGCAGCAGGGTGTGGCCGAACTGGCGGGCCACCTGGTAGCCGAAGCCGGTGGCGCCCAGGGTCGGGATCGACAGGCCGCCGGTGGCGATCACCAGCGACTGGCAGGCGAACTGGCCACCGCTGGTCTGCAGCAGGTAGCCGCTTTCGGTCTTCTCGATGTGTTCGATGCTGGTGTGCATGCGGATCTCGGCGCCGGCCTCGTCGCATTCGGCCAGCAGCATGTCGAGGATGTCACTGGCCTTGTTGTCGCAGAACAGCTGGCCGAGTTTCTTCTCGTGGTACGGCACGCCGTGCTTGCACACCAGCTCGATGAAGTCCCACTGGGTGTAGCGGGCCAGGGCCGACTTGCAGAAGTGCGCGTTGTGCGACAGGAAGTTGGCTGGCTCGGTGTACATGTTGGTGAAGTTGCAGCGCCCGCCGCCGGACATGAGGATTTTCTTGCCGGGCTTGTTGGCGTGGTCGAGCAGCAGTACCCGGCGGCCGCGGCGGGCGCTGAGCTGGGCGCACATCAGGCCGGCGGCGCCTGCGCCGAGGATGATCACGTCGGTGGAGTGCACGGTGTTACCTCAGTGGTAGTTTGGGGCCGCTGTGCGGCCCATCGCCGGCAAGCCAGCTCCCACAGGCCCTGCACAAGCCTCAGGCCTGTGGTGATCCTGTGGGAGCTGGCTTGCCGGCGATGGGCTGCAGAGCAGCCCCAAAAATGTCAGAGAATGCGGACTTTCAGGGCGCGGCCCTTGATCTTGCCGCTGTTCAGCCGCTGCATGGCCTGCTTGGCCAGCGCGCGCTCCACGGCAACAAACGCCTGGAAGTCGAAGATGGCGATCTTGCCCACCTGCTTGCCCGGGATGCCGGCATCACCGGTCAGCGCACCAAGAATATCGCCAGGGCGCAGTTTGTCCTTGCGGCCTGCGGCAATGCACAGCGTGGTCATTACCGGCAGCAGCGGTTCACCGCCCTTGTTCTTCAGGCTGTCCAGCGAGGCCCAGCGCAGCGGGCTTTTCTGCAGGTCTTCGATGGCCTGGGCGCGGTGGCCTTCGGCCGGTGCCACCAGGCTTACCGCCACACCTTTCTCGCCGGCACGGCCGGTACGGCCCACGCGGTGCACGTGGATTTCGGCATCACGCGCCAGCTCCACGTTGATGACCATGTCCAGGCCATCGATATCCAGGCCGCGCGCGGCCACGTCGGTGGCCACCAGCACCGAGCTGCTGCGGTTGGCGAACATGGCCAGTACCTGGTCGCGGTCGCGTTGCTCCAGGTCACCGTGCAGGGCCTGGGCAACGATACCCTTGGCCGTCAGGTGAGCAACCACGTCCTCGCATTGCTGCTTGGTGAAGCAGAACGCCACGCAGGATTGCGGGCGGTAGTGGCCGAGCACACGGGTGACGGCTTCAAGGCGGTGCTGTGGGTCGATCTCGATGAAGCTCTGTTCGATCTGGTTGTCGGTGTGCAGGCTCTCGACCTTGACCTGCTGCGGGTTACGCATGAAGTCGGCGGCCAGCTGCTTGATACCGGACGGGTAAGTGGCCGAGAACAGCAGGGTCTGGCGGCGCGACGGGGTCTTGCCGATGATGCTGGCGATGGCGTCGAAGAAACCCATGTCGAGCATGCGGTCGGCTTCGTCCAGCACCAGCGTGTTCAGGCCGTCGAGCACCAGGGTGCCTTTGTCCAGGTGCTGCTGGATACGCCCCGGGGTGCCGACGATGATGTGCGCGCCGTGCTCCAGCGAAGCAATCTGCGGGCCCAGCGAAACGCCGCCGCACAGGGTCAGGATCTTGATGTTGTCCTCGGCGCGGGCCAGGCGGCGCAGCTCTTTGGCCACCTGGTCGGCGAGCTCGCGGGTAGGGCACAGCACCAGCGCCTGGCAGCCGAAGTAGCGCGGGTTGATCGGGTTCAGCAGGCCGATGCCGAAGGCGGCTGTCTTGCCGCTGCCGGTCTTGGCCTGGGCGATCAGGTCCTGGCCCTTGAGGATGACGGGCAGGCTCTGGGCCTGGATCGGCGTCATCGAGGCATAGCCGAGGGCGTCCAGGTTCGCCAGCATGGCGGCGGACAACGGCAGAGTGGCAAAGGCGGTGGATTCGGTGGTCACGAGGCGGGCCTGCGTTGCGAAGCGAAAAAATGCCGCACAGTCTACCAGCCTCGTGGCCATTCGCCCTACGGTTCCATGTGTTGTTCCGGACGACGGGCACGCCTTCCGTCCGTCGGCGCCAGTTGCAGGAAGATCGCTGCCGCCAGCATGGCCATCACGCCGATGGTGACAAACGTCAACTGGAAGGCGCCCAGGGTGCTTTCCACGCCTTCGGCACTGCCCGCTGCGGTAAAGCCGCCCAGCAGGGCGCCGGCACAGGCCACACCCAGGCTCAGTGCCAACTGTGCAACAACCGACAGCAGGCTGTTGCCACTGCTGGCGCTGGCGTCATCGAGGTCGATCAGGGTTACCGTGTTCATGGCCGTGAACTGCATGGAGTTGACCGCGCCCAGCAGGCCCAGCTGGATCAGCAGCACTGCGTAGGGTGTCTGCTCGTCGACCAGGCCGAGGCTGGCCAGCAGCAGGCCCAGCAGCAAGGTGTTGCCGGTGAGGATGATGCGGTAGCCAAACCGTTCGATCAGCGGCCTTGCGACAGACTTGGCCAGCATGGCCGCTGCTGCCAAGGGGATCATGCTCATGCCGGCCTGGGCCGGCGAGTAGCCGAGCGCCACCTGCAGCAGCAGCGGCACCAGGAAGGGCAGGGCGCCGCTGCCTAGGCGGGCGAACAGGTTGCCGAGGATGCCGATGGCGAAGGTGCGCACGCGGAACAGACTGGGCGAGAACAGCGGCTCCGGGTCGCGCCCGGCGCGCAGCCAGTAGGCGGCCAGGCAGGCCATGCCGGCGAACAGCAGCAGCATCACCCGCAGGTGCGGCAGGTGCAACTCGCCCAGGCCTTCCATGGCGATGGTGATCAATACCATCGCTGCGCCAAACAACAGGAACCCGGGGCCGTCGAACGTGGTGCGCTCGGCACCGCGCAGGTCCGGGATGAACTTCCATACAGCAATGCAGCCGATCAGGCCGACCGGCAGGTTGAGCAGGAAGATCCAGTGCCAGCTGAGGATTTCCACCAGCCAGCCGCCGACGGTTGGCCCCAGCAGTGGGCCGAGCAGGCCAGGGATGGTGATGAAACTCATGATCCGCACCAGCTCGCTGCGGGGGTAGGCGCGCAGCACCACCAGCCGCCCGACCGGCAGCATCAGCGCACCGCCCAGGCCCTGTACCACGCGGGCGAAGATCAGGAAGCCCAGGCTATTGGCTGCTGCGCACAGCAGCGAGCCGAAGCTGAACAGCAGGATGGCGCTGAAGAAGATGCGCTTGGTGCCAAAACGGTCGGCGATCCAGCCCGAGGCGGGGATCAGCAGGGCCACGGTGAGCATGTAGGCGATGATCACACCCTGCATGCGCAGCGGGTCTTCGGCCAGCGAGCGGGCCATGGCCGGCAGCGCGGTGTTGAGGATGGTGCCGTCCAGGGACTGCATGAAGAAAGCGATGGCCACTACCCAGGGGATCCAGCGGGCGGTGACGGGGTCCAGCGGGGTGCGCTCAGGCATGACGTCCTCTTTTGTCTGTGCCGGCCTCTTCGCGGGGCAAGCCCGCTCCCACAAGATCTCCACTGCACTCTGATGTGGTGGGATCTCTGTGGGAGCGGGCTTGCCCGCGAAAGGGCCGGTAATGCCAATCACAATGTCAAGGTCAGGCCTTTGACCAATGCCCCCGGTAAATGACTCGACCCGGTACTGCGCTGCCCATAGGTACTGGTCGACAAGATCATCTCGCGCTCCCGGGTCAGGTCCTCCAGCTGGCTACCCAGCAAGCTGTAAAGGCTGTCATCGAAGCGCATGGTGCTCACCGGCCCCTGGATCTGCCCGTTTTCCACCCAGAAGGTGGCGAAGCGGGTCAGCCCGGTCATGCGCGCTGCCGGCAGGTCAGAGTAGTTCAGGTACCACAGGTTGCTGATGTACAGCCCGGTGCCTAGTCGCTCAAGGATCTGTTCGCTGGCCAGGTTGCCAGGCGCCAGGCTGAGCGCGCAGGGCGACTCGTAGCTGTCGGCGCCATTGGCCAGCAGCTCGAACTCGGCCGCGCTGCGTGCGCAGATCAAGCGTTGCTGCGCCTTGCCTTGCTGGACCAACGGCACATCCAGGCGTGGCGCCCCTTCATCGGAAAACGCCGGGCTCAGCGAGCCGCTGACCTGCTCGGTGAAGCTCACCAGCGGGCTTAACCGTGCATCGCCGTTGTACAGGCGCTGCAAGGCGCTGTTGCCGGTGGCGAGGGCCTGTGCGGAAAAACCGCCCCAGCACAGCATGCCGGCGATTTCGTCCATGGCCGCAGGCGCCAGGTAGGCGCGGTAGCTGCCAGGCTTGAGGGTGACTGCCGGGCGGCCGAGGAAGCCCAGTTGTTCACGTGCCTGGCGCAGGCGCTCGGTGAAGTCGTCGGCGCTCCACAGCTGGCCGGCATAGTTGGCCTTCACCGCCTGGCCGTTTTCGTGGAACAGGCTCCAGTCAACGTTGAAGCTGTTGGCCTGGTGCCAGCCAAAGGCGCCGAACGAACTGGCGAAGCCCCGGCAGATCGGGCCGGCGGCGTAAATGCCGACCAGGTCCAGCTCGCCTGCTTCGCGGTCGAGCAAGGCCAGCACTTCGTCCAGTGCGGGCAGGGGATGGTCCTGCAGGCTGTGGCTTTGCCAGGCGCTTTCTTCCAGGCGCAGGTACGGGTCGAGGGCCAGCAGCGGCAAGGTCTGGCGCAGTTGCTCAAGGGCATCGCTCAGGCGCTGGCGGTCCAGTTGCACGTCGCCACTCAAGGTCACCTGCTGTTCCGCCTGGCGGCCATTGCGCACCAGCCGCAGCTGGGCGCTTGCCTGGCTCACTTCACCGGCCTGGCGCACCTTGGCGTGGTTGAAACGCACGAACTGCGACTGTTCTGCGCTGTAGCCGAGGGTGAACTGCTCGCCTGCTTGCAGGGCAGCGCGCACATCCCCGACAAGCGTTTCGAAAGCGTGCTTCATCAGGCGTCTCCTCCGAATACATCGATCTGGCGGAACACACAGGCCGGCGAGGCGTGGCCGACCCGCACCACCTGGTTAGGTTCGCCTTTGCCACAGTTGGGCGTGCCCAGTACCTGGAAGGTACTGCGGTCGCCGACGGCCGACAGGTTGCGCCAGAACTGCGCGGAGATGCCGCGGTAGTTGGGGTTCTTGACGATGCCCTTGAGCTCGCCGTTTTCAATCAGCTGGCCATATTCACAGCCGAACTGAAACTTGTTGCGCGCATCATCGATGGACCACGAACGGTTGGTACGCATCAGGATGCCGTGCTCGATGCCTTGCACCAGTTGCTCCAGGCTCTGATCACCCGGTTCGATGTTGAGGTTGGCCATGCGGTCGATCGGGGCACGGTTCCAGCCACAGGCGCGGCTGTTGGCTACGCCGTCCAGGCCAGAACGGAACTGCGACAGCGCGCCGCCCAGTGGGCGCAGCAGCAGACCGTCGCGGATCAGGAACTGCTTGCTGGCCGGGCTGCCGTCATCATCAAAGCTGTAGCTGGCCAGTTCTTCGCCGATGGTCGGGTCGAAGGTCACGTTCAACAGGCTGGAGCCGTACTGCAGGTGGCCGAAGTCGCTGGCTTTGACGAAGCTGGTGCCCGCGTAGTTGCGCTCGTCGCCGAGAATACGGTCCATCTCCAGCGGGTGGCCGATGGACTCGTGGATCTGCAGCATCATCTGGTCGGGCATCAGCAGCAGGTCACGCGGGCCGCTGGGGGTGTTGGGGGCCAGCAGCAGTTGCAGTGCCTCGTCGGCCACCTGCCGGGCGGCGCCGACCAGCCCGCAGCGCTCGATGATCTCGAAACCGCCCTGCTGGCCGAAGTTGTCGCGGCCCAGGCTACGGCTCTGGCTGTCCTGGCCGTCGCTGGCGGTTACGCCCAGGCCCGGGAACAGAAAACGCTGTGCATGGCGCAGTTCGGCGCCCGCGGAGTTCAGGTAGGTTTGCTCCACCAGGCTCAGGCCCAGAGTGGCCTGCCAGTCCACCAGGCGGCTGTCCTTGGGCACGCTGGCCGATTCGGCTGCGAGCAGGCCAAGGCAGTCGGCGAGGGAGGGTACGGGTTGATCGAAATTGGGCGAAGTGTGGTCGTGACGGGCGTTGGTCACTGGCTGGTCGCGCAGGTCGAGCAGGCTGTGCGGGGCGATCTGCCGGGCCAGGGCCTCGGCTTGTTCCAGTGCGCGTTGCAGCCCGGCCTGGGACAGATCGGCGGTGGCCGCATAGGCCTCCACGCCGTTGACCCGCACGGTGAGCATGGCGCCCTCGTCCTGGCTGAAGAAGGGTGGCTCGGCGACATTACGGCGAACCGACAGCGCCTGGTGCGACTGTTTCACATGGCGCAGGGAAAACAACTCGGCCGTACTGCGCAGCGCGGCAAAGCGCTGGCGCAGCAGGGCGCTGGAATCGAACATGCAAAAGCCTCCGTGTACACGGTGGCTCCCCCTTAGAACCACTCGTCCTGCATGGTGAGGCAAGTGTTGTCGCGTGCCTCTAGCAATGCCAGCTCATTATGGCAGCCCGGTACTTCCCAGGTCAGGAAATAACGCGCGGCCTGCAGCTTGCCGAAGTAGAAGTCGCGATCGCTGGCGTTGCCGTTGAGCAAGCCAAGCTCGGCGTGAATGGCCTGTTCCAGCCAGCGCCAGCCGATCACGCAGTGGCCGAAGGCCTTGAGGTACAAGGCTGAGTTGGCCAAGGCACCAGCGACTTTGCCTTGTGCCATGTCGCCGAGCAGGGCCAGTGTGACGCCTTGCAGTCGGTTGACCAGTTGCTCCAGCGGCTGGCGCAGTGGGTCGAGTTTGGGGTGGTGGCTTGCACGCTCGCCGGTAGTGGCGATCAGGCGGATCAGTTGCTTGAGGCCGGCGCCATTGTTCTGCGCCAGCTTGCGCCCCAGCAGGTCGAGCGACTGGATACCCTCGGTGCCCTCGTGAATCGGGTTCAGGCGGTTGTCGCGGTAGTACTGCTCCACCGGGTATTCGCGGGTATAGCCGTGGCCACCGAGAATCTGGATCGCCAGTTCGTTGGCCTTGAGGCAGAACGTCGAGGGCCACGACTTGACGATCGGGGTCAGCAGGTCGAGCAGCGCCTGCGCTTGTGTGCGGGACGTTTCGTCATCGGCGGTGTGGGTATCGTCGAACAAGCGCGCGGCGTACAGGCCCAAGTCGAAGGCGCCTTCCACGTAAGCCTTCTGTGCCAGCAGCATACGTTTCACATCGGTGTGCGCGATGATCGGCACCGCCGGGCTGAGCGGGTCCTTGCTGTCCGGCAGCCGGCCTTGCGGCCGTTGGCGGGCATATTCCAGCGAATATAGGTAGCCGGCATATCCGAGCATCACTGCGCCCATGCCCACGCCGATGCGTGCTTCGTTCATCATCTGGAACATGCAGGCCAGGCCCTTATGCGGCTGGCCGACCAGGTAGCCGACGCACTGGCCGTTGTCGCCGAAGTTCAGCGCGGTGGAGGTAGTACCGCGCCAGCCCATTTTGTGGAAAAGCCCGGCCAGCAGCACGTCGTTGCGCGGGCCACGGCTGCCGTCGGGGTTGACGTGGTACTTCGGCACGATGAACAGCGAGATGCCTTTCACCCCGGGCGGCGCGTCCGGCAGCTTGGCCAGCACCATGTGCACGATGTTTTCCGACAGTTCGTGGTCGCCACCGGAGATGAAGATCTTGTTGCCCTTGAGCCGGTAGCTGCCGTCGCCCGCAGGTTCGGCGCGGGTGCGAATGTCGGCCAGTGATGAGCCTGCATGGGGTTCGGTCAGGGCCATGGTGCCGAAGTAGCGGCCCTCGATCATCGGCTGCAGGAACAGGCGCTTCTGTTCCTCGGTGCCGAAGCTCTCGATCAGGTTGGCTGCGCCCATGGTCAGGAACGGGTAGGCCGTGGTGCCGGCGTTGGCGGCCTGGAAGTGGGCGAAGCAGGCCTGCGAAACCAGGCTGGGCAGCTGCATGCCGCCGACCTCGAAGTCGCGGTTGGCGTTAAGGAAACCGGCTTTTAGGAAGGCATCGACGGCGGGTTTCACATCGGGGATCAGTTCCGCGCGGCCGTCCACGTAGCGCGGCTCGTTTTCGTCGGCCTTGCGGTTGTGCGGGGCGAAGTACTTTTCGGCGATGGTGCGGGCGGTAGCCAGTGCCGCGTCGAAGGTTTCACGGCTGTGCTCGGCGAAGCGCGGGCGCTGGGTGAGGGCTTGGGCGTCGAGGACTTCGTAGAGTTCGAAGGCCAGATTGCGGGGGCTGAGCAGGGTCTCGGGCATGGTGGCGGTCCTGAGGCGGGATGCTGCGAGTGTAGGGAATCGGGTGGGGTGGGGGGAGGTTAATAGGTTTGGGTGATATGGGTTTAGAACGGGTGGGGTATACAGGTGCTTGCCTTGATTTTTTGTGCGCCTGTGAGACCGAGCGCCGCCCGCGCGGCGCATCGCGACGCAAGGCCGCTCCCACATTTGTTTCGGGCCAATCCATCCTGTGAGGCCACCGCTGTCCGCCTTGTTTGTTCCATGCGGTATTGAAGGGGGCGCAGTCGCTCTTTATCGATCTCCAGCCATGCACCCAGGGTGCGCGCGCCATAGGCACAGGAGAGACTGGCCCGAAACAGATGTGGGAGCGGCCTTGCGTCGCGATGCGCCGCGCGGGCGGCGCTCGATTTCACAGGCGCTGCAAAGGGTGAGGCGGACATGATCCCCGATCCACCCCCTAACAGCCCTAGGCTGATTAATGTGTTGTGAGTGCCGGCCCTTTCGCGGGCACGCCCGCTCCCACAGGATCACCACAGGCTTCAAGACTTGCACAGTACCTGTGGGAGCGGGCGTGCCCGCGAAAGGGCCGGCCCAGGGATTACAGAAATTTCAGGGGATCGAACAATGACAACAGAAGACAGTGAGGGCTTGCCTTCCGGTTGCGTGAAGGCGGCCAGGTGTTCGTCACAACATTTCAGCGCCTGTGAGACCGAGCGCCGCCCGCGCGGCGCATCGCGACGCAAGGCCGCTCCCACATTTGTTTCGGGCCAGGCCATCCTGTGAGGCCACCGCTGTCCGCCTTGTTTGTTCCATGCGGTATTGAAGGGGGTGCAGTCGCTCTTTATCGATCTCCAGCCATGCACCCAGGGTGCGCGCGCCATAGGCACAGGAGAGACTGGCCCGAAACAGATGTGGGAGCAGCCTTGTGCTGCGAAGCGCCGCGCGGGCGGCGCTCGGTCTCACAGGCGCTGAAAAGGGTGAGGCGCGAACACCTGCCAGTCTCACCGCATTCCGGCCAGTTTCGGCAGATCATTTTAGGTTTTCACCTATTCCATGTAGTCCATTTCCCAAACATACTCCCAACCCCCTTCAAGCCATTGCGGTGCTCTGGATCGGGCCCTAGTCTCGGGTGGTCGCTGCCAAATCAGTGACCGGCTTTGACAGGCCGCTTAGGTCAAACCGCATCGCTTTGCCTTTATGGCAGCTGTGCATGGGGCACTTCGTGTGCGCCGGGTTTTGGTTTGCCTACCGGTCTGTCAACCCATGTACAGCTGCCACCCTCTTGTTTGACAGCAGGTGTGTAGTGGCCTTTATCACTAGGTGAACCATGATGCTGAAGATAGTCCCCGATCCACCCCTTAACGCCCATTCCCTTGAAGACACCCTGATCCAGGCCACGGATCACGCGCTGTGTGCCGCAACCGTGGTGCACCACGCCATGCAGCTGCAGCCCAGGTCGCCGGCTTCGATCCTGATGATGACCACGATGCATGAACTGGAGGCGCTGCGGGCTTTGCTTGAGTCTGCATTGGTTCAGGTGCAGATGCCCGCTGAGGCCAGGCCTGTGCATTGAGGCTGCGTAATGTGTTGCCTGGGCTGGCCTCTTCGCGGGTAAACCCGCTCCCACAGGTACTGTGCAAGCCTTGGGGCTTGTGATGAACCTGTGGGAGCGGGTTCACCCGCGAAAGGGCCAGGCCAGGCAGTCGAGAATTATCAGGGGATTGAACAATGACAACAGAAGACACCCAGTTCACCGTCGGCAAGACCACGTTCTACCAGGGCGAGAATGGCACACATCCACTGTTTCGCATCGAGCCGGGTATCCCGTGCAGGGATGCCCGAGAGCAGTCTTCGGAGTTGATGGGCTATGTGCGCGAACTGACCATTACCGGGTTGATGGATGAGAAACCGATGATGCTCTGGGCTGCGCATTATTTGAGTGCGATGGCCAAGGCACTGATGGATGATGCTGAGTTGGGGATGAAGCAGTGAGGGCCTGGCTTCAGGCTGCATGAAGGCCCCAATGTATTCGCCGCAGCAGTTTCAGCGCCTGTGAGATCGAGCGCCGCGCGGGCGGCGCTCGATCTCACAGGCGCAAAAAATGTTGTGGCGAGCGCCTACCAGCCAAAACCCAATCTCAAGCCGATCACCCATAAAAAAGGGAGAGCCAAAGCTCTCCCTTTCCTTTCAACAACCCTCAGCCTCAGCCAATGGTCATCAAGCTGGCATTCCCCCCCGCCGCCGCAGTGTTCACACTCACCGCCCGCTCGATCACCAGGCGCTCCAGCGCAATCTGGTGATCCCCGCTGGACAGCCCGTGTACACCGACGATCGCACCAGCACGCTTGGCCACCTGCTGGCACACGCTGCGCAGTTGGTCCGAATCGCCGTGGTGAATCACGGCGTCGAACGCCACTTCATCCTTGTTCCAGTCCGCCACCAGCTTGACCTTGGCCTGCAGCTCACGCGGCAGGCGGGCACGCAGGGCTTTGCCAGGCTCGCTGTCTGCCCACACCGCCGAGCTGCCGACGGCCAGTACGGCGGCCAACTGCGCCAGCAGGTCAGCCTCGTTGTCGGCCAGGCACAGCACGTGCTCGCGTGGCAGGATGGTGTAGCTGTTGCGCTCGCCGGTCGGGCCTGGCAGCAGGCGGGCGATGCCGCTCTGCGACTGGCTGGCGAACTGGTCGCACAGCGCAGCCAGGTCGGCCAGCTGGTTGCTCTGGGCCCAGGCCTTCAGGCCGTGCAGCGGCTTGACCAGCTGTTCGTGCAGGGTACGGTCTGGCTTGCCTTCGCCATCCTGCTGCTGGAAGTGGCGACCAATCGCGTCGGCCGGGCGGGTCGACAGCAGGCGGTACAGGTACAGCGGGCCGCCGGCTTTCGGGCCGGTGCCAGACAGGCCTTCACCACCGAACGGCTGCACGCCCACCACTGCACCGACGATGTTGCGGTTGACGTACATGTTGCCAGCGTTGGCGTTTTCCACCACCTTGGCGATGGTCTCGTCGATGCGGGTGTGCACGCCGAGGGTCAGGCCGTAGCCGGAGTTGTTGATCTGCTCGATCAGTTGATCCAGGTTGCGGCGGTTATAACGCACCACGTGCAGCACCGGGCCGAAGATTTCACGCTTCAGCTCG
The DNA here is from genome assembly GCF_000498395.2 of Pseudomonas putida S13.1.2. Lineage (NCBI taxonomy): Bacteria > Pseudomonadati > Pseudomonadota > Gammaproteobacteria > Pseudomonadales > Pseudomonadaceae > Pseudomonas > Pseudomonas putida. Next base: position 5,572,955 of record NZ_CP010979.1, read on the forward strand.
TCGAAGCTGTCCAGTTCAATCAGGGTTGGCATCACGAAGGTGCCACGCTTGACCTCGGCAGCATCGGCAATGGCCACTTGATAGACCGCGCGGCCTTTCTCACGCATGCCCTGGATGTGCTTCTCGATGCCGGCCTTGGCTTCGGCGTCGATCACCGGGCCAATGTCCACGGCCAGGCGGTCCGGGCAACCCAGGCGGCTTTCGGCCATGGCGCCCTTGAGCATTTCGATCACGCGGTCGGCGGAGTCTTCCTGCAGGCACAGCACGCGCAGGGCCGAGCAACGCTGGCCGGCACTGTCGAAGGCCGAGGACACCACGTCGATCACCACCTGCTCGGTCAGTGCTGAGGAGTCGACGATCATCGCGTTCTGGCCGCCGGTTTCGGCGATCAGCGGGATCGGACGGCCCTGGTTGTCCAGGCGGCCGGCGACGTTGCGCTGCAGCAGGCGGGCAACCTCGGTGGAACCGGTGAACATCACACCTTTGACGCGTTCGTCACCGACCAGGCCGGCACCGACGGTTTCGCCACGGCCTGGCAGCAGTTGCAGCACGCCCTCTGGGATGCCGGCTTCCAGCAGCAGGCGCACGGCCTGGGCAGCGATCAGCGGGGTTTGCTCGGCAGGCTTGGCCAGCACCGGGTTGCCGGCGGCAAGGGCTGCGGCCACCTGGCCGGTGAAGATCGCCAGCGGGAAGTTCCATGGGCTGATGCACACCACTGGGCCCAGCGGGCGGTGGGCATCGTTGGTGAAGTCGTTGCGTGCCTGCACGGCGTAGTAGCGCAGGAAGTCCACGGCTTCACGCACTTCGGCGATGGCGTTGGCGAAGGTCTTGCCGGCTTCGCGGATCAGCAGGCCCATCAACGGCTGGATTTCGGCCTCCATGAGATCGGCGGTGCGTTCCAGAATGGCAGCACGCTCGGCGGGCGGGGTGGCCTGCCAGATCGGCGCGGCGTTCAGGGCGCACTGGATGGCGTTGTCCACGTCGGCAACGGTGGCTTCCTGCACATGGCCGACCACGTCGCGATGATCCGCCGGGTTCAGTACCGGCGCGGCAGCGCTTTCACTGGCGGCGCAGGCCAGCAGCGGGGTGGCTTTCCAGTCGTTGTGAGCGGTGGCCAGCATGGCGCAGGACAGCGACGCCAGGCGGTGTTCGTTGGCCATGTCGATGCCGGCCGAGTTGGCCCGCTCAGTGCCATACAGGTCGCGCGGCAGCGGGATGCGCGGGTGTGGCAGGCCGATATTGCCTTCCTGGGTGCCCATGCGTTCGATGCTGGCGACCGGGTCGGCAACCAGTTCCTGGATGGAAATCGAGTGGTCGGCGATGCGGTTGACGAACGAGGTGTTGGCGCCGTTTTCCAGCAGGCGACGCACCAGGTAGGCCAGCAGCGTTTCGTGGGTGCCGACCGGTGCATAGACGCGGCACGGGCGGTTCAGCTTGCCATCGGCAATCTTGCCGACCACCTGCTCGTACAGCGGCTCGCCCATGCCGTGCAGGCACTGGAACTCGTACTGGCCCGGGTAATAGTTCTGCCCCGCAATGTGGTAGATGGCCGACAGCGTGTGGGCGTTATGGGTGGCGAACTGCGGGTAGATGGCTTCTGGCACGGCCAGCAGCTTGCGGGCGCAGGCCACGTAGGACACGTCGGTGTACACCTTGCGGGTGTAGACCGGGTAGCCTTCCAGGCCCTCGACCTGGGCGCGCTTGATCTCGCTGTCCCAGTAGGCGCCTTTTACCAGGCGGATCATCAGGCGGTGGCGGCTGCGCTTGGCCAGGTCGATGACGTAGTCGATCACGTACGGGCAGCGCTTCTGGTAGGCCTGGATAACAAAACCAATACCGTTCCAGCCCGCCAGCGACGGCTCGAAGCACAGGCGCTCGAGCAAATCGAGCGACAGCTCCAGGCGGTCGGCTTCTTCGGCGTCGATGTTCAGGCCGATGTCGTATTGCTTGGCCAGCAGGGTCAGTGACAACAGGCGCGGGTACAGCTCTTCCATAACGCGCTCGTACTGGGCGCGGCTGTAACGCGGGTGCAGCGCCGACAGCTTGATCGAGATGCCCGGGCCTTCATAGATGCCGCGGCCATGGGAGGCCTTGCCGATCGAGTGGATGGCCTGCTCGTAGGACGCCAGGTACTTCTGCGCGTCGTGCTCGGTAAGCGCGGCTTCGCCGAGCATGTCGTAGGAATAGCGGAAGCCCTTGGCCTCGAAGCGGCTGGCATTGGCCAGGGCTTCGGCGATGGTCTCGCCGGTGACGAACTGCTCGCCCATCAGGCGCATGGCCATGTCGACACCCTTGCGGATCATCGGCTCGCCGCTCTTGCCGATGATGCGGGTGAGCGAGGAGGTGAGGCCGGACTCGTTGTGGGTGCTGACCAGCTTGCCGGTCAGCAGCAGGCCCCAGGTGGCGGCGTTGACGAACAGCGACGGGCTGTTGCCCAGGTGCGGCTGCCAGTTGCCGGTGCTGATCTTGTCGCGGATCAGCGCGTCACGGGTGCCCTTGTCGGGGATACGCAGCAGGGCTTCGGCCAGGCACATCAGCGCCACGCCTTCCTGAGACGACAGCGAGAACTCCTGCAGCAGGCCCTGGACGATGCCGGCACGGCCGCCAGCGCTCTTCTGGTTGCGTAGTTTTTCGGCGATGCCGGCGGCCAGCTTGTTGGTGGCTTCGGCCAGTGGTGCGCTCAGGCGTGCCTGCTCCAGCAGCATCGGCACCACTTCCTGCTCGGGGCGGCGGTAGGCGGCGGTGATCGCCGAGCGTAGTACCGACTGTGGCAGGATGCTTTCGGCAAATTCGAGGAAGCACTGGTGGCTGTGGTCGGCCTGAACATCACCGGCATCATCAGCCAGGCTGGTGGCGTGGCCGTTGAGTTCGGTCAGGGTGGCACCACCCTCGAGCTTCTCCAGGTAGTTGAAGATCGCCTGCTTGATCAACCAGTGCGGCGTGCGGTCAATCGACTGCGCAGCTGCCTTGAGTCGCTCACGGGTCGGGTCATCGAGTTTGACCCCAAGGGTGGTCGTCGCCATTTCTTATCCTCGTTATTGCCACGGCTGTGGCCTAAGCTGGCGCCAAGAGTAGCTGTAGGACAATTCGGGTGCAACCAGGTGCAACCCGAATTTTTTGTGTAAAAGGTGCAACTCGTCTGACAGACATTTCCACACCCTGAAACGGGGCGTTTCCGGTTCGTTTTGATCTGAAAAACCGGCGTGATGCGCCAAAAAGGAGCAAAAAAGCGGCTTTTACAAAAAATGCTCAAGCAGGTGCAACTTGCAATTGAAAAATGGTTGCACCTGCTTCGCGTTGTTGCATAGGATTCGCCGCCTGGGTGCAACCGCCATTGCTGCGGGTGTACATGAGATAAAAACAAACGCCAGGGCACACGCATGGGCAATCCAATCACGATCACCTTTGTGATCTACATCGCGGCAATGGTGCTGATCGGCTTCGCGGCCTATCGCGCCACCAACAACCTTTCCGACTACATCCTCGGCGGTCGCAGCCTGGGTAGCGTGGTCACCGCGCTCTCCGCCGGTGCTTCCGACATGAGCGGCTGGTTGCTGATGGGCCTGCCGGGCGCCATCTACTTTTCCGGCCTTTCCGAAGCCTGGATCGCCATCGGCCTGACCGTCGGCGCCTACCTGAACTGGCTGTTCGTGGCTGGCCGTCTGCGGGTGCAAACCGAGCACAACGGTGACGCGCTGACCCTGCCGGACTACTTCGCCAGCCGCTTCGAAGACAAGAGCGGCATGCTGCGGATCATCTCGGCCATCGTCATCCTGGTGTTCTTCACCATCTACTGTGCTTCTGGCATCGTCGCAGGTGCCCGCCTGTTCGAAAGCACCTTCGGCATGTCTTACGAGACTGCGCTGTGGGCTGGCGCTGCGGCCACCATCGCCTACACCTTCGTGGGTGGTTTCCTGGCGGTGAGCTGGACCGACACTGTGCAAGCCACGCTGATGATCTTTGCGCTCATTCTTACTCCGGTAATCGTGCTGATCTCCACCGGTGGCCTCGATCAGACCTTCGCCGCCATCGAAACGGTGAACCCGGCCAACTTCGACATGCTCAAGGGTGCAACCTTTGTCGGCATCATCTCGCTGATGGGTTGGGGGCTGGGCTACTTCGGCCAGCCGCACATCCTGGCGCGCTTCATGGCCGCCGATTCGGTGAAGTCGATTGCCAATGCCCGCCGCATCTCCATGACCTGGATGATCCTGTGCCTGGCCGGTACCTGCGCCGTGGGCTTCTTCGGCATCGCCTACTTCTCGGCAAACCCTGACCTGGCAGGCCCGGTCACCGAGAACCATGAGCGTGTCTTCATCGAGCTGGCCAAGATCCTGTTCAACCCATGGATCGCCGGCGTGCTGCTATCGGCCATTCTGGCGGCGGTGATGAGCACCCTGAGCTGCCAGCTGCTGGTGTGCTCCAGTGCATTGACCGAAGACTTCTACAAGGCCTTCCTGCGCAAGAACGCTTCGCAGGTCGAGCTGGTGTGGGTCGGTCGCCTGATGGTGCTGGCCGTGGCACTGATTGCCATCGCCATGGCTGCCAACCCGGAAAACCGCGTGCTGGGCCTGGTGGCCTATGCCTGGGCCGGCTTCGGCGCCGCCTTCGGCCCGGTGGTGCTGATTTCGGTGCTGTGGAAAGGCATGACCCGTAACGGCGCGCTGGCCGGTATCGTGGTCGGTGCACTGACCGTGATCCTGTGGAAGCAGATCGATACCTGGGGCCTGTACGAAATCATCCCAGGCTTCCTGCTGGCGAGCATCGCCATCGTTCTGGTGAGCAAGCTGGGCAGCCCGTCGCAAGCGATGGTGCAGCGCTTCGAGACTGCAGACGCGGCGTATCACGCTGACAAGTAATAGCCGTTGAGTCCGCGTTGCCTGCTTCGCGGGCTTGCCCGCTCCCACAGGTACTGCGCAGGGTTTGAGAACTGTGCAGGCCCTGTGGGAGTGGGTTTACCCGCCAAGCAGGCGACGCCGATCAGCAGCCAGGCCTGACTCCGCCTGCAAGGCAAGGTAAACTTGCCACCCCCGCAGGAGTTGCCATGAACTATCGTCACGCCTTCCACGCCGGCAACCACGCCGACGTCCTCAAACACATCGTGCTGACCCGCCTCATCGCCTTGATGTCGCGCAAGGAGCAGCCGTTCGCCTACATCGATACCCACGCAGGGCTCGGCCTGTACGACCTGCAAGGCGACCAGGCAACCCGTACCGGCGAGTACCTGGAAGGCGTCGCCCGCCTGTGGGGCCGCGATGATGTGCCGGCCATGGCTGCCGATTACCTGCGTGTCATCAAGCGCCTGAACGCCGACGGCGAGCTGCGTTACTACCCCGGTTCGCCCGAGCTGGCGCGCCGCCTGATGCGCCAGCAAGATCGCGCCCTGCTCAACGAAAAGCACCCCGAAGACGGGCCGCTGCTCAAAGAGAACATGAAAAAAGACCCGCGTGTGGTCGTGCACCTGGGCGAAGGCTGGCATGTGCCCAGGGCCCTGCTGCCGGTGCAGGAAAAGCGCGCAATCATGCTGATCGACCCGCCGTTCGAGCAGGCCGATGAGCTCAAGCGCTGCACCAATTCCATGAAAGAGGCCATCAGTCGCATGCGCCAGACTGTCGCGGCTATCTGGTACCCGATCAAGGACCAGCGCTCGCTCACGCGCTACTACCAGGACCTGACCAGCACCGGCGCGCCGAAACTGCTGCGGGTCGAGCTGTATGTGCACCACCAGGACAGCCCGCAGGGCCTCAATGGTTCGGGCCTGGCCATCGCCAACCCGCCGTGGGGCCTGGAAGAAGAGCTCAAGGAGCTGCTGCCGTGGCTGGCCAAGGAGCTGGCCCAGACGGACGGTAGCTACCGCATGGATTGGCTGATCGCCGAATAATATTGCTTGCCTGTACTGGCCTCATCGCCGGCAAGCCAGCTCCCACAAGTACCGAATCTCCCTTGAGGCAGCGTTGGTCCTGTGGGAGCCAGCTCCCACAAGTACTGCATCTGCCTTGAGGGCAGCGGTGTTCCTGTGGGAGCTGGCTCGCCGGCGATGAGGCCAGTACAGGTTGCCGCGTTGCGCGCATGTTTGCGTTATAATCCCGCCCTTTAGCCGCCACCCGCCCAAGAGGCCGCTGGCGCATTTTTACCGAATGAAGAGGCTAATCCCTTGGCATTGACGATTCTTGGCCTGTCCGGCGCCCTTAGCCATGACCCTTCCGCGGCCCTGTACATTGACGGCAAGCTGATTGCCGCCGCCGAAGAAGAGCGCTTCGTGCGTGACAAGCATGCGAAGAACCGCATGCCCTACGAGTCGGCGAAGTTCTGCCTGGAGCAGGCAGGCATCAAGCCGTCCGACGTCGACGTGGTAGCCATCCCGTTCGCCCCGATCAGCCTGTTCGGCAAGGCGCGCTGGCACTATGCCAAGCGCTACTGGTACGCCCCGGATCGCGCCCTCGACGCCATCCTGATGGGCAACCGTCGCTACAAGCGCTATCGCAAGAAGATCGTCTGGTGCCTGGAGCAGCTGGGCTTCGACCCGAAAAAGGTCAAGATCGAGCCGGTCGAGCACCACCTGGCCCACGCCTCCAGTGCCTACCACTGCTCGGGCTTCAAGGAAAAAACCGCAATCCTCGGCATCGATGGCAAGGGCGAATACGCCACCACCTTCTTTGGCTACGGCGAAAACGGCAAGATCCACAAAATCAAGGAATTCTTCGACCCGGACTCCTTGGGCGGCCTGTATGGCGCGATCACCGAATTCCTCGGCTTCGAAATGCTCGACGGCGAGTTCAAGGTCATGGGCATGGCGCCGTATGGCGACGCCAGCAAGTACGACTTCTCGCGCCTGGCCAGCTTCGAAAACGGCGAACTGGTGATCAACACCGAGTACGCCAACGTCATCGGCTTGCGCCGCTATAAAGAGAAGGGCAAGGGTTTCTACTTCTCGCCAAAGCTGATCGAATGGCTGGGCCCCAAGCGCGAAGGCGACATCGCCGACGAGCCTTACATTCATTACGCGGCCAGCATGCAGGCGCTGTTCGAGAAGCTGGCGCTGCAGATGATCGACCACTACCTGGGCGACACCCTGCGTGAAACTGGCAAGCTGGCCTTCGCCGGCGGCTGTGCGCTGAACGTCAAGCTCAACCAGAAGATCATTGCCCGCCCGGACGTGAAAGAGCTGTTCGTCCAGCCGGCCTCCGGTGACGCTGGTACTGCTGTAGGCGCCGCAGCCTACGTTTCCCATGCCCGTGGCGTACCGGTCGAGAAGATGGAACACGTCTACCTCGGCCCGTCGTATTCCAACGAAGACGTGATCGCTGCCTGCGCCCGTCACCCGAACCAGCCTACCTGGCGCAAGCTGGACAACATGCCTCAGCAGATCGCCCAGATCATGGTCGACGGCAACCCGGTGGCCTGGTTCCAGGGCCGCATGGAGTTCGGCCCGCGTGCCCTGGGTGGCCGTTCGATCATCGGCTGCCCGAGCGTCGAAGGCGTGGCGGACCGCATCAACCATCAGATCAAGTTCCGCGAGCGCTGGAGACCCTTCTGCCCGTCGATGCTCGACACCGTCGCCCCGCAGATGATCAAGGTCGACCACCCGGCGCCGTTCATGACCTTCACCTTCGAAGTGGCTGAAGAGTGGAAGACCCGCGTACCGGAAGTGGTGCACGAGGACGGTACTTCGCGTGCCCAGGTGCTCAAGCGCGAGTACAACCCGCGCTACTACGACATGATGAAGGCGCTGGAAGACCTGACCGGCAACGGCGTGTCGCTGAACACCTCGCTGAACCGCCGCGGTGAACCGATGATCTGCTCGCCGACCGACGCCCTGAACATGTTCTTCGGCTCGGACCTGCAGTACCTGATCATGGAAGACATCCTGGTTGTGAAGGACGGCGCGGCCGCGTATGACCAGCCGCTCTGAACCGCGCATCCTGCAGTTCTGCCATGGCTATGACGGGCCGTTCCTCGACTGTGCCCGTCAGTACGCCAGCCTGTTCCAGGGGCGTGGCTACCAGGTCACCACGGTGTTCCTCACCGGTGCCGCCGACCCGCAGGTGGCGGCCGGTTGCGCGTCGGACGAGGTGCTGTTCCTGGGGTTCAGTTCCAAGGCCGTGCGTGGCCTGAAGCTCGGTGCCATCCGTGCCTTGCGGCGCATCGCGGCCGAGCGCAACTTTGCCTTCTGCATTGCCCACCGCTTCAAGCCCATCTATGTGGCCCTGCTGGGTACCGGCCTGCCGGTGATTGGCGTGCACCATGCCTTTGGCGACTACGAGCGCAAAGGCCGCCGGCTGTTCGCCAACCTGTTCAGCAAGCGCCTGAGCCTGCTGGGCGTGTCGGACGCGGTGCGTGACGACATGCGCCGCTGCCTGCCACAGTGGCCGGCCGAACGCATCCAGACCCTGTACAACCGCATCGACATCGACGCCCTGCAAACGGCCCTGGTGCCGCGCGCCGAGGCACGCCAGGCCTTGGGCCTGGACGCGCAGGCGTGGGTTGTCGGCAACGTCGGGCGCCTGCACCCGGACAAGGACCAGGCCACGCTGTTGCGTGGTTTTGCCCAGGCGCTGCCCGGGTTGCCAGCCACTGCCCGCCTGGCCATCCTCGGCAAGGGCCGGCTAGAGGCCGAGCTCAAGGCCCTGGCCGCCGAGCTGGGCATTGCCGGGCAGGTGGACTTCCTGGGCCAGGTGCCGGATGCACGCCGCTACTTCCAGGCCTTCGACGTGTTCGCCCTGAGCTCCGACCACGAGCCGTTCGGCATGGTCCTGCTCGAAGCCATGGTCGCTGGCGTGCCGGTGCTGGCCACGGCCTGCGGCGGGGCCCGTGAGGTGGTCGAGGGTGTGGGTGTGCTGTTCCCGCTAGGCGATGCCGCACAGTTGGCCCACGGCCTGAAGCATATGGCCACGCTGGACGCTGAACAGCGTCAGGCCTGTGCCGGGCACATGCTGCAGCGCCTGCATGAACGCTTCTCCGATCAAGCGGTACGCGAGGCCTTCTGGCAGCTGCCGCAAGTACGTGCGCTGGTGGGGCAGGCCTGATGCTCAATCGTATCCAGGCCTTCCGCGAGCGCGGTTGGCAAACCATCGACGCCAAGGCCTATGCCGAGGCGTGGGCGCGTTTTGGTGGCAGTGTCGCCACCCATCCGCTGGTGGTCGAGCAACTGGCTGACCTGGCGCAGATCCCGGTGCGTTACCTGGGCTGGTACCAGGCCGGCGAGCTGAAAGCCGCCATCCCGACCTGGGGGCGCCACCTGGCACTGGCCAAGGACGTGCTCAAGCGTGCCGGCAAAAAAGCCCTGTTCGACCTGGGCAACGCCGAAATCATCCTGCCTGCGGCGGCCGATGCCGCTGCACCGTTGCGCCATACCGCACGCTACCTGTCCGAACTGTGCCAGGGCCGTTTCAGCGGCCTCAAGGCGCAGAAGGAACAGCTGGCGATGGCGCGGGCGCACGAAGACCTGTCGAAGAAATTCCGCTACAACCAGCGCCGCGAACTGCGCCTGCTGGAAGAGGCGGGTGGCGTGGTACGCCCGATCAGCGACTTCAGTGCGCAGGAAATCGCTAGCATGTACTGCGACCTGTTCCAGCGCCGCTGGGGCTTCCCGGCCACCGGCGCCGAGCGCATGGCCGAGGTGCTGGAGCGCCTGCGCGAGCTGCTGATCGGCTCGGTGCTGATGCTGGACGGCAAGCCCATTGCCATCCAGCTGGTGTACCGCGTCGAAGCGCCCGAATGGGTCAGTGTCGAGTACATCAATGGCGGTGTCGACCCTGAAACCAAGGCCTTCAGCCCCGGCAGCGTGCTGAGCTTCCTCAATACCCAGGCCGCCTGGGAAGATGCCCGGGCGCGCAACAAGCCATTGCGCTTCTCGTTTGGCCGTGCCGACCGCGAATACAAGGACCGTTGGTGCAACCCTGTGCCGGTGTATCAGGCGTGAGCCGCAAGCAGCAGTTGCTCAAGCGCCACCGGCGCAACAAGCGCCTGGGCTTGCTGGCCGGCCTGGTAGCGCTGGTCGCCCTCGGTGTACTGGCCGGGTGGTGGCTGCCGCTGTTGCTGTTGCCGCTGCTCTGGGCCGCCCACGAGGCCTGGTTTGCCGACCACCTGTTCTATGCGCCGGGCGAGGACTATGTCTACGACTTCGGTGACCAGGCGCGGCAGGTCCCTGCCAGCCTGCAGGGTGGCCTGCTCAAGGCCGACTGCGCGTTGCAGGGCGATGAAACCCTGGTGCTTGAGCTGCGGGTAAAAGGCAGCTGGCTCGGGCGGTTCCTGGACCCGCAGGTCGCGCTGCTGGCGGGTGAGCAGGCCGATCGGCAAACCTTCGAGCGTGGCGTCGATGGCGTGCGCTTCCTCAACCTGACTGGCCTGGCTGCGCCGCTGCAAGCCGGCACGTTGCGCCTGCGTGGTCGCCATTGCCGGCTGCTGGGCGAGCCGCGTCTGTGGATAACGCCGGCGGTCGAACTGCAACGGCGCCGGGTAATGGTGATTGCGCCCCATGCCGACGACGCCGAGCTGGCTGCGTATGGCCTGTACAGCCAGGCAGATGAAACCTGGGTCGTGACGCTGACCGCTGGTGAAATCGAGGCAGAGCACTACCAGGAGATGGGCCTGGCCAAGGCCGAGGCCGCGCGCCTGAAAGGCCGCCTGCGTGCCTGGGACAGCATCACCGTGCCGCGTTGGGCCGGTGTGCCGGAGTCGCGTTGCGTACAGTTGGGCTACTTCTGCCTGCAACTGCCTGCCATGCAGGCCGCGCCCGACCAGCCGGCCGCCTCCCGTGAAGCCGACCTCGCCGATATCCGCATATTCCGCCAGTTCAACCCGTTCCCGCTGCCAGCCGACAGCGACGGTGCGCCAACCTGGAACAACCTGTTGGCCGACCTGCGTGCCTTGCTGGAAATGGCCAAGCCAGAAGTACTGGTGATGCCGCACCCGCAGCTTGACCCGCACCCCGATCACATCTGCGCCCAGGCGGCGGTGCTGGAAGCCTTGCAAGGCCTGGCCTGGCAGCCACAAACCCTGCTGTGCTACGCCAACCACCTGCATGACAACGACCGCTGGCCCATGGGCGACAGCGGTGATGGCGTGGCGTTGCCGCCGCAGCTGGGCGCGGCGCAGGCATGGGCGCCTTGCAGCCTGGTCCTGGACCTGGCTACCCAGCACGACAAGGCCATGGCCCTGGGCATGATGCACGACCTGCAGCCGCCCGCGCCGTTCAAACGCCGCCTGCGCCGCTTGCTGCAACGCTGGCTGGCCGGGCGGCGGCCGTCGCCTTATGGGGAGAACGAGTTCTTCCGCAAGGCCGTGCGCCGACACGAACTGTTCTGGCGGCGCGAGCTGTAAGCACGCCCCATGGTTGACCGCGATGGCGCAGAGCGCCCAAGGAAAGCAATGAAAGTCCTATTTCTGGTGCAGAAGGAACAGCGGGCGATTCTCGACCGCCTGTACGACGGCGTCGCGGCCAACTGCGAGTGCGACCTGCGTTGGCTGACCAGCGAAGACCAGCGCAACCTGCGACGCTATTTCAAGCGTGAAGTGCAGGTCGAGCGTTATGACCGCATCGTATTCTTCCTGCGCTTCAAGCAGGAAATCCGCCAGGTGGCCTTCATCCGCACCGTGCCGAACCTGGTCATCCTCGAGCACGACGCCTACCAGAACTACATCCCGTGCAAGTACACCGGCAAGTTCAGCGCCCACTACCGCCAGTTGCCATGGGCACGGGTGATCAGCTCTGGCTACATGGTCAGCGAGCGCTTGCGCCAGGAAGGTTTCGATGCGGTGTTCGTGCCCAAGGGCTATGACGAGCAGTTGCTAACCGACCAAGGACGTGAGCGCGACATCGAACTGGCCTTCGTCGGCAGTGTCAACAGCGTGGCCTACAGCGGTCGCAAGGCGCTGCTGGACGAGTTGGGGCAGGTCGAGAACCTGCTGGTAACCCGCACCAAGTCGGGTGAAGACTATTGCAACACGCTCAACCGTATTCGTTTTTTCGTCAGTGCCGACGTCGGCATGGGCGAATACATGATCAAGAACTTCGAGGCCATGGCTTGCGGCTGTGTGTTGCTGGCGTACGACCAGGGCGAGGAAGAAAACCGCGCATTGGGCCTGCAGGACATGCACAACGTGGTGTTCTATGACAACATCCCGACCCTTCAGGAAAAGCTCCGCCGTTTGCGAGCAGACCCTGAACTGGCCCGGCAGATTGCAGAAAATGGCCGCCATCTGGCGGTTTCCCGTTTCAGTTTCGCCGCAGTTGGACGTAGCATCGTCGACCACATGCGCCCGGCGCTCAGGCCCCACCCGCCGTTGTCTGCTTGGCAGCGGCTGCGCCTGAAGCTGGGCATCTAAACGAGCGCTTTCGCGCCCAGGAGCGGGTGTCGAAAGCCGATAGTCGCAATGCGGAGGGAGTCCGGTGCGCTTTTCAGAAGAAAGTGATGTCACGCTCGTCGTGACCAGTTGTGGGCGGTTCGATCTGCTCAAAGACACCCTTGAGAGTTTCGATCGCTACAACACCGCGCCCATTCGCGAAGTGTTCATCACCGAAGACTCCGGTGACGATGCCGTGCATGGCGCTGTGCCGGAGCACTGGAAACCGCACTGCAAGGTGTTCGTCAACCGGCCCAAGCTCGGCCAGTTGCCGTCTATCGACCTGGCCTACAGCCACGTCAAGACGCCGTACATCTTCCACTGCGAAGACGACTGGCATTTCTACCGCCAGGGCTTTGTCGAAGACTCGCGGGCCATCCTGGCTGTCAGCCCCGACGTGTTGCAGGTGTGGCTGCGCAGCCATGCCCACGACCTGGCGGTCCACAGCCCGTACATCCACCTGGGCGATCGCCAGATCATCGCCGGTGTGCCGTGCTATCCGCTGTTGTCCGACAAGGCAGAATGGCAGGCGTTTTCGCTCAACCCTGGCCTGCGTCGATTGAGCGATTACCAGCGCTGTGCACCATTTGCCGCCTATGCTGGAGAGAAGGCGCTTTCCCGGCGCTACGCTGAGTTAAATCTGACAGCGGTCACCTTGGAGGGTGATGCAGTATTGCACACTGGATTTGGCAATCACGTGACCTTGCCCATTGAAGTGGAGCGCAAGGCCAAGCGTCGTCAACGTGATCGGATCAAACTGGCATTGACGCTGGTGACAGGTGCCTTGATCGGCATGGGTATCACCCTTTTTGTTCAATGAAGTCGCTGTCCCACCTGACATGAGCGGGAGAGGGCCCATGAACATCGTCAATATGATGTGGGCGGGTGGAACGCCGTACATGTCCATCCACAAGGTGCATCGGCAGGTGCTTTCGCACGCCGGTACCGATGCGCGGATCAGTAACTGGTTGCTGCTGGGTAGCGGGCTGTGCTGTGGGGTCGGTTCGACACGTGAGTGGCACATGCCACCACGTGCGCTGAAAGGGCGGCACCTGTGGCGGCTGCTGCGGCCGTGGTTGCGCATGCGTTTGCGCAAGGCGCTGACCGAGGCCAAGGCAGAAATCGTGCTGCTCGACGGTATTGGTGTCGCGCGGCTGGTGCTGCCGCTGCTGCAGACCATCCCCCAGGTGCGGGCCAAGGTGCTGTTCCATGGCAAGACGCGCCTGAACAGCAGCGATGTTCGCCTTTTGCGTATGTTCCCGGCCGAGCGCCTTAGCATCGCGGCCGTGTCGCATACGTTGGCTGAATCGCTGGAGCATGACCTGGGCAGGCCGGTGCAGACCCTGCGCATGGCGCTCGACCCGCTGGCATTCGTCGAACCGTTGCTAAGCCGGGACCAGGCCAGGCAGGCACTGCAGTTGCCTCAGGCCGACGGGGTGATGCTGGGTGCGGTAGGGCGGTTGGTAGAGAGCAAAGGCTTCGAAATGCTGATCGAGGCATTCGCCAAGGCCCATGCAAGGCAACCTGGCCTGCAGCTGGCGATCATTGGTGAGGGGCCGCAGCATGCCGCGCTGCAGGAGCGTATCGATGCGCTCGGCCTGGCTGGGCGCGTTCATCTGCGCGGTCACCGCGAAGACCTGCAGCAGCTGTATCGGGCATTCGACTGGCTGTTGGTGCCTTCGCGTTCCGAGGGCCTGGGGCTGGTGGTACAAGAGGCAGTGATGGCCGGTGTACCGGTAGTGTGCAGTGACCTGCAGGTGTTCCGCGAGCAGTTGCGCGACACCGGGGGCTACCTGCCCATAGCCGACGAGGGCGCCTGGGCTGAGGCGATCGAGCGTTGTACAGCCCTCAGCGCCCCGGCGGTAGCTGCGCAGCAGCGCCAGGCGCTGGCACCGGAGCAAGCCTGGCAGGCCTTCTGCACCGGCTCACAGAGCCTGTTGCGCAACTGACGCTCAGTGCGCCAGCAGGGCTGCCTCGAAGGCGGCGAGCGGGAACCGGTCGCCCAGGTTCTCCCGCTCGATATAGCGCACCATGTGCTGCACATTGCGACGAATCATGCGTGCCGACAGCGGCGGGCGCAGGAAGCGCATGTCGGCCACATCGATCAGGCCCAGGTGCTGGTCAGGGGTAACCACCACATTGCCCAGGTGCAACGAGCGGAAGTACACGCCGCTGCGGTGCAGTTGGCGTACCAGCTGGATCAGTTGCGGCAGGTAGGTGTCCCAGCTGAAGCCTTCATCGCGCGACATTTGCAGCAAGGTGCGCCCGGGTAGCGGGCGATACAGCACGGCAGTGCGGCCTGGCTGGTCGAGCTTGTGCTGGCTGATCACTTCGAGGGTGGGGATACCCAATTGCGCCAGGCGCGCGGCGTTATCGACGAAGCGCTGCGAGTAGGGGCGTAGCAGTGCAGATGAAATCAGCCGCTTCCTACGAAAAACCTTGAGGAAATTACCATCCGCGAGCAGGTAGACTTTGGCGCCATGGCTATCTGCCTCAAGCACCTGTGCGCCTTGTGTCAGCTGATCGAAGTCGACCTGGGTGAGCCGGGAGCATTGCATGAATAGAGCCTTGTCGTCTGGCGAGCAAAATGACCGGCAATAATGCCGAAAATAATGCTGTAGCACCATGGAAGGTGTCTTTGATTCATCGGGGGAAATGGATGTTGTATCAAAAAACCTGGGCGCGGGCCTGGTTGGGCTTGGGCCTGGTCTGGTTCCTGGCGGCGATTGCCTTGGCACCGAGCAACAAGATTTATCAGCAAGGCCTGGTGTTGTTCCTGTGGCTGCCGACGTTGGTGCTGGCGTGGTCCGCCCGCGAGGTGCTGGTGCAAGCCTGGAGGCGTCAGCCGGCGTTGTGGATAAGTTTGCTGCTGCTGTTGGCCTGGAGTGGCCTGAGCCTGGCCTGGTCGCCCGCTGAGGACTCGGGGCGCGAGATCAAGCGCCTGCTCTACATTCTGGTGTTCCTGCTGGCGTTTCCGCTGCTGGCCCAGCTTGGCCTGGCGAGGATTCGCCAGCTTTTGATGCTCGGTAGCGGCCTGCTGGCCATTGCTGCACTGGTCTCGATCGCCAACTTCTATGGTTTGCAGGGTGAGTCGTTGTTGGCTCGCCTGGCCGGCATTGGCGAGATATCACATCCTATTCTGGGTGCTTATGTCGTTGGCTCGGCCGTTCTTTTCCTGCTTTATGAGCCACCGCGGCAGCGTGGCCTGCAGCTGTTGTGGCTGTTGGCACTGGCTTGCCTGGGGGCGTTTGCCATGCTCAGCCAGAGCCGTGGCGCGCTCCTGGCCCTGGTGCTCACCGTCATCATGGCGCCATTGTGGTTCCGTGACCGCCACAGCCGGGTGTTCTCCATGCTGGCAGTCGTTGCAACCGGCCTTGCTCTGTACGCGGTATATGACCTGATCGCCCAGCGCGGCTCATCCTACCGGCCGGAAATTTTCCATGCCGTGGTCGACATGATTGCCGCACACCCCTGGACCGGCTTGGGCCTGGGGGCTGCCTACGACGTCAGTGCGGTGGGCATGCACTTCGACCACACCCACAACATGTTTACCCACGTCGCCGTGGAGATGGGCCTGCCTGGCATGCTGCTCTGGGCTATGGTGTGGTTGCTCACACTGGGCGAAATCATCCGTGCGCGCGGCACCCTGTTCGGCAAGATCCTGCTGGGCTTCTGGGTATACTCGACCTTGGCCATGCAGTTCGATGCCGCCAGCCTCACCGGTACGCCGCGTGCCGAATGGTTCATCAGCTGGTTGCCTGTGGGTCTTGCCATGATGCTGCCATGGGGGCGTGCCGAAAATGACGCCTGTGGTAAAATTTCCGGTTCAACCTGAACAGCGAGCTCGATAATGGCCGAAACACCGCG